>MHAF01000063.1:656-18769 GCA_001802865.1 Ignavibacteria bacterium RBG_16_34_14
AGATATGAAAGAGTAACAGAATCAATCCCGTTTTCAGAATTAATCAGTTCATCAGTTAAACCGGCAATACAAACTTCTCCACCATGCTCACCTGCTGCAGGACCAAGATCAATCATAAAATCAGAGCTTTCAATTGTCTGACGATCATGCTCAACAACTATAACAGTATTTCCCAAATCTCTTAAGTTTTTCAAAGAGTTTATAAGTTTAATATTATCACTCTGGTGAAGCCCAATACTTGGTTCATCAAGCACATATAAAACTCCTGCAAGCTGAGAACCAATCTGAGTTGCAAGTCTTATACGCTGAGATTCTCCGCCAGATAAGGTTCTTGCTGAACGATCAAGAGTTATATAATCCAAACCAACATCAAGAAGAAACTGAAGCCGTGCTATAATTTCTTTTAGGATTGGTTTTGCAATTGCTCCACCTCTGCCGGAAAGTTTTATCTTATCAAAAAATTCTTTTGCCCTTAGAATAGAAAGCGATGTAACTTCACTGATATTTCTACCCTGGAATTTTACTGCAAGAGATTCCTTTTTTAATCTTCCACCGCCACAGATTGGACATGGAATTGTATTCATATAAGACTCAACCCATTCGCGGATGTTATTTGAGCTTGTACTTTCGTAATAATTTCTTAAATAATTATTCAGCCCGGAAAATTTATGCATATAAGTAACAGGCTTGCTGTTACCATAAGTATAAGCAAAAGGAATTTTCTCTTTGGTTCCATTCAGAAGAATTTCTCTCTGTTCTTCATTTAATTTTTTCAAAGGAGTGTTATAGTCAAAACCATATTTTTCAGAGACCACATTTAGCTGGTTAAAAAACCAGATCGGTCTTGGTTTTCCAACCGGAGATAAACCTTCTTCATTTATTGATTTATTCCAGTCCGGAATTATCAGATTTATATCAAGTTCCTTCTTTTCGCCCAATCCTTCACAATCTTTACAAGAACCAAAAGGTGAGTTAAACGAAAAAGAATTTGGCGCAAGTTCCCGATAGCTTATTCCGCAGTCAAGACAAGCTAAGTGCCTGCTGTAAACAAAATCTTTTTTACCATTATTAACGATCACAATTCCCGTCCCATAATTCAGAGCTACTTCAATGGATTCAGTTAATCTGCTTCTTGATGATTCATTAGCAGTAATTTTGTCAATCTGTATCTCTATGTTATGAATCTTATAACGATCTACACTAAACCCCTTAACAATTTCATGATATTTATTATCAACTCGCACTTTTAAAAATCCATCAGAAGCAATTTCTTCAAATAATTCTCTGTAATGTCCTTTTCTTCCGCGAACAACAGGAGCCAGTATAGTTATTTTTTCTCCTTTAATAGAAGAAATAATTGAATCAATTATCTGGGCTGATGATTGCTTTGTAACCGGTTTACCGCAGTTATAACAATGAGGAGTTCCAACTCTTGCATAAAGTAATCTTAAATAATCATAGATTTCTGTTACTGTTCCAACTGTAGATCGGGGATTTCCTGATGTAGATTTTTGTTCGATTGAAATAGCAGGACTTAATCCTTCAATCAGATCAACATCGGGCTTTTCAAGCATATCAAGGAATTGACGTGCATAAGCAGAAAGTGATTCTATATACCTGCGTTGTCCTTCTGCATAAATTGTATCAAAAGCAAGAGAAGATTTTCCGGAACCTGATAAACCTGTTATAACCGTAAAGGATTCACGAGGAATTTCAATATCAATATTCTTAAGATTATGTTCTCTTGCACCTCTAACAATTATCGTTTCTTTTTCCAATTTTTACCAAGCGATTAAATTTAAAACTGTATGTTAGTTATACACGTTCTGATAATCAATTAAATTTGCGATGCACTGTCCCACTATTTTGTGAAAAGCAATGTTCGAGAATAAATGATGTTGTTAGGAAGACCTGAACTCATCCTAAATCCTTCTCTTACAAAGAGAAGGACTCATTAAAATGTAAAAAACAGCATTTGATATTCGTCAAAATATATAATTAAAAATTTTGCTGATAATAAGTCTCTCTCTTTTTAAGAGACTGTGTAAAAAATAATTCTACCGTCACACTAAGTCGAAGTCGAAGTGTTAATTCGCTTAGAAATGTCAGTCTTCGACTCCGCTCAGACTGACGAATTTGAATATTCACACACCCTCTTTAAGAGAGAGATTAGAGATATTATGTTTAAAAAGTAAATAGAAATTAAAAAAGGTATCCTTTCTGCAAATTAGATAAATTGATTATTAAATCATCTAATTAAATTATAAAAAAACAGTAAAGGATACCCAGATGGAAAATACAAAAGTCAGCTTTCTAGGACAACATCTATATGTAGGAATAGATGTTTCTTGAGTTTTGCAATTCCTGTAGGGAATGAAGAAGAAGCTTTTTCAAATCTTGAAAGAATTAAAAAAGAATTTTATGATGCATCACATCATTGTTATTCTTATAAGCTGCCGGATAATTTTAAATATTCAGACGCAGGAGAACCGTCAGGAACGGCCGGCATACGAATCTTAAATGCTATTGAACATTTTGAGCTAGTAAATATTCTTGTTGTTGTTGTACGATATTTTAGAGGAACAAAACTTGGAGTTGGTGGTTTAGGAAAAGCATATTATAATTCCGCTCTGCAGGTTCTTGAAAAAGCAGAAATAAAAAAGAAATATCTCTATCAAAAAATTTTTATTAAGCTTGATTTTCAATTTGCACAAAAAGTTTATCATCTGTTTAATGATTCAGAAAATAAAATCTTAAATCTTAATTATTCTGAAATGGCTGAATTTGAATGTGCAGTTAAAGCTGAAAATCTTGATAAAATCAATAAAAATCTTAACGATTTAACTAATGGAAAGGTTAAAATTAGCATGGGTGAAAAAATCTATTCCTGACCGATGAATTTTCTTGACTTAAATATAATTATTATCGAATTTTGCTCATAGCAAATAATTCAGTGGGAGAAAATGACGAACCCTAAAACAGACCCCGAAGCAACCCAGCTTGCAGATTTAACTTTTAAATTACTGGCAAACTGCCAAGAAAAAGAAGCCCGGCTCGCTGAGCAATATGGACTTACCCAAGCTGAATTCAGATGTTTAAGATTATTCGGTACAAAAGAGATCTCTAATAATAAGCATATCGCTGAAAGGATGAATTTAAGTCCCAGCAGATTAACAAGGATAATTGATGGTCTTGTAAAGAAGGCTTATATGACAAGAGAAATTGATTCTGATGACAGAAGGAATATGAGAGTTACGCTTTCTAAGCAGGGAACTGAAATTGTTGGACGTTTGAATAAATCTTATATCGGGATTCATAAAGAAATTCTCGACGAGATAGATGATACACAGCACGCACCTCTTATTACAGCAATGACTCATCTTTTATCCGCATTAGAGAAATGGATTGCGAAGACCTGAGATAGAAGGTATAGAGGTATAGGGTATAAAGAAAAAAACAATTTTAAATTTATACCCGCATATTTTCATCTACAAACCTAATTTTTTTCAAGAAATTGGATTTGTACGCTTCAGCTGATTCAAAAACATCTTAGTCCATTCAAGATCTTCAAGAAGTTCATTCAGATTCTGAAGACTTTGATGGGATAATTCAAAATAAGTTTCATTAAAATGATTTTGCATTTCCTCAGAAGTGAAATTCATTAACTCTTTTATCTGTTCAATAGATTTTATAAGATTATTGGTATAATCCTCTTTTATTTTTTCAAGATTACCTATCTCTGAACTGGCATTTCCTTTTTTTAATACCCTCTGTAAGCCTAAAACATATTTTGCATTGAATGTGAGGTCTTCAAATAATTTTTCTCTCCCATTTTTTATAATAACCTCAATTAAAATTCCCAGGTCACTTTTTCTTTTTAATTTATGATTTGAGAAATGATCAATCTCCACAATTAGTTTATCAGCATCCATTAAATTACTTCTTTATTCCCAAACCAATTCCATCTCCAATCGGCAGAATGGTAGAAGTAAGATTAGGTTGGTTCATAAAAACCTTATTAAATTCTCTAATAAATTTTGTTGATATTTTATATTCCTTTGGAACTTTTTTTGTTGCAGCAAGACCATGCCATAACAGGTTATCTACAAAAATTACTCCACCTCTTTTTAACAGTATCATCGAGTAATCAAACAATCTTTTATAATCCTCTTTATCCGCATCAAGAAAGATTAAATCATATTTCTTCTGAAGCTGCGGCATTATTGAAAGTGCATTACCAATTTTTAGATCAATCTTATCAACTAACCCTGACTTCTCAATATTTTCTTTAGCAATTATTGCATTATCCTCACTCATCTCAATAGTATGGATAACAGATTTCTTTTTAAGAACCTTTGCAATTCTAATTGTTGAATAAGCTATTGCAGTTCCGATTTCGAGAACCCGTTTAGGATTTATCATCGATATAACCTGTTCGAGGAAAGCAGCAGAATGCCAGGAAAGGATTGGAACATTATGCTCCTTTGCATATTGTTCCATTTCGGTTATTAAAGGATCTTCATCCTTTTTAAATTGCTTTAAGTATTTGATTTGTGTTGGGTAAAGAATGCCAGGCATAGTTTTTCAAAAATCAAAAATAAAAATTATTTGAGAAGAACCATTTTTTTCGAAAATCTTTTTTCCTGAGATTTTAAAATATAAAAATAAATGCCACTGGAAATATTTTTACCATAATCATCGGTTCCATTCCAATAAACTGTATTTTTTCCAACTTTTGGAATACCGTTAAAAAGTTCTTTTACTTTTTGACCAAGAATATCATAAATAATTAATTCAACAGGTTTACTAGCTGAAGCGTCAAACTCAATTTTTGTTTGGTTGTTAAACGGATTAGGATAATTTTGACTTAAGATAAAATCTAAAGGTACATTGCCCACAATCTCAGTATCTAAAGCAAGCTGACCATAATTAGAGCTAACCGGTTCACGGTAATTCCCTCCTGAACTATCACTGTAAGTAAAATAGAATGTAAGCTGTTGGTTATTGCTTAAATCAGGAAAGATATAATTATATCTTAAGTTTCCATCAAAGCTCATATCCACTTGTTGAAAATTTCCACCTGCGACAGAATAGTTAAGTTTTACAGTTGATGGATCAACTGAAATATCATTTATAAAAATCTTATGCATTTTATAAGCATCATTAACAAACTGAAGATTTGGATAGTTAATTGCATTTTGTGCCGAAGCTAAGCCATAACCTCTTGTATTATTAGGAGTATTAAAGTTGTCTGCCGTCCTTAATAATATGTCCCGTACCTGCACATTAGTTAAATGAGGGTGAGCAGACAAAAGCAAACCGGCAATACCGCAAGCTAAAGGTGCTGCGGCAGAGGTTCCGCCAAAACTGGAAGTGTAATTAGTAAATCCTGAAGCACTTGCAGCAAAAACCTGAGTACCTTGAGATAGAATATCAGGTTTTATTCTCCCATCATAGGTTGGTCCGTGTGAACTGAAACTAGCTACTTGATTTAAATAGTTTACAGCTCCAACTGCAATTGTATTAAATCCATCAGCGGGAGCTGTAATATAAAACCACGAATTGTTCCCTTCATTTCCGGCAGAAGTTATTGTGACCACTCCTCTGCTAAAAGCTAATTCGCAAGCTTGAGTAACAATTGTTGTTTGTCCATCCATATCTTCATAAGTGTAAGAAGTTTGTCCCGGATCAAATTCACTGTAACCAAGAGAACTGCTTGTTACATCAACTCCTAAATTTTCCATCCATATTAATGCTGCAGCATAATTATCTTCTTCAACATGAGTTTCTGTCGGGACATATTCTGTTTTTGCGAGAAGAAATGAGGAGCCAAAAGAAGCCCCGATTAAAGTTCCATTCATAAAACTTCCGACTTCAGACATAACGCTTGTTCCATGATTATGCTGACCGGGACTATCCTCTGGCTCATCTGCAGTAATGGTATCATTAAAAACAAAATCGTATTCATCAATTACATCAACATTAACGAGAGCTTCATGATCATTCCAGTCAAAACCTGTATCGAGCAAACCAAGAATTATACCTTCACCTGTAATTCCTTTTGAATGAACAATAGGAATATCACAAAGTTCTAACTGACCAAATGAATTCCCATAATCAAAATCGGAATTTAATGATGAGCCTTTCTTTAAATTATCCTCAGGAATCTTTTTTAAATTATTATTAGGAGATTCTTCCTTTTTATTTTTGAACTTTTTTACAGCTTCAATCTTTTTAACAAATGGTAAATTTTTTATATCAACCAGCTGAGTATCATTTATATAAGCAGAAACAGCATTAAACCAGGTTAGCTTATGAACAATCTTAATGCCTTTAGATTCTAATTCTGAAATATAGTCTTCTCTGATTGGCAGGTCTTCATAAGTAATTATCTCATCGCCCATAGTTTTTTTTCTTCTCTCAATAGCATGTTCTGTAAGATTATCCAATGCCTGCTGATAAAGAGCAGAAGACTTGCTGAGTGTTTCCCCTTTTTCAATTCCTTTATCTTTAAAGTAGATGAGATACTTTTCTTGAGCATAGGTTGGCAATGTAAATAAAATTGCAATTAAACCAAGTAATAAATTTTTCATAGAAGCATTATGGTAATAGTTATGAATTAAAATTTAAGTTAAATATAGTTCAAATTAATTAAAAATGTAGCACTTTAATTATATACTTCATTTTATGATCTTAAAAAATTTCCCAACACACAGGCTGCATTTAATAAGACTTTGGTTACTTTCTAAGAAAGTTATCCATTTTATGATTAAAAATTCAAAAAAATTATTTAGTAATCAGCAAATAACTTGATGTTATTAGATATTGACAATGATTTTTTTTTTTTAATTCTGTATTGGGAATTAAGGAGTTTTAGATGAAATATCTTTACACTTCTAATTTTGCTTCAAAAACAATATTACCATTGTTTGTTACAATATTACTCTTTTACAACGCCTTGGCACTTCCACAAAATAATGAATGGTTAAGTTTTCCATATAGTTCAGAAGTTAGAGATATTAAATTAAAAGGTGAATTTATCTTTTTAGCTACCACTGGTGGTGTAGTTAAAATAAATTCAATAAACAATGAGATGACATTTTTCAATCAAGCAAATTCTGGTTTGCCTAGCAATAATACGTTTCAAATTGCTGTTCTTAGCGAGGATACTTTTGTAGTTAACTGTTCTCATTATGGTTTGGCCTGGTTTGAAAATGGAGTCTGGCAAAAACGTAATCCGCCATTACATGATAGTTCCATATCTTATTTTGATGGAGATAATGGATTTTACTTCCTTGATTTCGACTACCTAGGAAAATTATTAGTTGGCACATGGAAAGGAGGTTACATTTTTGATGGGATTGGCTGGAACTCATTTAATACACCAGTATTTAATGTTCATGATTATAATCTTGTTACTTGCATGATGACTGATAGCAGAAATAATCTGTTTGTCGGAACACCTAATGGCTTAGGAATTTATAATGGATCAATTTGGAAAAAAGAAAATTTTGGTAGTATTATCTCAATGGTAGAAGATAAAAATAATACTGTTTGGATTTACTCATCCACAAAAGGTCTAATTAAATATGACTATGATTCATTAAAATTTTTTACTAATGAAAATTCACTTATTAAGAAATTTGATATTCCAACTCCTCTTTATGTTTATCATAGTTATTGGATATCGGTATCAAAGGAAGGGCATATATTTTTAGCATCCTTTATATATGATGAATTTGATGATCGTGAAATTTTGGAATATGATGGAGAATTTTGGAAGAAATTACCTAATCCCGAATTAGATAATGAAGCTTCATTTAAGGGGATAGTTACTGATTCATCAGGAACCTTGTGGTTAGCATCTACAAAAGGAATATATTTTTACAAAGATAGTTCATGGCAATTTATTAATCCTTCAAATAATGATCTTCCTTATGGCACAGTAGGAAAACTGGCTGTTGATATGGAAAATAATATCTGGATGGGCTTAATTGAGGTTGTTTATTTCAATAGTAATACCTGGACTTGGAAATCATTTTCTCTCGATGAATCTCCTTTTGGTTTTGGCTACATTTTTAATATTGAAATTGATTCAAATAATGTAGTTTGGTTTACTTGTGCAGAAGGTTTATTTTCAATTAATAACGACTCTTTAATAAAACATGATCAAGAAGATATACTTCGTTATAATAGGATAATACTAGTGGAAGTAGATAGTTTGAATAATAAGTGGTTCTTAACCGATATGGCGTTAGTTAAGTTCGATGGAAATAGTTATCAAAACTTTCTTTTAACAGATTCTGTTGTTACTCCAGGGTATGCAATATTTTTTATTGATATGCATTTTGATAATGATGGTTACCTATGGATTCTAACTTCGAATAAGTTGGTTAAGTTTAACGGAACAGATTGGCAGGTATTCAAATTCCCATGGCTTGGGTATGATTTATATTCTTTTGATATAGATAACGCAAATAATATTTGGTTAGGTGCAGTCGGGATTGGCTTAGTAAAATTTGATGGAACTGAATGGATTCTCTATGACGATACTAACTCTGATCTTGTTAATAAATATGTAAGCGTAGTAAAAATTGATAATGATGATAATATTTGGATTGGCTCTTCAAGATATAATGACGGAATAGCCAACAAACCATCAAGTTTAAGTAGATTTGATAGAGAAAGTTTTATTCACTTTGATATGAATAATTCTCCTTTCCCAGATGCTGAATTCTTGGATGACATTGCGATTGATAGAGAAAATAATAAATGGATTGCTCCAAGATGGGCTGGAGTTACAGTTTATAAAGAAAATGGGATCTCATTCCCTCAAAGTAATAATTCTCTGAGTGCATCAACTACTGAAAATAATGTAATGCTGACCTGGCTTATAAATCATGAAATGAATAAAACCAACTATTTAATAGAGAGAAACACAGATGACAAATGGACTTATATTGGAAAAGTTGATGGCAAAGGCTTAGAAACTATGGCAATAACTTATTTCTTTAACGATGATATATCAAAGTTATCTAATACTGAAACCGCCAAATATAGAGTCGTGCTTAATCAAAATAATATTAATGTCGGTTATTCTAACGAAGTATTTGTAAATCTTAGTACTCTAATTCCTAACAAATTTGAACTTTTACAAAATTTCCCCAATCCCTTTAACCCTTCAACAAAAATAAAATTCTTAGTTCCAAAATCATCATTTGTAAATCTTAAGGTTTATGATATACTTGGAAGCGAAGTTGCTGATTTGATAAATGAAGTAAAACCTGCTGGAACTTATACTATTAATTTTGATGGTAGTAACCTTGCAAGTGGAGTATATTTTTATTCTATAACTGCAGGCAGTTTTTATCAAACAAAGAAAATGATTTTAACAAAGTAAGCAAAATTCTTAGATACAATCGTCTCTACATAAAACCATTCTCAATCCTCAATCTGCAACACTGCTAAAAAAGCTTCCTGCGGAATTTCGACATTGCCAACCTGCTTCATCCGCTTCTTTCCTTCCCTCTGTTTTTCAAGAAGTTTTCTTTTTCTTGTTATATCACCGCCGTAACATTTTGCAAGAACATTTTTTCTTAAAGCTTTAACTACAGATTTTGAAATAACCTTTGTTCCAATTGCGGCCTGGATTGAAATCTCAAACATCTGCCTTGGAATAAGATCTTTGAGTTTTGAACAAACCTTCCTCCCCCAATCATACGATTTGTTTTTGTGCACTATCATTGAGAGTGCGTCAACTGGCTCACTGTTAAGTAGAATGTCCAGCTTGACAAGCTCAGATTGCCTGTATCCAACATAATCATAATCTAAGGAGGCATAACCACGCGTCATTGATTTCAGCTTATCATAAAAATCAAAAATTATTTCTGAGAGAGGAAATTCAAATTGTAAATCTGCTCTTGTAGGATCAAGGTAAGTAGTATTTTTATACTCGCCTCTTTTATCCATAGAAAGCTTCATAATATTTCCAACATACTCGCTTGGAGTAACAATCTGAGCTTTTACATAAGGTTCCTCAACATAATCAATCTCGCCAACCGGGGGCATTAAGGCGGGATTATCAACAATAACTTTTTCACCATTATTTTTAAAGACATAATATTCAACATTAGGAAGTGTAGTAATGATTGATTGATTATACTCCCTGAATAATCTTTCTTGCACAATTTCCATATGAAGAAGTCCCAGGAATCCGCATCTGAACCCAAAACCCAGAGCAGCGGAAGTTTCCGGTTGATAAAACAATGCAGAATCATTTAACCGGAATTTTTCCAATGCATCACGCAAATCTTCAAACTCTTCTGAGTCAGTGGGATAAAGTCCACTGTAAACCATAGGTTTTACAATTTTGTAACCAGGCAGTGGTTCTTTTACCCCACCTTTAACATGAGTTACAGTATCTCCGACTTTTGTATCATGAACATCTTTTATTCCTGCTATTAAATAACCTACATTACCGGCAGAGAGTTCATCAGTTTTTATTCTTTTTAATCCGAGAATCCCAACCTCTTCTGCTTCCCATTCTTTATCAACAACAAAGAATTTTATTTTATCATTTGTTCTCAGAGTTCCATTCAATACTCTTATAAAAGCAACAGCACCACGGTAAGAATCAAAAACAGAATCGAATATTAAAGCTTGAAGAGGAAAATCAGGGTTACCTTTGGGAGGGGGAATTTTTTTAACAATCTTTTCAAGCACTTCATCAATACCGAGTTTGGCTTTTGCACTTGCTAAAAGGATATCATCCGGATCGCATCCGATAAGATCAATAATCTGCCCTTTAACTTTTTCAACTTCAGCACTTGGCAGATCAATTTTATTTATTACAGGAATTATTTCCAGTCCCGCATCAAGAGCAAGATAGAGATTGCTTATAGTCTGAGCTTCAACTCCTTGTGCAGCATCTACTATAAGTAACACACCTTCACAAGCAGCTAAAGATCGGGATACTTCATAAGTAAAATCAACGTGTCCCGGAGTATCTATAAGGTTAAAAATATAGTCTTCACCATCCTTGGTTTTATACTTCATCTGGATGGCATGGGATTTAATAGTTATTCCCCTTTCTCTTTCAAGTTCAAGATCATCAAGTATCTGTTCCTTGGCTTCTCTTTGAGATATCGTTCCGGTTCTTTCAAGAAGACAATCAGCAAGAGTAGATTTACCATGATCTATATGTGCAATTATGCAGAAGTTACGGATGTTAAGCATTTATTTCTGAATTAAATTGAGATGTAAATATAGTTATGGAGAAGGTCTAATTAAAGGTAAGAAAAAGAGATGGCATCCTTCAAAAAAGATGTCATCACTAATAGAATTTTCTTATAACGTTACTTCAATTCCGGCTGTTAAAAATCTTGGCAAACCAACTTTAATTCCCTGAGGCCTTCGGCTTGCGATATATCTTTCATCAAGAAGATTTTTAACAGAAAGATATACTGATGAATTCAATTTTGAAAACAGATATCTTCCTGTTACATCAAGAATAAAATAAGCAGGCATCTTTCCAATCTCACCATCAGGGGAAGGTTCAACCGTATTTAATTGATCTGTAAACTGTTTTCCTATATACGTCCCGGAAAAATGAAAACCTAAGCCAAAAGGAGAATTAACATCTAATGTCCCTGATAGATAAATCTCCGGGGCATAAGGGAGTTTGTTATTTTTAATATTAACTTTTTCACCATTAATAGTGATAAACCTATCAGCATTATAAGTTGATTTGCTTACCGTTAAATTTGTTCCGATCAGTATTCCATAATCAGAGTCAATCAATTTATCAATTGCAAGTTCAACACCAGCTTCAAATCCTAAATGTAATGTTTCACCACCATTAACTAATCCAGTTCCAGATCCTCCTGAAGATTCTGAAACAGGAATAATTTGGTTTGAAAAATCGAGCATATAACCGGTAACTTCAAGAAATAGTAAGGATGCAATGTTTGCTCTAATACCTGCTTCATAATTCCAGCTCAATTCTGCTTCAAGCTGCAATGCTTCACCGCCATTTGTAATAGCGTCTTTAATCCTTGGAGGAGCAAATCCTCTATGAACACCAGCAAAAAGAGAATAGATATCATTAAAATTATAATTAATACCTATTCCCGGAATAACTGAAAAAACTCTGTTGTTATTAGTAAGACTTGTATCTCTAAAATTTATTCTGAAAATATCCCGTTCATAATCAAATTTTTCCATTCTAAAACCAGGAATAACAGTAAATTTATCAGTCAAATAAATCCTATTCTGGACAAAAGCACTTGCTGCATAACCGGTTCTTACTTCATCTTCCCTCAAATCTCCTGACAGAGCATCGGCTTTCCTTCCATCAACTCTTTGTTCAAAAGCTCTTTCATATAAGAATCTTACTCCGCCCTCAAGATCGTTTTTAATATCACCAAGGAAATAACTTATAAATACTCTTGGTTCAATTCCAGCTACATCAAACTGTCTGTTCCTGTTACCTGTACTATTCCGCATATATATAGCACCATTTATTACAGTTGTATCTCCGAAAATAACTCCAGTACCATTTGATACAGGACTTCTGCTGAAATCCTGACGAAGCCAGTTCCTTTTCGTTGTATATCCGAATAGAGTTGTTCTTAAATATGCATTCTCAGAAAAGAAATAATCGTGGGTTAAACTTGCGGAATATCTTCTTATATCCAATTGATCATAAGGAGCTATAATTGTAAAGTATTCACCTTTATTATACATTGTTTGTGTAATTCCAATGTAAGTAGAGTTAGAGATTTCATCATAAGCACTGAATTTAATGCCGACTCTCGATTTATCGCCAAGCTGGAATTTTACTTTAGCTGTTATATCATTGACATCAAAATTAGTAACTCCGATTTTATCAGCTTGTTTATGCAAAAAATTGAAGTTCACCCCGATATTTTCGAATGTTGTGCCATAACTTGCCTTGCCCAAAAAATATCCTTTTTCGCCTGCCGTAAAATTTAAACTTATTCTCTGATCGGCAGGGGGATCATCTGTTATGTAATTAATTACGCCCCCTATTGTCTGAGGACCAAAAAGAATCGACCCACTCCCTTTTAATATTTCTATACTTTTCATTCTATCAATTGCCGGAGTATAATACATCTCTGGTTCTCCATAAGGTGCAAGAGAAATTGGGATACCATCTTCAAGCATTAAAACAGTTCTGCTCCTATCGGGATCTAAACCTCTTATTCCAATATTTATTCTTAAACCAATACCTTCTTCATCAACAACATTTATACCTGTAACTTTTCTAAAAATTTCATTACCGCTTAATGGCTGTGTTTGAGTAAGCAGTGAACTAGAAATGAATTTAGCAGAGCCTGGAATTCTGTTTATAAGAGAGGGACTTCTTCCTATTATATCTATCTGGGGGAAATCATAAGTTTTTATTAATGTATCTATCTTAGTAGATTTTTCTTCTTCTTTTCCCTTTTTATCCCTGCCTAAAACGGAATTGACAAGTAATAAGAAGATAAATAAGATGGTTAATAGTTTATTCATACACATCTTCCAAAAGGATTATTATTAAGACTAAATCTAAATAATCAAAAAATGCTTGTCAAGGGAAATATTTTCTAATAAAAAATTATTTAGAAAAGTAAACGGTTTATAAAAAGGAATTTACACTGAAATGGAATTGGGTTTTATTCTGGATTTCTCAAGCATTGAAAGAACGACACCTTCTCTCAATGCATATTCTGAAATAATCATTTCATTTATTTTAAACAACTCAAATGATTTTTGAAGAATTAAAAGTCCGGCAGGAATTATATCGGCTCTTTTATATTCCATTCCTTCAATATTCACTCTCTGTTCAGGAGTTATCTTTGAGAGTATTTCATTTGTAACTTCATTAAGCTCTGCATTTGTAAATACAAACTCATTAAGAGATTTATCTTTCATTCCTGATCTTCTGAATTTTATCATTCCTGCAACTGCATATATTGTCCCTGAAGCTCCGATTGCATAATCGAAAGGTTCATTAAAATTTATCTGCTCGTTTGAGTTGATTTGCTGCTCTATGTACTGTTTACATTTTTCAACTCTTTCATCATTTAATATAAAATCCGGAAAGAATTTTTTGCTTAACCTTACAGCACCGATTTTAATGCTTTCTCCATATATAATTTCATCATTATATCCTAAAATAAATTCCGAACTTCCTCCGCCAATATCCAGGCATAAAAGTTTTTTATCCCTATAGTGCAATGCCTTTCTTACTCCTTTATATATATATTCAGCTTCCTTTCGTCCATCTATTACTTCTATCTCAATACCGATTTCTTTATAGACCTTATCTAAAAAATCTTTTTTATTTTCCGCTTCTCTAACTGCACTTGTTGCAACAGCATGAATATTGGCGTTATAAAAATCTGCAAGCTTCTTAAAGCTTTTAAGAATATTAATTCCTTTCTCAATTTCCTCTTCGCTTATATGGCTTAATTCATTTCCTTTTTGAGAACCAAGCCTTATAACTTCTTTTTCTCTATCCAGTATAGTTAAAGAACCATCTTCTCCAACTTTTACTATTATGAGGTGAAAAGAATTTGTGCCAATATCTACCGCTGCAAAATTCTTAATTAGCAATTTTTATTTCCTTTCTTGTTTTTGCCAGAACAATTTTGCAAAGGTTAAATACGTCATCTACAGAAATATCATCTATCAATTCACTTTTGCGGATGAAATATTTATTAGTACCTATTGGTGCCCAGTTAAAAGGATTAGTTGAACCGAAAATTGAAATTTGTGGAGTATTTGTTGTACCTGCTACATGCATTATTCCAGTATCATTACAAATAAAAATATCTGAAAGTGATACTAGTGCAGCAACTTCTGGAATTTTTTTGTTTATAAAAGAAAATATTTTAAAAGGAACATTCTCCTCAACAAACTTAATTAATTCTTTATCTGCAGAACTTCCGGTTAGGTAAAGTTTTACCGGAAAACTTTCATTTAATTTTCTTATAAGTGATGCATATTTCAATGCTGACCACCTGTTTTGTATTTTTGCTGCACCGACATGAAGACCAATAATAAAGTCACTTTCTTCATTCTTCATATTTGAAACAAATTTCTCAGCTTCCCTTACATCTTCCTGATCAAATGTAATTTCTGAATGGTAGTTTGTCGTATTAATTCCAAACGGTCTTACAATATCCAGGATTCTATCAGAAACGTGAGAATCAGGATGCCTTCGCCAATCAAGTATAATTTTTTTGTCAAAGAAAAAATCACTCTCATTCTTTCTTCCATCAAGATATTTTGGACCAATTCTGATTTTTGAATTAGAAAGTCTTGCAATAAAATTGCTTGTAAAAGAGATTGAAACAGTAACAGGTACTATAACAACATTATAAGATTCTTTTATGATCTTAATGAATTTCCTGAAATAAAAAGGATTATAAATCTTTTTCTTATCAAAAATGAAAAGTCTGTCTATATATTTATTTTTTATTAAACCTGGATAATTGTAAGGACTTACGATAAGTGTTAGATGACTTTCGTGATAAGTTTCTTTAATTGCCCTAAAAAGAGATACTCCTGAAAGCAAATCCCCAAGCTGGTTATGTTGTCGTACAATTAAAAATCTCTTCGGATTACCTAAATCTCTGCTCTTATTTTCTTCAACAGAAAATAGCTTTTCAAATACAGTCAATACAATCTTCGAAAGTATTTTATTTTTTGCCATCAGGAATTAGCTGCTATTTTTCTTCTCCTCATCAGATTTTATCTCAGTGTACTTAGCATCTTCAACATTTTCATACTTGGTTTCTTTTTTTCTTACCTTCGAATTATTGATTGTTGTTTTTGATGGTGAAACAAGAGATCTAAAAACTAATTTGACTACAAAATAAACAATGAAAAAAAGTAAAAGATATAATAAAAATCTCATAACATTCTCCGTGTCTCGGGCTTAAAATACTCAGTAAAACCTCTATCTTCCCTGAATATCTGTTTAAATAATTCATTAAAATCTTCTTCCTTCTGAACAAAATCAATGTCGGAAGCATTTACTATTAAAAGCGGTGAATTATTAAATTTAAAAAAGAAATTATTGTATGCTTCATTCAATTCTTCAATATAGCTGCGTGTAAGATTTCTTTCCATTTTTCTTCCACGTTTTTTTATATTATACATTAACCTGTCAACACTTGATTGTAAATAAACAATCAAATCTGGTTTGCGAAGGTTTCTTTCAAGCAGAGGGAAAATTGATTCGTAAAGCTTTAGTTCTTCACCCGATAAATTCAAATAAGCAAATATTCTGTCTTTTTCAAAAATGTAATCGCTTACAACATATTCGGTAAAAAGATTTCCCTGATTTAATTCTTCCTGCTGTTTAAAACGGTTTATAAGAAAGAACATCTGAGTCTGAAAAGCATATCTTTTCCGGTTCGAATAAAAATTTTCCAGAAAAGGATTGGTTTCAAACTGCTCAAGGATTAATTCTGCATTAAGTCTCTCTTTAATTTTTTTAGCAAGTGCTGTTTTACCAACACCTATAACGCCTTCAATTGCAATATATTTTACTTCAGAATTGTTATTCAATATTATTAACCAAAAGGTCTTTCTGTCAAGGCTCAGCCTTGCCGAGACTGACTGGTAATTTTCTGATTATACATTTTTCAGAATCCGGAACCATAATATCACAAATTTTTTGCTTTAATTCAGGGTGAATAAGCCCCGGCTCAATTTCACATAGAGGAACAAGAACAAAATCCCTCTTGGCAATTCCTTTATGTGGAACTGTAATTATTTCATCAGAATAAACAACATCATTAAAAAAAAGAATATCAAGATCTATTTCCCTTTCGCCCCATTTTTCTGTTTTGCTTCTGCCAAGTTCTTTTTCAATTCCTTTAAGAAAATTAAAAAGTTCAATAAGAGAATATCCTGTTGAAATCTTTATTACAGCATTTAAAAAATTTTCCTGGTTAAAATTTCCTAATGGTTTGGTTTCATATAAAGATGAACAGATTTCAACTTCACATTCCTGTTTTATTTTATTAATAGCTTTTCTTAAATAATCAAGCTTATCTCCTTTATTAGAACCGAGTGCTATGAACGCAGTGTTTTTTATCTTAGTGCCCAATTACTTTTTTAGCTTTACTATAAGTTCATCAAGACGCTTATCAATTTGTTTCACAGACACTTTGTTTGAATATTTCTTATGTGCCGTCTTAGATAATTTGGCCAATTGAGTATGGACGATATTTTTTTTGTCGAACTCAGGAATGAATATTGGCGGACGAATCTTGAATGATCTTGAGTCTGATGAGTTCAATAAATACTTGGCAGTGATGGGTGCATTCAGGATTGCACATATGTAATGCGCTTCATTGAGTTTAATGAAACGACCCTTGACGGTCTGGCAGATTGAGACCGCATGGTTTTGAAACAACGGGCGCTTTTTACCACCCCAGTTTGTGGCAAGTTCACTGACGACAGCCGCACACCATTTGGTATTATCTCGAAAAACAACATAATGCTTTGCAAAGCTGTATTCACCGACTCGAGCCAAAGCATAAAATTCTTTGCTGTGCTTTTTTCCTATAATCTTTTCATTGTAGTTTGTTTGTTGAAGTATGACGGATTTGAATCGATTGAGATATTTAGCGAGTAGTTTTGCCTTTCTGTTAAGAACCTTAATCGGAATAGGGCTTCTTGTGTTGGATTTATCATATGGAAAAGGAACTAGATATTCCGACTGACCGATATGAAATCTTTCAATGTTTATTCCCTTTACTAATGGGTGCAGATATTTTTTTTCTAGTGGGAAGGTTTCTTGTGGGATTTTATATTTGGATTTTCTGTTTTGAAAATTCCTAACATAGACCGTATCTTTATGCTTTGGCATTTGCTCGTCGATCTCGAGCAAGAATAATTCTTGCGGATAAAACTCAATACCCTCTCGACCTATGTAGATTGAATTTCCCGATAGACGCTTGTATCTACCAAGTTCAGATTTGTTCGCAGCATAAGAAAAGGCTGTGTTTGACTTACTTACTTGACCCAAGACTATTTCTTTCGTTCGAAAAATTGAAGCTACGGTTTTGAAGTCAGTTGTGTTTTGCAAG
>MHAF01000064.1 GCA_001802865.1 Ignavibacteria bacterium RBG_16_34_14
TAATTTGCCAATGGTTGTGTTTAATATGGATAAACCCTAATTTGCCAATGGTTGTGTTTAATATGGATAAACCCGGTAATCTTCGAAGACTTATAAGAGGTGAAATTGTTGGAACTGTTATTTATGATGAAGAAAAGAAACTTGAAAAAACCTGATTATCATTTAATTATTCTTAATAAAAAAATGACTCGTCTTGGCGGAGGACCAAGCCGCAGCCAGAGAGGTTTGTTATGGAACAGGTAATTAAAGATGCAAAATCCAGAATGGATAAATCTCTCGAAGCATTAAGAAGCGAGCTTTCAAAGATAAGATCAGGTAAAGCAACAACCGCTTTACTTGATGGTATTAAGGTTGATTATTATGGCAATATGACCCCGATAAATCAAACGGGAAATTTAACTGTGCTTGATGCTCACACACTCTCTTATACTCCCTGGGATAAATCAATTCTTAACGCAGTTGATAAAGCAATACTGGAAGCCAACATTGGTTTTAATCCAATAAGCGATGGAACTAATCTTAAAATTCCTATTCCTCCTTTAAATGAGGAAAGAAGGAAGGAACTTGTAAAACTTGTAAAGAAATTTGGTGAAGATTCTAAAGTAGCAGTCAGGAATATAAGGAGAGATGCAAATGAACATCTTAAAAGAGAACAGAAGAAAAAGAAACTTTCTGAAGATGATTTAAAAGCGGCTGAAGATAAAGTTCAGAAATTGACTGATGAGCATATTAAGAATGTTGATGATATTCTGAAGCATAAAGAGAAGGAAATTATGGAGGTTTAGGAGTAACTAATTTCAAATTCCAAAAAGCAAATAACAAATAATTTTGAATAAGCAATAGTCAATAAATCAAATAAGAGGAGCTTAGGTTTTTGATATTTGTCAATTGGATTTTTTAAGAAGGCGGATTTTATATTCGCCTTTTTTGTTATTGTTGGTTTTTTCTGAGTAGATTTCATAATATAAAAATAAGGAATTGCAGTTATCCCCCTTGGAGAGTAACGGAAAGAAATATCCCCGTTTCAGAGATATAAAACTTTCTAACTTCATTAATAAAAACACAGTTAGAAATGCTTTTTTTATGACTGCGGGAATTTTCATCTTTATAATTGGCGTTATTCTTTATGGAATAATTCTGAATTCGCTGGAAGATTCTCTCGAAGAGGAAATGCTTAAAAAAGGATTTACTGAATTGAAAAATGTTAATCTGCTTATTGACCGGAAGAATTTTTCATTAAGCGTTTATGAAGATACGGTTCTAATAAAAAGTTACCGCATTAGTCTGGGAAAAAATGTTTCAATTCCCAAAACAAAAAAAAATGATGGCGCAACTCCTGTCGGTGAATATAAAATATGCGATATTGATACTGCACATAAATATTATAAATTTTTAAAGCTAAATTATCCAAACCTGGAAGATGGTGCATACGCATTAAGAAGAGGTTTTATAACTCAAAGTCAGTTTGATCAGCTGAAGTTCGAATTTTATTATGAAGATTGCCCAAAGCTGGAAACTGAACTTGGCGGCAATATTGGTATTCATGGTATCGGGCGTCTGAATTATATCTTTAAAAATCTTCCGTTTGTTTATAACTGGACCGACGGTTCGATTGCTTTAAAGAATGAAAGCATTGATGAAATTTTAAGTGTAACAGAGAAAGGGACTAAAGTTGTTATTAAATAGCTCACTTTGTGCAATGTTTGGAATAATGGAATTTTGGAGAAGTGGAATAATGGAAAAATTCGTTACTCAAATATCCCGGTCAAAGATATTTGACAAATTATTAATCCTTGAAATTCAAAAAAACAAATTCCAAAATCCAGATAAGCACCAATTAATAAACCTGCCTGCAAGCAGTGAAGCTGCGAAATTCCAAACCCCTTGGCAGCATGTTTTGAAAATTGATAATTGGTTATTTAAAATTGTTTGTTATTTGTTTTTTGATATTTGGTATTTAATATCTAAAGTATCTTTTCTGAGAATTATATCTAAAAGAGCCAAAACTTTTTATCTAACATCAGTAAATAAATTATTATCTGCTGGTTTTATTATTTCACTCCTGTTTTTAATTAGCTGTGGTGATTCACCAGATGAGAAAAAAAATAAAGCTCCTTTGAAGGATTACAGAGATACTTCAGTTCAATTAAAGGAAGCAAAGAACCTGCTTGGTGATAATGTCAAATTAACTTTTATTGGAGATTTTGATGAGAGCAAAAAGGAAGAAATTGCTGCTGGCTCAGAAATAAATACAAAAGAGGAATGGGGAATTAAATTTACTTCTATTGATATTTCTGAAGACAAACCAAAAAAAATATTTGAAACGGATCTGCTTGAAGGTTCATTTGATGATTGTAAAGTTGAAAAATTAACTTTATCGTCTAAAGATTATGAATTTCTTTATTATAATTCGCGGGATTATTTCCTTGGATCGGGAGGAGGGGAAGTTTTCAGTTACATTATAGATTTTAATGAAAAAGAGATTTACTACGCTCATCTTGTTGCCAATAATAAAAAAGTTTCACTTTATATCTCGGAAAATATTAATAATGTTGATATAAGAAAATTTTTTCTGGATACTTTTAAAAGAGATTTTCCATCCCTTGTGCTTATTTCCCAGGATATTGAATACGATGAGTAAAAAATCGGGAATGAGGTGTCATTCCGTCCCGACTTTGTCGGGATCGGAATCTTTGGGAATGAAGGAGATGCTGATCCCGATAATATCGGGACAGCATGACCCTGCGAGAGTTATCCAATGCTGTTTAAGTGGTTAATCTAAAATGAAATTTTTTCTAACTCTCTTCTTTATATTATTCTCTCTTCAGAACTTCCCGCAGGAACAAATTCAATATGAGCTTGAATCAATTAAATTTGAAGGCAACAAAGAATTTTCTTCCTCTGATCTTGAGTTTGCTATTTATTCTGAAGAAACACCGGGATGGTTTTATAAATTTCTAAATTCATTTACACCTCTTGGTGCACCACCTGTTTATTTTGATTCGTCGAACATTCCAATTGATATACAAGCGCTCGGTGCGTTTTATAATGCAAACGGTTTTTTTGAAGCAAAATTCTCATACAAATATGATATTGATACCATAGATAATGATATAGCACTTACTTACATAATTGAAGAAAATGAATCATCAACTTATGGTAAATATGAATTATTTGGTTTTGAAAAGATACCAAAACATATAATGGAGTTTATTCACAGGGATGTTCGTGCTGATACTAAGCAAAGATATAATGAAGAAGAAACTCAAATACGGATAGAGAATGTTATGACTATTCTTAATAACCAGGGATTTGTCTATGCCGAATTTGACAGTATCATTGTTGTAAAAGATACAATGAATAATAAAGCAGACCCGAATTATTATTTCACTCCCGGTTATCAATATGTAATTGATTCTATTATAGTAAGGAAAGATGGTGAAGGTGCTAACCAAGTTAATGATCAGCTTCTTCGCGATCTTACAGGTTTAACCATTGGTGAGTTTGCAAATCTTGAAAAATTAAGAAGAAGCCAGGTAAGACTTTACCGAACCAGTTTATTCTCATCAATAACTCTTACAACTCCGGATAAAGATAGCGTTACGAGTACAAGGATTCCATTAATTCTTGATGGTACAATCGGTCTGATGAATGAACTCTCACCGGAAATAATAATGAATAACCAGCAGAGCGCTTTTAATATTGGTTTGGGTGCATCATATATAAGAAAGAATTTTCTTGGAGATGCTAGAAAGCTCACTGTTAAATCTTCTTTTGGTATACAGGATATTTTTACTGTTGATTTGGGGAATCTTATAAAAAAGTTTTCTTTCAGAGATACAACTTTGCTTGGTTACTTTGATTCAAGAATAGTTCTTGAGCAGCCTTTCCAGTACAGGAGACCTATTTATGCGACTCTGGAAAACTATGTTACTATTGATAAGCAAACTAATTTTAATATTACAAGGTATGGTTCAAAACTAACCCTGGAGTTTGAATTAGCTCGTTATGTTTTTTTGAATTTTTTAAAAACTTCTTATAATGTTGAAGTAAGTAATGAATATTACAGAACACTTAATGACAGCCTTGATAGAAAATTGCTATCTGTTATTGGAGCAGAATTCGGTTCAAGTACAGTTGATAATATTATCTTTCCCACTAAAGGATATAACCTTTCCTTCCAGGTAGAAGAAGCAAACTCTCTTCCTTACCTGATTTCTAAGCTTACAAAAGATAATTATGATGATGCTCTTTTTTATAAAATTGTTGTTACCAATACAGTATTTGGTTCATACGGTAGAATCAGGAATTATATCTTTGCTTCGAAATTAAAAATAGGTCATCTCCAGGCTTTTGTAGGGAATTATGGAGGTCTTCCCATCAGCAGAACTTTTTATGCAGGGGGAAGCAACTCGGTAAGAGGCTGGCGTGCAAATGAGCTTGTTCCAAAAGGTACTCCTAATGTTCCCGGTTTTTTAGCAAATGGAGTTAATGTTAAAGGAGGAACCTTTTTATTTGAAGGTTCAATTGAATCCCGATTAAGGTTTTTTGAAAGTTTTGGTGTTGCAGTCTTTACAGACTTCGGAAATACCTGGCTTGGTTATAAAGATTTCAGGTTTGATGAAGTTGCTCTTGCTTCTGGATTTGGTGTAAGATATTATTCACCTGTTGCACCTTTCAGATTAGATTTTGGTTTTAAGATGTATGACCCTGATGATAAAAAGTGGATCTTTGGAAAAAAGGTATGGGATAATTTTGAATTTCACTTCGGCATCGGGGAAGCTTTCTGAGTTTACTTATTCTGCTCTTGTAATTGATTTCAGATTTAACATTTTCAGGAGATAGTTATTGCATAACTACTGGATATTCAAAACAGACCCTTCCCATTCTTTCTTTAAAAATTTGCTTAAAGACAGGAAAGTAACCTGGAAGCCGGTTAAAAATACTTTAGCTCTCAAAGAATTAAGAAATGTAAAACGGGGTGATGTAATTATAATTTACCATAATGGAGAAGAAAGGCAGATAATATTGTGGGAAAAAATTATGATATTTGCAAAAGAAAGAGTTAAGTATTCAAACAGAATTAAGTTATATAGGTATAGTAGTATAAGGGTATATAGGTATAAGGAAGAATTTAACAGTTTTTATCTGAATTTAATCTAAACCAAATAGTGAATTTATTTCCTATACATATACCATATACCTTTATACCTTCCCACCTTTGTTTACCTTAAAGGAATTAATTATCTTTTCTCACTTCATTCTTCATTTAATGCTGAAAGGATTGTCATGATTCATAGTATGACCGGTTATGGCAGAGGAACAACCGGCAATAAAAATATTTCCATTGAAGCTGAGATTAAAAGTGTAAACAGCAGGTATCTTGATCTTTTTTTCAGACTTCCCTCCTATTTACAAAGCAAAGAATATGAATTAAGAGAACAGGTTAAAAGTAAAATTAAAAGAGGGAAAATTACTATTATAATTATGGTTAAAGGCAGCGAAAAAGAAACTGACGTGCCTGCTCTCAACAAAGTTAAGCTTAAATCATTTACAGGATTGTTAAAAGATTTAAAAAAAACAGCCGGATTAAATGAAAAAATAAAGATGGAACATATTCTTTCTTTTAAAGAACTTTTTCTTGCCGATGAATTTGAATTTACTGATGAAGAATTTGCCCTGGTTAAAAAAGCTGTTGATACAGCAATCAAAGACCTTCTTAAGATGAAAGAAAATGAAGGAGGTGAACTGGCAAAAGACCTTATTAGCAGGATTAAAAGCATTGAAGATAAAGTTGATGTAATTGAAAAAGAATCTATGAAAAGCATAGATGAATATTTTTCCATATTAAAACAGAGAATTAAAACTTTGGTTGAAGATATTACTCAGTACAGTGACAGGCTTGAAATGGAGCTTGCCTTGATCGCTGAAAGAGCAGATATAACTGAAGAATGTATAAGATTAAAAAGCCATCTTAAGTTTTTTAGTGACAGTATTGTCAATGATGAAGAACCGGGAAGAAAACTTAACTTCATCTGTCAGGAAATGAACAGGGAAGCCAATACAATTTCATCCAAATCTTTATCAACAGAAATAACCCGAAATGCAGTTCTTATAAAAGAAGAAATAGAGAGAATCCGGGAACAGATACAGAACATTGAATAAAATTGGAAAAAAAGAAGGGACATATATTTGTAGTATCGGCTCCAAGCGGTGCAGGTAAAACAACAATTGTAAAAAGTATTCTTAAAGATATACCGGAGCTTGTCTTTTCAATTTCTGCAACCACAAGAAAAAAGCGGGAGAATGAAACTGATGGGGTTGATTATCATTTTATATCTGAAAAGGATTTCCTTATTAAAATTGAAAAAAATGAGTTCTTAGAATTTGAAAAATTTTACGATTACTATTATGGAACTCCTAAAGACTTTATAAATGATAAAATAAATAATGACATTTCAGTTCTTCTTGATGTTGATGTTAAAGGAGCATTAAACATAAAAGCTATTTATCCTGAAGCTATTTTAGTTTATATTTGTCCCCCCAGTTTTGAAGTTCTTGTGGAAAGGTTGAAAAACAGGAAAACAGAAGATGAAATAGACTTCAAAAAGCGGGTTGAGCGGGCAAAAATGGAATTGAGTCAGAAGGATAAATTTGATTATCTTGTGGTTAATAATGATTTGAATACTGCAATTTCCGAAGTTAAAAGTTTAATTAAGAAAATATTAAATAAGGAGAGTTAGTTAATGAATATCGAACCAGTCGATTTAAGAGTAATTGATCAGCGTACAGCAAATGTTTATGAAGCGGTAATAGTCGCTGCAAAAAGAGCCCGCCAGATAAATGATGAACAGAAAATGGAATTTAATGCATTGGTAGGTACTATTGTTCCACAAGCTAATGCGGAAGAAGAAGGCGAGGATATTCAGAATCCTGCTCAGCTTAAAATTGCATTGGAACTGGAAAACAGGGAAAAACCTCAAATCCAGGCTATGAAAGAATTACTCGATAATAAGATCGGGTATGATTATAAAAAGTGACAAATCACAAAAATCAAATAACAAATAAATTCCAAATAGCAAATTCAAAATTCAACGTGCTTGGAATTTGAGATTTAATTATTGAAATTTATTTGGAATTTGTTATTTGGATTTTGGAAATTAAAAATTCAAATCATAATTCGTAAATCTAAATGCCTAATGATGTATTCCGTAATAAGAAAATTATTCTTGGTGTAACGGGATGCATAGCTGCTTATAAAGCCTGTTATTTAATAAGAGAATTAAAAAATCGTGGAGCGGAAGTAAAAGTTGTAATGACTCCTTCTGCTCTTCAGTTTGTAGCCCCACTAACCTTTTCTACTCTTTCAGGTAATCCTGTGGTTGTAAATGTTTTTCCTGAGTCTCAGCAAAACGGAACCGAAATGACTACCTGGCATATTGATTATGCTCAGTGGGCTGATCTTATCTTAATTGCCCCTTCAACAATTAATACAATTGCAAAAATAGTTCATGGTTTTGCTGATAATGCCTTGACCACACTTGTTGCTGCTGCACGTTCTCCACTGATTATTGTTCCAGCAGCTGATGTTGATATGTATCTGAACAGGGTAACAAAAGACAATATCAAAAAGCTTGAAGAGCTTGGTCATTATATTGTTTATGCTGAAGAAGGTGAGCTTGCAAGTGGACTTTCCGGTTATGGCAGGATGGCTGATATAAATAAAATTATTGATGCAGCCGAGCTTGTTCTTTCTGGAATCAAAAAAGATTTAACCGGCAAAAAAATACTTATTACTGCAGGACCAACTTATGAAGATATTGATCCTGTAAGATATCTTGGCAACCGTTCTTCAGGTAAGATGGGTTACTGGCTTGCAAAAGCTGGTTTTCTTCGTGGTGCAGATGTTACTTTAATTTCGGGTCCTTCAAATGAAATTGCATATCCCGGGATTAAAGTTCATAATGTAAGATCAGCCAAAGAAATGAAAGATGCAGTTGAAAAAGAATTAAAACAAAATGATGTTTTAATTATGGCTGGAGCAGTTGCAGATTATAAACCTCTAAAGGCTTCTTCTAAAAAAATAAAAAAGGAAGATAAGCTTAACTCAATAAGTTTATCTCAAACAGATGATATTCTTTTATCTCTTAAAAAAGGCGGCAAGAAAATAATTGGTTTTGCACTTGAAACAAATAATGCTGAAAAGAATGCTCTCAAAAAGCTTAAAGAAAAAAACCTTGATATGATTGTTTTGAATTCTTTAAGTGATAAGAAGAGCGGCTTTGAATATGATACCAATAAGATTACAGTAATAAACAAATCCGGTAAGAAGAAAAGCTTTCCCTTACAATCAAAATTCCAGGCTGCAAACAATATTTTAACGGAAGTATTAAAAATTACATAAATGCAATATGTCATCCCTAAAAGGATTTCATTTATTTTGATTCAATCTTTCTATAAATATATCATCCCTATGGGGATTATAATAACAAGTAATATTATATGAAAGAAACTCCGATAGGAGTGAAATATTTATAGTAAGTTCAAAAGATGATTAAATTGAACCCCATCGGGGTGACATAAAACTTTGAGATTGATTATTCTTTTTTATGAGCAACGAATTTAAGAAACAACTAATCGAAGCACTAAAAGACCAGAAAGAAATTTTCGGTGATGAACTACTCACCGGGAGTATAATCCAAAGAAAAACTTCGGTCGTTACAAAGGTTCTATCAGAAGATATTGATGAAGAATCTCTCTTTGATGAAAAAGAAGATTGGGAA
>MHAF01000065.1 GCA_001802865.1 Ignavibacteria bacterium RBG_16_34_14
ATATACCTGGAATAAGTAATCAGAAAGAATTAATGCATAAAGGAATGGTTTTTCAATTTGGGGTACCTCCTAACAGAATAGATCTTATTAACACAATTGAAAACATAAAATTTCAGGATGCCTGGCGAAATAAGAAAGTAGATATAATTACCAATGAAAAAAGAGAGATTAAAATTTTTTATATAGGTCTAAATGAATTAATAAAAAATAAGGAAGCAATTAACCGATTCAGAGATAAGGATGATTTAATATTTCTGAAAGAATTAAAAAAACAGAATGACAAAAGCAGAAAAAAAAAAAATAAGAACAAAGAAAATAAATAACACTTATTAGCATTCATTCCTCTCCCTTCAGGAGAACTTACATGAGGGTATATGAAAATACACGAATTCCAGGCAAAAGAAGTTTTAAAAAAATACAATGTTCCCGTTCAGGATGGTATTGCAATTAAAGATCTTTCTGAAGTTGATAATGCAATTTCACAGCTTCAGCAAAGAGGAATAAACCAGTTTGTTGTTAAATCACAAATTCACGCAGGCGGAAGAGGAAAAGGAAAATTATATAATCCCAATAACAGAGATGAATTATTACTTGAAGGAGGAGTAAAATTCACAACCTCTCCGGAGAAAGCGAAGGAGTATACTCAAAAAATATTTGGAAATATTCTCGTTACTCATCAAACGGGACCGGAAGGAAAAAAAGTTAAAACTTTGTTTATTGCAGAAGGATTAGATTTTAAAAAAGAATTATATCTTGGAATTTTGCTTGACAGATCAGTTTCTAAAAATGTAATAATGGGTTCAACTGAAGGAGGAGTGGAGGTAGAAAAGGTTGCTGCGGAAACTCCTGAAAAAATTATTAAAGTCTGGATAGAGCCCTCAGTTGGTCTTCAGCAATACCAGGCTAGAAAACTGGCGTTCTCTTTAGGATTTGAAGGCGATTCATTTAAAAATTTTATAAAATTTATCTTTGCTCTTTACAAAGCATATGAAGAAACAGATGCATCACTTCTTGAGATAAATCCATTAATTATTACAAATGACAACAGGGTTGTTGCTTTAGATGCTAAAATGAATTTCGATGATAATGCTCTTTACCGTCAAAAAGAGATTGAGGATTTCAGAGATCTTAATGAGGAAGATCCATTAGAGATTGAAGCTTCAAAATACAATCTCAACTATATTAAACTTGATGGAAATGTTGGCTGTATGGTTAACGGTGCGGGACTTGCAATGGCAACAATGGATATAATCAAGCTTGCCGGAGGTGAACCTGCAAACTTTTTAGATGTCGGTGGCGGGGCAAATAAAACTACTGTTGCTAATGGATTTAAAATCATTCTTTCCGATCCTAATGTTAAAGCAATTCTGATCAATATCTTTGGTGGAATTGTAAGGTGCGATAGGGTAGCTCAGGGAGTTATTGATGCGGCTAAAGAAATGCATATTAATGTTCCTATTGTTGTTAGACTTGAAGGAACAAATGCTAAAGAAGCTGCTGATTTATTAAATGAATCAAGGTTGAATTTTGAAGTTGCTAAAAGTTTAAAAGAAGCTGCTGAAAAAGTAACAGCAGTTTTGAAATAGAGATTCAATTGTGAATGACTCATTACAGTACATTTACTCAGCTTGCTTTTCTGATTTATTAGTAATACATTTTTTACAATCGTTTCATTTTCTTGGAGACTTTTAATGCCTGATTTTGATTCTGATTTCGGTAATGAACCTGACTTTGATAGTAGCAATCTTGAAGATGATATAAAAAAATATAAAGAGATAATTGAGAATGCAGGTTTGTACAATTCGATTGAAGCAGTTGAAGACCTGATACAACTTTGCCAGGATAAAGATTTCTATGATGATGCTCTGTTTTTTATAGAAAGACTGCTTGAAGTTTCTCCCTATAATGCTGAGTACTGGCAAAAAAAGGGAATCATTCTTAACGGATTATTTGAATCAGAAAAAGCTCTCGAATGTTTTGAAAAATCCTTATCATTAAATCCAGCTGATTCAGAAACATACATTGAAAAAGCAATATCGGAAGAAGAACTTGAACGCTTTGATCAGGCGAAAGATTCTTTATTGGAAGCATTAAAGTTAGACCCGCGCGATGAGGATGCATATTTTAGTTTAGGATTGCTTTATCAACGACTGGGTGAAGATGAAGAAGCAATTAGTTTTTTACTAAAAGCTGTTGAGATTGATAATGAATATGCTGAAGCTTATTATGAGCTTGGATATTGTTATGAAAACCTTGAAAGACTAAATGATGCACTAAAAGCATATGATAACTTTGTTAATCTTCAGCCCTATAATCCCTCTGGCTGGTTTAATAAAGGAGTAATCCTTGGAAAGCTAAATCATATTGAGAAATCTATCGAGGCGTATGATCTTGCTTTAGCTCTTAGCGGAGATTTTTCAAGCGCATGGTTCAACAAAGGTAATGCACTTGCTGACCTTGGAAGATATGAACAGGCAATAGAATGTTTTAAGAAATCTCATGAACTTGATCCTTTAGATGAATCCTCCTGTTTTAATATTGCTAATATTTATGAAGAGCTTGGTGACTTGCCCAATGCCATAAAATATTTTACGGAGGCTATAAAAGTAAATGATGAATATTATGAAGCTTATCTTTCACGGGGATTTTGTTATGATGCAGCGGGGAAATTTCATCTTGCGTTAAAAGATTTTAATAAAGCGATTTCACTCTCGCAGGACAACGCAGATGCGTGGTTTGCTAAAGCTGACCTTGAATATTCACTTGGACAGCTTAGAGAAGCTGCTCAAAGCTATTTCGCTGCCTTAAAAATAGAGCCGGAAAGTTATGAGATAAATTTTAATCTTGCTGAAACTTTGTTTGAAATGGGTGATTGGCTTGAAGCATTAAAAGCTTATGATAAATGTATAGTTATAAATCCTGCAGATGCTTCATCATATTATGGGAAGGCAAAGATTAATTTTATTCTCAGCAGAACACAGGAAGCAGTTGATTGTCTGAAGTCAGCATTTAAAATAAATCCTGCAATGCGTAATGAATTTGCAAAAGAATATCCGGAAATTAAATCATCAAAATTATTTAAGAAGCTCCTTGGTGAGATGTAATTGACAATTTATCGTTGGTCATTCGATCGTCATTTATGGTCATTCATTATTATTCAAACTATAAATGACTTAATCTTGATTTCGCTCATGAACTTGAACTTATGAAAGACACTTTTCATTTAAATACTAAGATAATAGGATTGATTGGCCATCCTATTAAACAAACTTATTCTCCTTTTATTCATAATGTTGCTGCACAGATGAAAAACCTGGATTATATTTATCTCCCTTTCGATGTTCCTACGGCTAATTTGAGGAATGCTTTACGTGGGATGATTGCCTTAAACATTAAAGGTTTTAATGTAACAATTCCGCATAAAGAAAATATAGTGCAATTTTTAAATAATGTTTCCGAAGAAGCATCTATAATCGGCTCAATTAATACTGTCGTAAATGAAATGGGTAAACTGAATGGATATAACACAGATGTGGATGGAGCACTGGCTACCCTGATACCATATAAGAATGAAATAAACGGGATGGATATTTGTGTTGTTGGCGCAGGTGGTGGAGCCCGTGCCGTTATTTATGCTTTAATAAGATATTTTAAACCAAAGAAAATTTTTATTATCAATAGAACGGAACAAAGAGCAGAAGCTCTTAAAAATTATTTCAGTGCTAAGATGAAGTATACTTCGATTAAAACACGTGAATTATTTCCTCCCGACCTTGTTAAAATTTTTAAGGATAGTAAATTAATTGTTAATGCAACATCTGTTGGTATGTTTCCCGATAGTGATGATATAATCACTTCATTGAGTGATTCTTTTGTAAAAGATCAGCTTGTTTTCGATCTTGTTTATAATCCTCCCGAAACAAAATTATTACAGTTAGCAGCATCAAACGGAGCTATTGTTCTTGATGGAGTTAAAATGCTTGTTCACCAGGCAGCAAAATCATTCGAGTTATGGACAGGAGAAAAAGTTCCAATAGATGAATTGCAGAGATCTTTAATGATGGTAATAAAAAATTAATGAAATCTTACCAGGGCTTTATAAATTCTTTCCAAACCTTCTTCTATTTGTGATTGTGAACAGGCATAAGACATACGAACACAATTATCATTACCAAAAGCAATTCCCGGTACTAACCCAACATTCTGTTCATTAAGAAGATAATTACAAAAGCTTGTTGAATCTTTTATTTCAAATCCATTAACATGTTTTCCATAATAAGAACTTACATCATAAAAAACATAGAATGCTCCTTTAGGTAAAGGGCATTTTATCCCCTTTGTTTTATTTAATTCTGCAACTATAAAATCTCTTCTTTGTCTGAACTCTTCAACCATCTTATTTATTTCATCTGTAGGCTGTGTTAATGCTGCATAAGAAGCGGCTTGTGAAATTGAAGCAGCATTGGAAGTAGAATGACTCTGAAGATTTCTTGCAAGCTTTATAATTTCTTTTGGACCACCGGCATAACCAATTCTCCAACCGGTCATTGCATAAGCTTTGCTAACACCATTTACAGTTATAGTTTTATCTTTAAGATAATCAACTGAACCAATAGCAAAATGTTTTTCTCCATCAAAAATTATCTTCTCATAAATTTCATCAGAAATAATGAATATCTCTTTATTCTTAAATACTTCTGCAAAAGCCAGAATTTCATCTTTGGAATAAACTACCCCGGTGGGATTTGAAGGAGTATTAAAAATAAAAACTTTGGTTTTTGGAGTAATTGCCTTTTCAAGATCTGCCGGTAAGATTTTATATTCTTTCTCAACTCCCGCATCAATTATTACAGATTTTCCTTTAACAAGCTTTGTCATTTCAGGGTAACTTACCCAGTAAGGAGATTGAAAAATTACTTCATCACCAGGATTGCATATTGCCATTAAAATATTGTAGAGCGAATGTTTCACTCCGTTTGATACAAGTATATTTTCTGGTTTGAAATCAAGATCATTCTCATCCTTAAATTTTTTTATTACAGCTTTTAAAAGATCAGGATATCCTTCATTTGGGGTGTAAGTTGTAAAGTTATTTTGGATTGCTTTAATTGCTGCTTCTTTTATAAAATCAGGAGTATTAAAATCCGGTTCACCGGCACCAAAATTTAAAACATTTTTCCCTTCTGCTTTTAATCTTTTGGCCAGGGAAGATACAGCAACTGTTCTGCTCTCTTCAATTGAAGAGATTAACTCAGATAATCTATTCAAATGTACCTCTATGGAATAAATAGGAATAAAAAAGTAATGACAGGTGCTAATTTAAAAGAAGATTACAACAAAGTCATCTTTTTTAAAAAATTTTGGATTTAGGTTATAATTTAATTATGGGCAGAATTTTTTACATACTGATCAACAGCAGACCAAACTCTCAAAAGATTTCCGGAACAGATTTTCTTAATATCTTCGTCTGAATATCCTGCTTTAAGCAGTTCATAAATCAAATAATAAGAAACAGATGGAAGGAAATTGAAAATCAGAATTATTGAACTTCACAAAGACAGGTTATTTTTTTGAAAATTTTTTCTTAAAAGCTTTTTGAACTATTGGCGGGACAAAATCACTTACATCACTGTTAAGGCTGGCAAGATTTCTGACTATAGAAGAATTAAGGTAAGTATATTTCTCATGGGGCATAAGAAATATTGTAGCAATATTATTAGCAAGTTTTCTGTTCATTAATGCCATCTGGAATTCATATTCAAAATCGCTAAGTGCACGTAAACCTCTTATTATTCCTATAGCATTTACTTTTTTAGCATAATCAACAACTAATCCATCAAACGATTCGACA
>MHAF01000066.1:0-222 GCA_001802865.1 Ignavibacteria bacterium RBG_16_34_14
GACTTAAGTAGTGGAATCTATTTCTATACTATCAATGTAAACAATTATGCTGCTAGTAAGAAGATGGTGCTGATGAAATAGCGACATTTGTCGCCTCGTACATAGTTAAATTTGCAAAAACAAACGAGGAGACAGATGAGAATAAGAAGAAGATTCTTAGATAGAAGGCAGATAAAAAGTTCAGAGGGAGAGTTATTATGGGAATTAGAGAACTCATATTCT
>MHAF01000066.1:229-1783 GCA_001802865.1 Ignavibacteria bacterium RBG_16_34_14
CGAAATTAAGTTCCTCAATAATGACTACGGCAAAAGAATGTTTGCTAAGAGATTATAGTCTAAGGGAAGGACAAATCGAGGTAACAGTAATCGGGATAGAAGAGCGAAGCGGAAAAGTAATCGAGAAGATGGAGAAGAAAAAAGTAAGACTGACAATAGATAACGGAATAGAAGATATAGAAATACTAAAAGAATATGGTCGAATAAGCTTAAGACAAATAAAGATAGAAAGGATAACAGACGAAGCGATAGAACAAGGTGGAGTTTTAAGTCAAGAAGACTTGTCAAAATATTTGGGCTGCACAGTAAGGACAATCCAGCGAGATATAAAAGCGATAAAGAAAAAAGGGATAGAAGTAGTAACACGTGGATATCTTCATAACATCGGCAGAGGCCAGACGCATAAGGTAAAAATAATCGGGATGTACTTAGATGGAAAAACATACAGTGAAATAAAACTAACAGCCAGGCATAGTGCAGGAGCAATAAAGCGGTACCTAGAAAGTTTTACAAAAGTGTTGATGGCTCAAAGTAAAGGTATATATGAGAGAAAAGAAATCAGTTCAGTAACCGGGATAAGCGAGGGATTAGTAAAACAGTATTTAGAGCTAATAAAAGAAAGCAAAAAAGATAAAATAAAATCAGAGAACCTAAAGGATCTGATAAGCAGAAACAGTTATCGATCAGGTATAAAAAAAACAGCAAAGCTCTATTCAGAGCCTCTGGGAGCTATGATGAGAGGCTTGTTATGAGTTTAAATCCAACAAGAGACAGATATGAAAGCATAAACAAGAGAAACTTTAGGAGTGCAATAATAAATCTGTTAGAGAATGAATACAAAATACTGGGGTCAAGAAAAATAATAGAAATGTTAGCAGATGATTTAGAGAATTTGCACCGGGAATATTATCCTGGAAAAGATCAGGTGGGATTTGGAGAAATAATATTTACCACAACAAAAGATGATGGACAGCGACAGAGCTATGGAAAGAAAGCAGAAGATTATGGAACAACGACAGTAGTTCTTCCGCTGATAACAAAAGAAGATGTAGAGCGAAGGATCTATTATAAAAAGGGCGACAGGAACAGCAATTACAAGCACAGGGAAGCCAGAGATATAGAAATGATGGTAAGGCTGCTCAAGAGCGCAAAACAACAAGGAGGATTATTAAGTGGTGCAGAGCTAAGTGTGATAATGAATAGAAGCTTAAGTACGTTAACAAAATATTTAGCAGCATATACAGAAAAGACGGGAGAGATACTTCCGTTAAAAGGATATGTTCTTGATCAGGGAAGTTTACCGACACATAAAGGAATAATAATCAGTTTATATGAACAAGGAAAAAGTCCGGCAGATATAGTACTGAATACAGGTCACAGTCAAGATGCAGTAGATAGATACATAAAACAATATGATCAGATAAAGAAGCTTATAAGAAAAAGAATGGATGAAACAGCAATAAAAGAAATCACTGGAAGATCAATGAAAGTTGTAAGAGAATATATTAAATTATACAATGATCTAAATCCAGGAACAAAATTAAATAAGTAAAA
>MHAF01000066.1:1813-15924 GCA_001802865.1 Ignavibacteria bacterium RBG_16_34_14
GTAATTGATTATTTGCTCAAAAGGTTGTAAAAGCAAATTTACTATTTAAATGTAGTTAACTAAACGAAGTAGTTAATAAATTATTGGCAATTGTTTCCGCCAGAGGCGGACAAGTAAATAAACAGAGAACTCAATTGGCTGTTGTGTTTTAACATAACAGCCGTTAGGCTTCCTAAACTGTCAAGAAAGGAATTGTAGATGAATGATGTAAACAATTTATTTCTTGTCTTGTTCATTTTATTATTTATTTCATGCAATGAAAATAAAGTGAAATTGCCTGTTAAGACCTCACTTGGTAATCTTGTTAAAATTGAACAAAAGGATATGGTCGAAACAAGCGAGAAAAAAATCATCCCTAAGCCCGAAGATAATTTGTACTTACTTATTTTTGAAGGTAAAAATGAAATACCTTTTAATGTTATAGTCCAGACAATGGATATCCAAAAAGCCATTCCATATATACTAAAAAGCGTAAATGATCTTACACCATTAATTATAAATAGAGAAACACGAACGCAATATTCTCCTGTTTTCGTTGGTTCACCAGATAGCGTCGGAATTATTTCACAAAATGGTTGGGGAATAAATGGTGATGTGAAAAATTATATTTGGAAAGGAACATTAACGCTTCATAAACCAAAGATTTTGCTTGTCTATCTTATTCCAAAAACTGCTTTGAAGCTAAACCTGAAAGACGGAGAACAAGAGTATCAGCTTAAATAAGAGGAAAATTGGAATGATTTCTTTAATAGATAAAAATATCATTTTTTAAACCAATCAATTAAGGAGAAAATTATGAAAATCAGAATAGTTTTCGTGGTAATACTTACTTCATTACTCTTTATTACGTGTAGTGAAAATAAAGTGAAATTACCAATTGCAACATCGCTTGGTAACCTTGTTGAAATTGAGCAAAAGGATATGGTCGAAACAACACAGAAAGAACCGGGCCTACCATACTATAGCAACAAGAAAATAACACCCAATCCGGAAGAAGTACTATACCTACTTACATTCGAAGGGAAAAATGAGATTATATATGAAGGAGGACTATCAAACGATGGTCCCTATAAATTGACTGTTATTGACACCCAAGGAGAACAATTCAATCCAAAATTTGCAGGAACATTAAATAAAGATGGTGTTGTATCGAACAAGGAATGGTTAATAAGTGGTAGGGTGGAAACTATAGACGGGAAATTCGTTTTCAAGGGAAAGGCAACAGTTCCAGAACAGAGATTAACGCTCATATATATTGTTTCAAAAAAAGCTACCGGATTAACTTTGAAAGATGGTAATCAACGATATCCAATTGAATAAGTTGCCTGTGAAATTAGTTATTAATAGTAAGTTTGGTAAAATACAGCTTAACAAGTTCTTCAAGCCGACCGCATCTTCGATACGGTCGTTTGAAGTAATATAAAGTTAGGTTACAAAACTTAGTTGCTCTTTGAAGTAGAAATGTTTTTATCCGCCAAAAGACGGCGGACAAGTAAATAAAAAGTAGTTGCGGTTTATCGGTATTGTTATTCTGGGCTACCAGTTAACAGCAACATCGTTAGGCAAATAATAAAAGTTCAAATTAAACATTCATAAAAAACATAAGGAGATAAAAGATGGACATTGCTTCTAATCTTACAATTAGTTTACTCTTTATAATGATTTATCTTTTCGTAATAATATTTTCAGCTAAAGATAAAAAATTGAATGGATTTGTGAAGGGGATGATTATTATATGTTTTTCAATGAGGATATTATTCGGAATTGCCTTTGATATTTTAAGTAATACGCTCAGGGTATGGGAATATTGGGAATCAGATGTTCTCAGAGAATTGATTAACTCCGGCTGGTATTTTAGCTACTTTATTTTATTGTATTGCCTTTTATTCCTCATAGGGGAAAGCAGAGCGAACCAATTACAAATAAATGAAAATATACTGGTGGATTTAAAAAGACGAAAAATCTGGCTCTCGCTTTTATTGTTTTTTGTTACCGTAGGTTTATATGGTCTATTTTGGCTTTACCGGACCGTTAAGGATTTGAAATCCAATTTTCAGGAGATTCCATATACACCCGGACAAGCAGTTGGTTTTTTATTTATCCCATTGTTTAATCTTTACTGGATGTTCAGAATAATTTTCTCATTGCCTTTATATGTCGCGAGAATAGAAAGGAAGTATTTTACACCTGCATATAGGTTCCAATTTCACCCGGTTTTAATCTCTTTGCTTTGGATTATCTTTATTATTTATACCTATATTATAGGAATAGAAGCGTCAACTAAATTGGGTGATTTTTCATTTGAATTGTTACTTGCTGCTACATTGTTCCCTACTTTTTCTATATGGATAATACTTTTAACAATTCAGGCAAAAATTAATTCGTTTGCAGATACATTGGACAATAACAAATTGGAAGTATCTATGCAGGATACATCAGGTAATACCAAGTTTGATGTATCTGTACTAGTGTTAGGAGTATTATTTGGGATTGTAATGCTAGCATCTGTTTTTGTCCCCTGGGATCCTAATACGGTATTAATCAGGATTAGTTTTTTTCTAGGAATTCAGAATTATTCTTTTGACCGTTTATTCGGAGTTGATTTTTTACCGATCCTTGGAACAATCTTTTTTATACTGGCAATCGTACTTTCAAGAAAACATATTGCATGGAGAATATGCGCGCTTTGTACATCATCAATCGTTTTTGTTATCGCATCTTATACTTTTATTGAATATTGGACCCCAGGTGTGGGTCTTTGGATTTTTGCAATCACAAGCATATTAGCAGTTGCATTATCAATACTTTTGATTTCGAAAAAGAATTTGTGAATTGAAATAATCTATTTCTTCAAGGTTGATTGCAGAAAAACTATAGATTGTGTTCAGTATGCGAAATTTAATTGCTGTTTAAATTAGTTAGGGCTAAGAAACATTTTTATAAATAAAAGCAGTTGCAGTTATTCTGCATCCTTGTTCCGGATAGCAACTTAGTCGCAAAGTGTCAGGCAACAGCATTTGTTAACGGAGGTTAAAATAAAAATTTGTCTCAGTAATTGTTTAATACTGATTATCTTATTCGTTCTCCAGAATAATTTTTGCTTTGCACAAAAGCTTAAAAAGATGCCACAGCTTCGTGCTGATCAAGTATGGATATCATCTATACCAACCGGTCTTAATGTTTATTTTGCTGAAGATACAACTACGTACAAAAAAGAGGAAGAAGGTTGGGCAAAATTATATGATATAAAAAGCAATAAATATTATTTAATGGAAAAGAAATATTTAAAAGGCAAAACACCTGTTCTTATAAATAACATTTCAGAAGGCAATTATTTAATTGGCATAGAGCCGATTGATTTCATAATAATTAAAAAAAGTAATGACCCATATGCATTCGGCAGTGATATATCGTGGCATAACTTTGATCCAACACTCACCCCAGTTGCCTTAGTTACGCCTATTCCACTACAAGAACCACCAAGTCTTGTAGAATCGTATCAGAAAGGAAAATTTAAAGGCGGAGCAATTGTATATAGTTTTCCTAAAAGTGATTCAGCTGGTTCAAGTGTTATTATTTTAACTTCGACCGACAGCACAATTACTGATGTTAAAACAACTGCATTATATCCAAACGGGAATAATTATTCATTTGATGATGCTAAACTAAAAAATAATTTAATGGATTATGGGTTTTTTGTTGGTGATTTTGAAACGCAAATTCCAGATATATTAAATTTATTACATCGTGGGGGAAAAGTTATTGCCGGCGATAATAATACCTGGTTTGTAGTAGAATTGGTTGGACCAAACAAATGGTCTATAGTTATGAAAATAAAAGTAGTCAATTAAAAACAGAGTTTATCTTAGGGGTAACTATTAAAAAAATATTGTTTTAAAATGATGAAGATAATTATAGGAACTTTACTTTGTATTTGGGGATTACTTATGATGCTAGCAGCAATTTTATCTCCTACAGAACTTGAAATTCCACGGGTTGCTCAATTTGTAGTACCATTTGTATTTATTATACCCGGAATTTCTTTGATTTACTTTGGCCGTAAAGCACGAAAGATTAAGAAAAATCAAAATGATAATAAGTATGTTCAAAACGGTATAACTGGAGAAAGCACTAAAAATAAGGTTGATCAAAAAAGTAGCCAGATTGGATATCCTATCATTCAGAAACGGAGAAACGTTAAAACATATTCACGAGAAGAAATTATCCAGTTGATTAATGAAATAATAAACTACGCAGATCTGACTCCTTCAAAAACTGGTGAACAGGAAGTACGACTCGCAAAGTTAACAAAATATGGGCACGACTTTATTTCTGATATTGAATCTGCTATGCGTTCTTCTATACAGATTGGTAATCCGGAATATATTTATGTAAATGCTGGTCAATTATGCGAGGCAATTGGAAAAATGAAAGGGGCTAATGCATTCACTATTCTATCAAATCTTCTTACCTCGGAAACGGATATTCAAGAATATAAGTACATTAGGATTGGAGCTATTCGGGGACTGATACAATTGGGAAATAAAAGAGCTATAACTTTATTGAAAGAATTAAAGGATCCAAACATACCCGAATCGACAATAGATGAAGCCATAAAATTTATTGAATCGAAATCAATTACCGTTAGGAAACCTGATGCAAAATTAAGTTACTTGACAAAAAATGATTTTGATAGAGAATATAGTGAAGGAAAATGCCCGGTTTGTGGAATGTGGATAGAATTAAAAAACGCAAAAACACGTACTGATTACTATCAGTATTTTAATGAACATATATATACAATAGATTATTTCTGTCCAAAATGTTTTGACAACATAGATTATACGAAGGGATGGTTAGTTGACGTGAGAAATAAAAAGATTAGGTATAAAGAAAATTAAGGAAATATAAAATCGGTTCTTTTAATACGTATTTTGATAATATTTAATAAAAATGTTGCTATCCAGCCGCTCAACACGGATAACCCCGAATCAAGTTCGGGATAAACTCATTTCAGTGCGGCATCAGTCTGCGTCCTTTGGACTTCGCCGGACAAGTTTGTGTAATTATAAAATTTAGTTTGCAAAACCAAGTTGTTCTTTAAGGTAGGTTTTTCTAAGAAATATTTTTATAAATAATAAGTTGTTGTTCTGGGCTGCCGGTTAGCAACAAGAACGTATGTTTAAATAGAATTGTAAATTGAGTTCTTTAAACATAGGAAGACTCAATATGGAAGAAAAATCCGATAGCTGTTTTAGTAATAAAAATTTGTTCATTGGTATTGGCGTTCACAAAAAAAGATGGGTAGTTACAGTCAGGACTTATGATCTCGAACTAAAAACTTTCAGTATGCACCCCAAAGCAGAAGAGCTTGAAAAGTTTTTAACTGATAATTATAAAGATGCTCTTTTACATATTGTGTATGAATGCTGCTTTTCAGGGTTCTGGATTTACGATTACTTTCATCAAAAAGGCTATAATATAATAGTAACACCCACCAACAGAATTTATCGTGATGGCTGTTGTGTTTTAACATAACACGCCGTTATACCGTTTGAAATAGTTGTGTATTGAAATTTACTTTTGATATGAATACATTTGAATGCAAAGAAACTATAAAAATTCAGAGGTAATCATATGTCTAAAACCATAACTCTTCGTTTAAGTGAAGAAAGCTATAAAGTATACAGAAAATTGGCTGATAGGGATAATAGACCAATCTCAAATTTTATTGAGACTGCTGTTAAAAGATTCATTGAGCATAATGTTTATGTTGATGAGTTCGAAATGGAAGAAATACGAAATAATAAGGAACTCAATAAAAGTTTAAAACGTGGCCTTTCAGATATGAAGTTAAAAAAGGGACGGTTAGTTGCCTAATTACAAAATCTTTGAAAACTAATGAGTTTCTAAAAAAGATTAATAAATTATCTAACCAAGAAAAACCATTCATTGAGAAAAAGCTTCTCCAATACATTTATCCTCAATTAAAAGAAGAGCCACATTACGGAAATAATATTAAAAAACTAGTGGGTTACAAACCAGAGATCTGGCGATATAGAATTGGTAAATTTTGATTATTTTATGTAATCGATGAGATTGAAAAGACAATTTATGTTTTATCAATAGACTTGAGGAAAGACGCTTATTAAATTATTTCATTTTTCTAAAACGGTATAACAAGCGGCTATTGATGACCTATGAATGCAGTATTCCAGCAGAAAAGAAGTAATAGCGGAGAAGGCATCTATGAAGGGTCATAAAAATCCCTACCTCAAAAAGAGTTCTTTAAAAAAGTGTAACAAGTCCCGGTGGTATTTATGTTAGTAATAAACTATTGAACGGGGTATCAGATATAGAAAAAATATTTATATCTATTAAATAATTCCGCTACAGGCGGACAAGTAAATAAACAGAGAACTCAATTACGGCGTTGTGTTTTAACATAACACGCCGTTATATTGATATGAAAAATTTTATTTCCGCAATAGTTTTTTTAGTTACAATAAATATTTTCCCTCAAGCAGATACTATATTATTTACTCATACATATCCAATTATAGGTTGGGATTCCTTAAGTAGCATTATTCAGAGACCAGAAACTTATCCTGAAATCGGGAGATTAGCCGGAGCAACAATCAGTTTGTCAATTTATTTAACAATTGACTCAACTGGAAAATTTATTAAAGTCGAACTGGTTCATAAACCATCTAATCTGTCTGACAGTTTAAATAACAAACTGTTTATTCCACCAATTGAAACCATCTTAAAATCAGTTGAGTGGGTTCCTGGAATTAGGGACAATAAACATGTAGAAGACACAATATATCTTTTATTCAATTTCTTTTTAACAGATCCTTACAATAAAAGCTTCAATATCATAGCACCTATCAGGTATATTGAAAAAGTTAATTAGAGTTAAATATCAATATAACCCGCAACTGTTATGTTAAAAGTCAAGTGTTAAATAGTAGTTCTTAAAAATATTTTTTCCTAAAAGAATTAATCTCCGCCATAGGAGGACAAGTTGATATTAACAGTTACTGAAAAAGCCTATAAAAAAAAGAGGAAAGAAGAAGAAAAAAATAATTCTTATTTTGAGGAAAGATTTAAAAAGAAATTTTTATCCGGGAGAATGAAAAGTTAAATATGTTCATCGGTCATTTTGGTGTTGGTTTAGCAGCAAAAAAGATTGATAACAAACCATCACTCGGTACATTATTTTTTGCTTCACAATTTATAGATCTTCTCTGGCCATTTTTTCTTCTGTTTGGGATAGAAAAAGTTAAAGTCTCGCCTGGTGTTTCAGCGTTCACTCCATTAGATTTTGTTTATTATCCTTTCTCGCATAGTTTATTTGGAGTTCTTTTTTGGGCATTACTCTTTGGTACAATTTATTTTCTTATAAAAAAGAATTTAATAAGTGCTTTACTTCTGGGTTTGCTTGTTATCAGCCATTGGATTTTAGATTTAATTACTCATATTCCTGATCTTCCACTTTTTCCCGGCACCGATATTAAAGTCGGGTTTGGATTATGGAACTCAGTTCTCCTTACAATTATTGTTGAAGGAATGATTTTTATTCTTGGTTCTTATCTTTACATCAAAGCAACAAAAGCAAAAAATAAAAAAGACAAATTTGCACTTTGGAGTTTATTAATCTTCTTAGTTGTTATTTATGTGATGAATATCATTGGTCCTCCTCCGGAATCTGCGGAAGCAATTGGTTACGTTGGATTACTCCAGTGGCTCTTAATTGCCTGGGGTTACTGGATAGACAAAAACAGAAAAGCTGCTGATTCAAGAGAATTATAACAGATTCTGCCATAAATAATATGTTTGGGATAAGTTCAAGTTCAGGGTGGGAAAAAAATATTCCGATATTATTTTCACGCTTTACCATTCAAATAATTATTTAGCCAAAAATCAACCAACAATTGTATTTACATAAATTGATTACTAAATTACGGTCAGTTCCAATACCCTAATTCAATTCTGCAGGCAATTCCGGGCACCAGGCAGTTTTATTTTTAAATCACTAATAATAAAAGGAGGAAAAAATGAAAAACGTTTTTTTCCAGAAATCTCTTTTCGCTTCTTTCTTACTTCTCAGTTTTGTTTTTATTTCAGGCTGTGGTAAGAATACAGATGAATCCAAAATTCCTGTTACGACATCTTCTGAAGATGCAAGAGCAGATTTTATAAAGGGGCGCGATCTTTTTGATAAGCTAAGACAACAGGAGTCACTCCAGCATTTTGAGAATGCAATTGCAAAAGATAAAGATTTTGCAATGGCTTATTACTATCACGCAATTGCTAATCCAACTACAAAAGGATTTTTTGAAGACCTTGAAAAGATGACCGCTTTAACTGATAAAGTTTCAGAGGGTGAAAGATTAATAATTCTTTCATTAAAAGCCGGATCAGACGGCAACCAGGCAAAACAAGAAGAACATTTGAAAAAGTTAGTGGAGCTTTTTCCTAATGATGAAAGAGCACACGAACTAATGGGACAATTTTATTTTGGTCAGCAAAAATACCAGCTTGCAGTTGATCATTTGAAGAAAGCTTCCGAAATAGCTCCTGATTATTCCTCATCATATAATATGATGGGATATTCTTACAGAAATCTTGACAATTATGGTGATGCCGAAAAATCTTTCCTTAAATATATTGAACTAATTCCTGATGATCCCAATCCTTATGATTCTTATGCTGAACTGCTTATGAAAGAGGGAAAATATGAAGCTTCAATTGAGCAATACAATAAAGCACTAAATCAAAATCCGAATTTTATTGGCTCTCATATTGGTATTGCAACTAATTATACATTCCTGAAAAAACATGATGAAGCAAGGAAACAATGCGATGTTTTATTTGGAATGGCAAGAGATGATGGTGAAAAACGTACAGCATTATTTACAAAAACAGTGGCTTATGTAGATGAGGGCAATACTGAAATGGCTTTGCAGGAAATGCAGAAACAATATGAAATAGCTGAAAAGATAAATGATGCCGGTGCTATGGCTGGTGATCTTAATACTATGGGTAACATTTTATTTGATGCCGGTCAATATGATGAAGCTAAACAAAAATACGATCAGGCTCTTTCAACAACTTTGAATTCCAATCTTCCGGAAGAAGTAAAGGAAACTACAAAAAGGCTTGACATTTATAACCAAGTGAAAATTCTATTGATGAATGGGAAACTTGCTGAAGCAAAAACCAAAGCAAAGGAATTCAGTGAGAAAGCTGCACTCGCAAACAATACATTCCAGATTTGGTCATCTCATGAGCTTAATGGAATGATCGCTATGGAGGAAAAAGATTATAATAAAGCGCGTGAAGAATTTATGCAGGCAAACCAGCAGAATCCTTATACACACTATAGAATTGCTCTAACATATTCCGGTGAAGGTAATAAAGAAGAAGCAAAAAAACACTTTGAAACGAGTAAGAATTTTAATGCTTTAACAAATTTAAACCAGGCTTTTGTAAAGAATAAAGCAGAAGTAGTGCTCGCAACCAAGTAACCTCATCTATTAAAAGTTAATTAATGGTAGCCGCAGGCTTCAGCCTGCGGAATAATATCCGCAACCTGAAGGTTGCGACTAAAATGAGCAAATCTTTTAAACCAAAATAAAAAACCCGTCGTAAGACGGGTTTTTATTTTTTAAATAGAAAGATGTTTACTTAATTGTAATCGTTCTCGGTTTTATTCGATCATGCTTTGGAAGCTTTACAGTTAACTGCCCATTTTCAAAATGAGCTTCGATCTTTGATTCATCTATACTCTTGCTGATCCTGAATTTCCTGTAATAGTTTCCAACTTCATTTTCATTAAGAATATATTTTCTATTTTTTAATTCATCATAATTTACTTTTCCAAAGATCGAGAGTGAACCTTCCTCAAGTTTAAGCTTTACATTATCCCTTGCTACTCCGGACATATTTGCTGTTAAAACAAAGTTATCCTCTGTTTCATATATATCAACAAACGGAGCAACAACAGCTTCTGTTTCGAGAACCTCTTCCCATTGCTGTTCTTTCTCTTTTACTTTTATCATTTCTCTATTATCAGTCATTTTTATCTCCTGTTATTTATTTTATGAAAATCATTAATCACATAGCACAGAAAAATATTCTATGCTGCGATTTTGTTTACTTTTTATTTTTATCTTTTTCTTTTTCTTCATCAACTACTTCATAGGATGCATCCTGAGCTTCTTCCTTAACGGTTTTACTTTGCTCACCAGCTTCACCCTGAGCACCTCCTGCGGGTTGCTGCTGCGAACCAGTTTGCTGGTAAAGTTGTGAGGCAATATCATTCCATACTTTAGTCAAATCATCGGTAGCTGATTTTATTCTGTTAGTATCATTTGAAGAAATAGCTTCTTCAACTTTTTTGATCTCAGATTCAAGTCTTGACTTCTGATCCTGGGTAATCTTATCACCCATTTCATTTATCTGTTTCCTTGTCTGGAAGATCATACTGTCAGCTTGGTTTCTAACATCAACCGATTCTTTTTTCTTCTTATCTTCAGCAGCATGCTCTGTAGCATCTCTCTTCATCTTTTCTACTTCTTCCTTAGATAAACCACTTGAAGAAGTTATGTTGATACTCTGTTCTTTGTTTGTAGCTTTATCCTTAGCATGAACATGCATAATACCATTTGCATCAATATCAAAAGTAACTTCAATCTGCGGAATTCCTCTTGGTGCAGGCGGAATGCCATCAAGATGAAATCTTCCGAGTGTTCTGTTATCAGAAGCCATAGGTCTTTCACCCTGCAGAACATGTATCTCTACAGATGGCTGATTATCGGAAGCTGTTGAGAATATCTCACTCTTTTTAGTTGGTATTGTTGTATTTGCTTCAATAAGTTTTGTAAACACACCACCGAGGGTTTCTATTCCAAGCGAAAGGGGTGTAACATCAAGAAGCAATACATCTTTTATATCTCCGGTAAGAACACCACCCTGGATTGCGGCACCGATGGCAACAACTTCATCAGGATTTACACCTTTGTGAGGTTCTTTGTTAAAAAGTTTTTTTACAAGTTCCTGAACCGCAGGAATTCTTGTAGAACCACCAACTAGTATTACTTCATCAATCTGGGAAGAACTGAGACCGGCTGCTTTAAGTGCCTGCTCACAAGGTTCAATTGTTCTTCTCATAAGATCATCAGTCAATTGTTCAAATTTAGACCTGGAGATATTAATATTAAGATGTTTAGGTCCTTCCTGTGTAGCAGTAATGAACGGAAGATTAACATCTGTTGTAGAAGAAGATGATAATTCGATCTTAGCTTTTTCAGCAGCTTCTTTCAATCTCTGCAAAGCCATTGGATCTTTTCTTAAATCAATTCCTTCCTGTCTTTTAAATTCATCTGCAAGGTAATCAATCAGTCTCTGGTCAAAATCATCACCACCAAGGTGTCCATCTCCGTTGGATGATTTAACCTCAAATACACCTTCACCTAACTGAAGAATGGAAATATCGAATGTACCACCGCCAAGATCATAAACAGCTACAAGGTGGTCCCTCTGCTTTTTATCGAGACCATAAGCAAGAGCTGCAGCAGTTGGTTCGTTGATAATTCTTTTTACTTTTAATCCTGCAATTTCACCCGCATCCTTTGTTGCCTGTCTTTGTGAATCATTAAAATAAGCCGGAACTGTAATAACAGCTTCAGTTACTTCCTGACCAAGATATTCTTCTGCAGTTTTTTTCATCTTCTGAAGAATCATTGCACTTATTTCAGGCGGTGAATAAACTCTGTCACTAACCTTGACACGTGCCGTATTATTGTCGCCTGCAATAACTTCATAAGGAATTTTCTTCATCTCCTCAGTAACTTCATTCATTTTTCTTCCCATAAATCTTTTTATGGAAAAGACAGTATTTTTCGGATTAGTGATTGCTTGCCTTTTAGCAGGTTGTCCGACTAATCTTTCACCTGATTTTGTAAATGCAACAACAGAAGGCGTTGTTCTTCCGCCTTCTGAGTTTGGAATAACTACCGGGTCATTACCTTCCATAACAGCAACGCAAGAGTTTGTAGTTCCTAAGTCTATTCCAATTATTTTTCCCATTATCAATTTCCTTTCTTAATTAATAAAAAATCAGCGTCAAAATTAATTGACGCTGTTATAACAATTTTTATTTATTTGATTTCGATCAGCTTTTCAGCAACTTTTTTAGGATGAGATTTAGCGATTGTTATGTTAAGAATTCCATTATCAAATTTTGCATCAACACTATCAGGATCAATATCTTCAGGCAAAGTAAAACTTCTTGTGAATGAGCCATAAACTCTTTCACTTCTGAAGAAATTCTTTTTATCCTCTTCTTCTTTCTCTTTCTTCTTTTCCCCCGTAATTGTTAAAATATTATCCTGAAGAGTTATTTTCATATCCTCCTTCTTAACGCCTGGAATCTCAGCTTCCACATAAATATTTTTTTCATCGTCAGAAATATCTATGTGAGGAAAATAATTAAAATCTGCTGATGGAAAATCATTGAAGAATCTGTGGATCCTTTCATTCCAGTTTTCTAATTCCCTTAACGGCTCAAATTTTATTAGTGTCATTTTAACCTCTCCTTAATTTATTTTGTTTATATTTGAAATAGTTTTTTGAAATTTGATTTTTATTAGTTTTCCAATGATTGTGCCATTATGCAAGTTTTCCGATAAGTTATTATTCTTTAATAGCTTATAAAGATAAATAGTTTTATCAAGAATTTTGGATATTTGTCTGAATATCTGACTTAATGGCAACTTGACTACATATTTTGATTATTTATTGACAATATTGGCATACTTAAATATTAGGAATTATGGAATCAGAATTTAACTTAGAAAGTTTTGATATAAAGCTGGATACTGATGTAATTGGCAGGAATTTTATTTATTCCGAAGAAGTTAGCTCAACAAATTCTATACTTCTTGATAAAGCCATCGGGAATGTTCACGGTACAACTCTGCTGGCTGAAAAACAAATCAAAGGACATGGAAGAAAAGATAGAGTATGGTATAGTATGAAAGGAATGAATCTTACCTTCTCTGTTCTTTTAACAAACAAAAAATATTTTACCAGGCAATTTAACTTTATAAACTTTGCTGCAGGTTTAGCAATTGCTTTATCAATAGAAAATTTATTTCAACTTAAAACTGAACTTAAATGGCCTAATGATGTTTTGATCAACGGTAAAAAAGTTTCGGGTATTTTAATTGAATCATCCTCAAAAGGTGAAAAGCTTGAAAGAGTTGTTGTAGGAATTGGGTTAAATATAAACCAAACTATTTTCCAGGGAAGTTTTAATATCCCGCCTACCTCATTAAAAAATGAAACGGAACAAACCATTGAACGGGAAAAGCTTTTGGCAGAACTGCTGAATGTGTTTGAAGAAACTTTAGAAAATGTTGTTACCAACCCGAAATGGATTTTAAAAGAATGGAAACAGCGGTGCAGAATGATTGGTGAAAAGATTTCTGTTACTGAAGATGACAAAGTGAAGTATGGAATTTTTGATGATATTGATGAAAATGGTTTCCTGCTTTTAAGGACAAATAAAAAAACAGAAAAAATTTATTCCGGTGATGTGAGTATAGCTTAATGCTCATCGCAATTGATATAGGAAATTCAAGGATCAAAACAGGTAAGTTTTTAAACAATAAGCTGATTGAATTTCATTCCTTTAATAATATACCAGATGTTTTAACATTTCTAAATTCTCAATCTAAAAATGAAATTGCCATCTCATCAGTAGTTCCAGATAAAACAACCCGCCTAAGGCGGGCTGAAGAAGTTTTAAAGCTAACCGGCAAGTCTCCTTTCATCATTTCAAAAGATATTAAAACCAATCTAACAATCTCTTATAAAACTCCTGATACTTTAGGAACGGACAGGCTTTGTTCAGCCGAAGGTGCTTTCCTTCTTTATAAGAATTCAGAAAAATATAAAAACTATAGTGCAGGCATCTATATTCTTTCAATTGATTTTGGAACGGCAACAACGATAAATGTAATTGAACATCCCGGAAAATTTATCCGTCAAGGCTTGGCCTTGCCGAGACTGATTGGCGGTTTAATTGCCCCCGGTTTAGA
>MHAF01000066.1:15944-18772 GCA_001802865.1 Ignavibacteria bacterium RBG_16_34_14
AGCAAAAAACAGCCCAGCTTCCACATCTGGATGTTTCAAATTTTATTTCATCAATAGGAAATGATACAAGTTCCTCAATTGCAAGCGGAGTTGTAACGTCTGTAGTCGGAATGATAGAAAGAACTATCTACTACTTAGAGAAGGAAAAATCGGCAAAAGAAGTATTTGTTTACTTAACAGGCGGGAATGCTAAAAAGATTATTCCTCATCTTGATTTCGCTTTTATTTATGAGGAAGGATTAGTTTTGTATGGAATAAATGCTTTGTATGAGTTGAATAAGAATTTATAAACATCACTACTGTCATTCTGAAGAATATCATTTTTTTATTGCTAATGTTCAAACGGATTTAGCTTGTTCTAACATTTCTCCTGCTTGCACTTGTTTTTCTTTCGCTAACATTATAGTTACTCTCTTAAGAACTCATTTTTCTTTTATAAGAATGAATTACACACAAGCAAAAGAAAAGTGAGAGTTGTGAAAGCAAACATATAGTTAGCTAAAGAAAACCTGTAACGAACTCCAGAAAAGATAGAATGAGTGAGAGAAAACATATAGTGAGCACCAGAAAACCTATAACGTGCTTCAGAAAAGTTATACAGAGGTAAAGAAAACTGAGTTGGAACAATAAAAACCTTGAATTAGCATAAGAAAACCTTGCACAAGCTCCAAAATCTTAGAGATTCTGAACGCGAAAAACGGTACCAGCTTGATTAGATAGTTATGCGTTAAGCAATATTATTCTTCATTAATAACGCTAATAATGTTTTCATATAATTTAGTGACTGGTTCAAACATCTTTAAAGCAAAATCATAAGCAATTTTTTTCTGATCTCCATTATATTTATCCATATAGCTATCAGCAATTTCAATAGCTCTATGATCATTAGGAGGGAATAATTTCACTATCATACCATCTTTCACATCAGCTCGATATCTGATATAGTTTAAATGCATATGGGCATTTGAATGTCTATAAAATTTTATGAGAATTCTTTCTTCGTCACTTAATTTGCTTACCAATAATTCAAGCGATTTTAATATTTTATTTTGTGCAGCAAATAATTCAATAAACTTTTTATTTTTTTGTTCATTTGGTGCGTATTCAAATATTATTGAATAAATCAAAATCCAAAATAACAGATACTCTGGATCGAGAGCTTTTTTTGATAAAATATTATTTATTACTGCCACTGTATTTTGAATCCATCTTCTAGTTTGTTCTACTCGCATAGAAGAAGAAGTTGCAGAATCGATCAAAAATGTTTGAACTTTCTCAGGCAATGGAGAACCATAGACTTTTTCAAGCTCAACAATGATGCTTTTTTGAAACGGATCATTTTCAAGATCTTTATAAACAATTTTATTCATAACTAACATTTGCACATAAAGAAGTTGCCGCTAATCAACAGCCCAAAACTGCAATACCTGTTTTAAGCAACTAATTTTTAATTTATAAAAATGTCTATTAAAACAACCTACCTTACAGAAACATCAATTGAATTGTATTGACGTCCATCTATAGCATATGATTTTCTGCAACCAACACGGTATCCTAAAACTTCATCCAGGTTTACATCAACTGTATTATCAACACTAACTGAACCAGAAACGTCTACACTACCTTGAACATCAACAGTATTTATTACATAAACATCTTTAGGAGTCTTTATAATATCAAAATTTTGAAGAACTAATATCCAAAGACTAACTGCGATTAATAGAAGAACTATTTTTAAAAATTTATCATTCATATTTACTCCTCCAAAATATTTATAAGCATATAACTATTAATTACACCATCAAAAATCCCTGCCGAATCTTAAAACTTTTACAGCAACCTCACCAATTCATTATCAATTTACCTGGTATTCCCTACTCTGCAGCAACAAGAATATAATATTCATTCCCCTCTTCATTTAAATCAACTTCTATTGAGATCAGGTTATTGGTTACTTTTTTTTATAAATATCTTTTCTATGTCCAACTCTGATTATTTCTATGACAAGCCTGTTTCTAAAAATACTATAAATAATTCTCTAATCTCCAACCCTAATTCGATAAGTAAAATCTGAAGCTATTAATTTTTTTGTCCCGGTAGGAAAAGGATTGTTTGACAGGTTTTCAACAGCAGAAATGATTTTGGGAATAATTTGTTTATCTATCTCTTTTAATTCTTTAAAAGCAGATTTCTTCCACAAGATTTTATAGAATGCCATTTTTTTTTAAGTCTTTTACTAAGTCTTTATGTGTAATTGTTTCTTCTTCTCTCCTTTCTGCAACAATGGCCATATCATTTAAATCTTCTAATAGCTCCTCAAAATCTTTAACTTTCATTATGACTTCTTTTTTCTTCCCCTTTCTATCGGTAACAAATCGTAATCTGATTTTTTTTATATCAACCATTTTCTTTAACCTTTATTCTAATTGTTTAAACAAAATATATAATTTTCCATAGAATTATTCTATATCTTCCTCTCGAAATAACCTATATATTCTAATAAGGTTATTACCTCACCCTCACCAGTTCATTATCAATCAACCTTGTATTCCCTACTTTTGCAGCGACAAGGATATAATACTCATTCCCATCTTCAAGTAGTTTGGGGGTTATGCTGCTATTTTAATAAACTTATTACTTCTTTTATCACTCTTTCTGCTAAGGAAATAGAATTTCTGCAAATAATTTTATCCGGATGAAAGTATGGAAGAGCGCTCCCAATTGGATACTTTGCAGGTAAATAAATGCTGTCTAAAAAATCGCATTCGTCCTCCGTTAAACCTATTGTAATACCATTCTTTTCTAAAATAGTTTTCAGTTCCATTATA
>MHAF01000067.1 GCA_001802865.1 Ignavibacteria bacterium RBG_16_34_14
TCGCTTGTGCAGATAAGGTGAATTCAATAGCAAGCAGGCTTTATGTGATCTTTGTTTGTTTAGTAGCATGAAGCCATAAATAAACAAACTATGTGTGTAAAGGTTCTTTGGATCTTAACTTCGGACGCGGGTTCGACTCCCGCCACCTCCACTCAGTCTTCGTTTTGAACTTGTGAAAAACGAAGACTGATTTCGGCGAAGTCCTTTCAAGGACGAAGCCGAATCTGTCAGTTGTCAGAAGTAAAAATTCACAAGTTCAAAACTACGCCTGACAGGTCTGTTTTTTATTGCTTCTAAGTAATTAAGCCAATCAATAGAAACCAGAACCGCGAAGTCCTTTCAAGGACGAAGCCGAATCTGTCAGTTGTCAGAAGTAAAAATTCACAAGTCCAAAACTACGCCTGACAGGTCTGACTTTGTCTTTCTGTTGGCGAGCTAGTTAAAAGCGAAAAGAATAGACGATTACTAAAAACTAAATTTGTACTATTACGTTTACATACTGCAAAGCATAAACTTTCCTGGCAATCACTATATTGGTTACACAACCGATCTCAAAAAACGTTTATTAAAGCATAATGAAGGAGGATCCAACTACACTTCTAAATTCAAACCATGGAAACTTAAAACAGCCATTTCATTTGAAGATAGAGATAAAGCACTTGCATTTGAGAAGTATTTAAAGAGTCACTCTGGAAGAGCGTTTGCAAGTAAGCATTTTTAAATAAGAGAATTCGCTTCGCGAAAAACTTCGCCTGGCAGGTCGATTGAGAGCGAAAAACAAAGCCAGATTCGGCGAAGTCCTTTCAAGGACGAAGACGAATCTTAACTTTTAATGAATAAAGAAAGTAAGTTAAAAACTACGCTGGACAGATTTGACTTTGTCCTTCTGTTGGCGAGCTAGTTGAAAGCGAAAAGAAAAGACGATTACTAAGAACTAAAGTATGTACCATTACGTTTACATTTTGCAAAGCATAAACTTCCCCAATAATCACTACGTTGGTTATACAGCAGATATAAAGAAGCGATTATCAAAACATAATGAAGGGGGATCAAGTCACACATCTAAGTACAAACCCTGGAAAATAAAAACAGCTATATCGTTTGATGATAAACAAAAAGCTCTATCATTTGAAAAGTATTTAAAAAACTCATTCTGGAAGAGCATTTGCAAGTAAGCATTTTTAAATATAGAAAGGTATTCACTTCAACAAAGACTTTTCTATCTAGAATAGTTGAAGGTTAAAAACGAAGCTTGATTTGGCGTATCCCGATTTCACATATCGACGAATAAGTAAATCGAGAGAAGCCGATCAAATTATAGGTAAATTAAAAAAGTAGATTACTCTAGATTTTAATGAGAATTTAAAAAGGGACGGGGATTATGCAAAAGAAATCTCTCAACTTATTTTTTCCAATTTGGAAACCTTTATTCGTTCTATTGTTGTTTTTTGTCTGCAGCATTATTAATGCACAAGACCTTCAGAGAAATTTTAAATTAACAGGTGTCGTTGTTGATTCCGCTTTCGGTAAAGGTTTAACCGATGTGAACATTCTTTTTTTATCAAGAATTGACAATAAGACCATTACGGGAACCTCAACTGATGCGGAAGGTAATTTTACGGCAGAGAATATTAATGAAAATATTGTGCGAGTAAAATTCTCAATGGTCGGATATCAAACTAAAATAATTGATTCTGTTTCTTTGGAGACGACATCAAGATTAGGATTGATAAGATTAAAAGCTACAGGAATTATGCTGCCTGAAGTTGTGATAAAATCTATTAAACCTATGATTGAATTTCATATTGATAGACAAGTTGTTAATATTGATCAAGTTCCTGGAAGTACGGGTTCTCTAACAGATGCATTGAAAAATTCCGGTGCCGTTCAAATAGATCCTTCAACAAATAAAATTACTGTACGTGGTCAAGATGTAAGAATACAAATGGATGGTCATCCTTATGATGTACCTGATAATATGCTTGCACAAATGCCTGCCTCAATGTTTGACCAGGTTGAAGTAATTCTTTCTCCCTCCGCCAAAGAAAGCGCAGAAGGGGGTGCTTATATTCTAAATTTAATTTCTAAAAAAAGTATACTGGATAGTTACAATGGATCTATAAGCTTAAATACTTCAACTAATAATAGAAATTATGGTGGGCTGAATTTCAATTATAAAAAGGATAAACTAAATATTTTTACCTCATTTTTCAGCGGCCTTGGTAGTTATAAAAGCTTTAGTGATAATGAACAAATAAATTATAACAGCAGCAGTTTATATCGTCAGTTGATTGACGGTGAAGATAATTTTAAAGGTTACGGCGCCTATTTAAAATTAGGATGCGATTATAATCTGGACGAGAAAAATCTTTTAACTTTTTATGGAACTTATAATAAGTTTAAATATGATGCTGATGCAGTAAGCGATAATAATGTAAGTAACAATTTGGGTTTACCACTGTATTCGTTTAACAATAAAAGTAATTCAACGTACAAATTTGATAATCTTTCACTATATGGATTTTATAAACGGAAATTTGATAAAGAGGGAAATGATTTAACTTTTGATGCACTGTATACTCATATAAAAAGCCCATCAAATACGGATAGAAATGTAATTTATAGTAACGGTAATGGATTACCTCAAAAACATAATAGTGCGACAGGTGAGAAAGCAAATACGTTTATCTTTAAAACTGAATATATATACCCAGCGGAAATTGGAAAATTTGAAGCAGGGTATAATTTTACCTATAGAGACCGAGAAAATGATTACAATGCTTTAGATTATTCATATATTACAAATGATTGGAATGACAGTCTGAATCTTAGTAATCTTTTCAAGTACAATGAAGATATTCATGCTTTTTATCTTACATACTCTAATACATTTGGCAAAATAGAGATCAAAACAGGTATTAGGGGAGAAAACCTTCAAACTAAAGGGGAACAAATTATATCAAGTGAAAATTTTTCTAAAAACTTTTTTAATCTTTTTCCAAACTTGAATATTGCTTATAAATTTAATGACATGTTTCAGGTTGCATTTAACACATTCAGGCGTGTAAGATATCCGCAGTTATACTTTGTAAATCCGTTCAAGCAATATAATGGACCAAATAGTTATAGTATGGGGAATCCTAATATACAGCCTTACTTTCTGAACTCCTTTGGGTTAAGCTTATCGCAATTTATTAATGTTTACTATGTTTATTCCACAGGATTATTTAATTATGTCACTTCTGTTATAGAAGACAGCGTTACTGTAAGCAGCCCTATTAATATTAGTTCCAATAAAACTTACGGTGTTGAATTAACATTGCCATACTATAATACTCCGATGATGCCAGTTCATCTTCCGGATTTTATCAGTATGCTTAATGTGCAATTCGGTTATACCTACCGTAAACAAACCGGACAATATTTAAATGAAGACCTAAATTATTCCGGATATTATAAATGGTTAACAGCTAATCTAGGTTTTAAACTTTGGTTTGATGTCAATGCTAATTTATCATTTAGGTATAATCCTAAATCAGTAACCAGAAGAAGTATAAATGAAGAGACACATATCCTTTCATTATATTTTAGCAAAACGTTTATGGATCAGAAATTACAAGCGAATCTATCCATCTCAGATTTATTAAATTCACAAAAATATTTATCCCAGACATACGGAACGGAATTCTATTCGAAAAATTCATTTACGCAATATAGAAGCCGCAGCATATCAATTGGAATATCGTATAGGATTAATGATTACAAAGAAAGAAGAGATAGGAGCATTGATGATGGGAGAGATGCCAGTGACAAGGCAAAATTTTAGAACACAAAATACGCGCAACAGTTAAGGAGAAAATAAGAAGAATATAAAAATGTATATGTTAGTTACTTAATTTTTCCTCCAATATTTCTGAATTCTTCACTTAATCACACTAAGATTTTGAGCGCCTCTCCTGTTCTACAATCAAGCAACCAAATATTTTTAGTATTAGCTCATTCAAGAAATGCAACTAATAGAATTCTTCTACAAGCTGAGTGTGATGATGCTAAATCGGAATATTACAAATCAGATAATCATTCGTAACGAAATTGAAGTGCAAAATAAATGATGAATTTACATGCTAAGTTTTGGGCTATGCACTTCATTAAAAAATATGAAAAATATACCAATTATAATTTCAAATACTGTAGTTACATAATAATAAGCCGGTCCGATTCCCACTTCATTATAAAAAACAAAAAACTTTAACAGCAATGAAAATTCGTATAAGACTAACATTAAGTGAAATAACAGCAGCTTGCGATTTAAACTAAAAAAAACAACCATGACTTTTAGAAAGGAAACAAAAATTATAAAGTGTATTACAATTTGGATAATAATGGAAATATTGATGGCATAAAATACGACAATTAAACCCGCTGTAAATAAGGCAAGGATAAGTCCAAACTTGATTTGTTTTTTAATTTCAAATAGGGCTGGATATAGCAGTACTATCGTACCGAAAAGATAAGGAACTGCGGTATTTGACTTAAATATTTGACCCCAAACATAAGCTGTTGGATCAAATAGAGCGAGTATCAGGAAGAAAAAAAAGAACCTTGTTTTAAATTGTCTAATTGGAACAAATAACCAGACCAAAGAATTTATTAGTACAATGGAATTAATTATCAGCATTAATTAAAAGCATACTGGAGGACATATTATAGAATATTCCAAAGTATAATTACCATTAGTTATTGTTAATACTTCCTTGCGTTGTTCTATGTAAGTCACCTGACTACCACCATTGTCTAATAATTCCTGAACGATTGAAGTAGAATACACATGAAACACTTCCGAACTGCTTACCGAAAACCCTGCTGGTAATAAAACTTTTCTATTATTGTCCAAAATATAACCATCATTATTGATAAAATTAAACATAATCACTTTTGTGCTTTGATTTACCAATGACTGCAAAGTTGAGGTGGGCATTTCTTTTGAAACTAGTACTGCTCCGAATAATTTATTGGCTTCTTCCTTACTGAGTATCTTACCCTGCGAATATACATTTATGCTCATCAAGGTGATGACGAAAAACGCAAATAATAACTTCTTCATTTTTTTCTCCTTTTTTTATACTAAGATATTATTACGGCATAATAAAAGAAATACGTACTTATACGTATTTTTATTAGAACAATTCTGTGGTTGGAATTTGAAAAAGTTACAAATTGTTAAATTTTGCAAAGAATTATTTTTCTTCAAAAAAAGATATACGTACTTATACGTATGTTCACTTAAAGGGATTCTGATGTTGGAATTTGAAAGATTGAAGAAATATTATGTGTGATTAAGAATATTTCTTT
>MHAF01000068.1 GCA_001802865.1 Ignavibacteria bacterium RBG_16_34_14
TAAATAAGCTTTTTTTTCATCATCAAGGAACCCGGTTACATTATATCCAAATTGCGGATTATTTTGTAATAAATCATAAAAATTTTCCCCTACATCACCTGCACCAATTATTAAAATATTTCTAAGGTTCCTTCCTTTTTTTCTTAAAAAGTAAAGTGTTTTTCGAAAGAAGTATTTCTGCGCCGTTAAAGAAAAGAATAATAATGCTGCATAAATGAATGAAAAGGTTCTTGATAAGAAAATTTGATTCAATAAATAAAGTATTATAATAGCAGCTATAAATTGAACAGATACATTTTTAAAAACTGCTATTAATTCTACTGTGAAATTAGGTGATCGAAGATCATCATAAAGTTTTATAGAGTGTGAAGAGAAAAACCAAACTACCATCAGACATGATAAAAAGAAATATTGGCTGCTAATTAATTCTTTTGGAAGAGGTTTACCTAAAATTACTGTGGCTAATATAAAACTACCAATCAAAAGCAGATTATCTAACAGCAACTGTAAAAGATTAATGAATTTACGCTGCGAAAACATATACTATCCTTATCATATTAAACAATTATATACTTTCCAAAACTTTTTCTACAGAAGGCTTTTCTTTTTTTGATTGAAACTTCTCTACAAGGATTCTATAAATGAATAATGGATTTCCAATAAAGTATCTTCTTAAAAGATATTTTGGTCTTTGCAGGAACCTGTAAAACCATTCTAATTTTAATTTTCTAAAAATATCCGGAGTAGATTTGAACTCACCTGAAATATAATCAACAACTGCACCTCCGGTTAATGCAACATTAATATTTAATTTATCCATATTGGCAAGAAGCCATTCTTCCTGTGCAGGCATTCCCATCGCCATTAATAAAATATTTGGCTTAAGGCGGTTTATCTCATCAACAACTTTTTCATTTCCATTATTAAGTTTGTTGAAATAACCATTATGGTAACCTTTAATTTCTAAATCAGGGAAAGCTTTATTTAATCTCTCAAATGCTATTGATACAGATTCCTCCTTAGCACCGAGAATATACCAGCTTAATTTATTTCTCTGACAGAATTCAGCAAGTTCCCATATCCACCAGTCATAAGTAACCTTTGGTCCGGTTTTCAATCCGAGAAGCTTTGCTCCAAGGTTAACACCATCACCATCAATAAAATTTATGTAAGCATTATTCAGAAAGCTTTTCATCTTTTTATTTTCAAAAGAAATATTCATTGCATTGATATTAACATTCGCTATTACTTCTTTTTTATTTTTTCTGCAAAGATTTAATATCTCTTCATTAATTTCTTTTGAACTAATCAGATCTATTTTGATGTCGAAAATTTTTATGCTTTCCATTCTAATAAACAATAAATTGCTGAATGTATTTTGTAGTTATAAAGAAAGAATTAATTGCTAATGAGGAAGGCATCTTCCAGAAGTTATTTAAATAATTGCTGAGAGATATAAATTCTTTTTTCCCTTTTAGTCTTCTTAATTCGCTGTCACGCAGGAAAGCCGAATAAAGTGATCTCTCAAACTTTCTTCTTGTCATACTTCCTGAGTTTATATAATAGATATAAAGCGATTCATTAACATTACCAAGTTTAACATCCGGGTTTTCCTGAATCCTTAAGAACTGATCCCAGTCAGACATAATTTTAAATTTATTCTGAACAGGATTTTTTTTGAATAGTTCTGCTGTTCCCAATAATTGTCCGGCTGAAATAGCATACCTGCTGAAAGTTGTACTTAATCTCTTTTTGATTTCTTTATGTTCAGTTGGAAATGTTTCGACTCTTAAAAATTTTCCATCTTTGTAAATGTCAAAACCACTTCCAACAAGACTTGGTTCTCCAAGTATTAAAGCATAATTAAGAAGTTTCTCAATCCTTTGAGGTTTACAAAAATCATCGGCATCAGCATTAACAAAAAATTTCCCTTTAGCTTCAGATTGAAGAATATTTCTTGCATCAGCAACACCTGTTGCATTACCTTCTAAATATTTTACACGTTTATCTATTGAGGAATACTTCTTAATTATCTCACCGGTTTTATCAGTTGATTTATCGTTAATAATTAATAATTCCAAATTTGTATGCGTTTGATCAAGAACTGATTTTATTGCTCTTTCTATATGAAGCTCCTCGTTTTGAGCAGGCATTAATACACTTACTAAAACATCGTTATGCATTTGGTATTCCTAATAAACTTCTTTTAATAAAACCACCTGTTATCCACGTTAATTGAAGAAAAAGAAAAACCGGCAGCCAAAACTTAGGTGTATAAACTTTTGCAAAATAAAATCTGGATTTATAATAGTTTGGTGATTTAAGTGAAGTAAAAGAAGAGATAAAATCCTTTATGCTGCTTTTTTTATAGATCGAAGCTTTACCGGTGTTTTCAACAAACGAATAAACTTTAGCATTTTTATTTACTTTTAATTTGTAACCAGCATGTTTTGCTCTTACCGAAAATTCAACATCAGCTCCATACTGCGGCATAAGCTGATTATGCATTAAACCAATCTGCTCTAATAATTGCAGTGAGAATAATGTACCTCTTCCTGTTAAGAGATCAGCTTCCCATTCATTTAGTTTTTCATATTTTTTAAAATTTCTGTGGATCATCATTGATCTTGCAGAAAACATATCGAGCAATTCGCCGGCATAAACAATATTATTCTCATTTTCAACATTAACTGTTATTGAGCTTAACATTTCATTTGGTTTTGCTGCTGTAATTAAATTCTGCAGGTAATCATCTCTTACAATAAGGTCATTATTTAATAAGAGGACAAAATCGTTTTTTTTCCCGCGATATAATGCATATTTCAGGCATTGATTCATTGCTCCTGCCCACCAAAGATTTCCATCGCCTTTAAGAAGAATAACTTCCGAGAAATTCTTTTTTATTATCTCAGAGGAATTGTCAGAGCTTCCATCATCGCAGACAATTATTTTAAAATCTCTGAGGGTTTGCTTTTGAAGAGATTTTAAACAACCGAGTGTATACTTAATATTATTATATACTGGTATGCAAATCCAAATCATATTCTTTTTCTTTTTTTAATAATGATTTAATAACAACTGCAGGATTACCCGCAGCAATAACATTAGCAGGGATTGATTTTGTAACAACACTTCCTGCACCAATAACTGAGTTATCACCTATCTCAACATTTTTCATTACGACTGATTTTGTACCGATAAAAACATTATTGCCAATTTTTACTTTGCCATGATTTATTTTTTCTTTTCTTTTTTCATACCGCCTGTTCTCTGGTGCAATTGAATGAAAATCTGTATCTGATATAATTACATCTGCACCAATCAAACAGTCATTGCCAATTTCAATTCCTTCAGCAGCACATAAAATAGTTCCGCTTAACCCGCAATCTTTCCCGATAATTATTTTAGAATTTGGATACAATGTTCTGAGGATAACAGGTTTATTAACCCCAAGTGCAGTATATCTTGATTTGGATATTAATGAAGAATCACTTCCGATTTTTATTACATCATTTTCAGAGCGGGAAATTATAGGATTACCAATAACAGAAACATTTTCACCCAGACTTACTTTATATAAAATACATTTCAGTTTACCTGAAGCTTTATAAATGTTGTAAAGAATCTTATTCAAGAATTTAAACAGTATCATTTATTCCTTCATAAATCTGAAACACTTTTTGTGCATTTACTTTTGAATCATATTTTTCTTTAGCAACCTCATAAGCCTTTTGCCCCATTGAAAACCTAAGAAAACTATCATCAGCTAAATATTTTATTGCGTTTGCTAATGCTTTTGAGTTTTTAGGAGGAACAAGCAAACCTGTTTCGCCATTCATTATTGATTCTGCGGGTCCCCCGAGATTAGAAGCAATACTTGGTTTACCCATAGCTGCCGCTTCAATTACCGAGCGTGCAAAATGAGGAACAACAGAAGGAAAAACTATTATATCTGAAGATGCAATTATATCAGGTACATCTTTTCTGAACGGAACTTGAATAATGTTTGGAATACCACTACTCTCCTTTTTTATTTTATTCTGATATTCTTCATTCACCTCTGTTAAACCTGTTATAGCAATTTTTATTTCAGGATAATCCTTTAAAAGTTTTGCAGCATCAATAAGATATTCCAGACCATTCTGGTAAATAATTCTTCCGAGGTAAGTAACTAATATTTCATCATCCCTGATTTGAAGTTCATACCTGAACTTTTTTGATTTATGCTCAATGTTAAATTCATTAAAATCAACCGAGTTGTAAACAACCGATGAATTTTCCTTATGCTTAATTGTTGATTCATCAAATTTTGATACTGGCACAAACTCATCCACATAAAAGAAATTCATATACTTTAATATTTTTCCGGGAAATGATTTCAATAAAGGTTCCTGCACATGTGAAATTATTTTAATTGCAGGATTTACGCTTTTTGCTGCCATAGCCACGTGGAAAAAGCAGGTTGTATTTAAATGAATAATTTCAGGATTTATATCCTTAATAATTTGTCTTGCTCTGAAATAAGTAGAAAAAAATCCCAGGAAATTTTTTATAAAAATTTTCCAGTTCATTCCGGAACCTTCAGAACCCCAGAAAGGTTTTATCTTTTTATCTACGAAGACAGGAATATTGAGTTCTTTGAAAAATTTTACGCCAGGTCCGCTCTTTATCATAAATAAAAACGGATCGTAAATATTTTTATCTAATTCTTTTAATAAATACCAAAGGTTTTTAGGTGCGCCGCCCAAATTCCCGCTATGATGAAAAAATATTATCTTCTTTTTCACAATATCGTGTCCTTGAAATTTTTATACAAAATTGACTCATTAAATATTACCGATCGGTTCTATATTTTCTTTATGATTATTCGACCAGATTTTTTCAAAACTTTTCAAACTAATATCGGAGTTTATAATTCCAATAATTCCAAACATCAGGATACCCGTAAAACTAAAAATT
>MHAF01000069.1 GCA_001802865.1 Ignavibacteria bacterium RBG_16_34_14
TACAGTGTTGTTTATAGTATGAATATTTGACCAGGTGACTCCATCATCAGTACTTCTATAGATTTTTCCATTACCCCCGGTTTTCTCATCTCCTCCTGCAGCAACAAAATTACCCGTGCCAAGCTGATTTGAAATAGATTTTATTGTAACATCTCCGGTACCGATTTGACTCTGTAGTATAAAAGTGCTGCCGCCATCAGAAGATTTTAGGAAATAGTCGGGCTGTCCTATTACAAACACTCTTCCGTCTTCAATTTTTATCGGAGATACAATACTGCCATATATTCCGTTAACTGCAAAATTAAAATTCCAGTTTTGACCTGTATCCGTAGTTTTACCAATAGTGCCGCGATCGCCTGTAGTAATAGCAGTTGTTGGATTAATAGCAACTATACCATTAAGATGGTTACCCTGTGGTATTGGGTTCTGCCAGCCAAAATTTTCTTTAAGAGGATTGCGGCGGGTGCAGGATACTTCTATACGATCAATTGCAATAGGTGGTTGTTGACTCCCCGTCTCATTTATCCAACTGAAGACAAGACGAAACTCCGTACCAGGAGTCACTTCAATAAATTTTTCGGCAGATAGCCACAAAGTTGGGAAGGGTAAAGGCACGTAAACCGGTTCAAAAAGAAGGAGGGTTCCGGCTACAATTGGAGTGTTTGGCGGAACAACGTATACCTGTAGCCTGTTAAAAAAATCATATATTCCCCCCTTATAATAAAATACAAGAAAGACCTCTTTAGCATCCTGAGGGATGAGAATATTCCTGTAGAAATGTACGATTGAAGCGCTTGTAGTGTCGAAACCCCAGGTTGATCCACCATCTGTGGAGATATACGCACTTCTCAGCCCAAATGGGTTTGGTGGATCTGCAGTACCAACCTCCCAGCGATTGGTTTCACCGCCATTCTCAACTATCCATCCGTTCCCCAAAAAACTACCTCCACTCTCAAACCCTCCCTGACCCTTACCATCAACGAGAATAATCTTTTCTCCATCAGCAAGCACTGCTGGAGTTAATGCAATTGATATAAAAATTATTAAAACTACAAATAGTGTAATGTTCCCCTCTTTCCGAAGTAGCATATTTTTAAGCATTGTATGTCCTCCTATGTTATGGTTTTTTGAATTATTATCCATTACCGGGGCAATATGCCTTAATTATTTGATTAGTATCATCTTCCTGCTTTCTGAATAGTTGGGTGTTTGCAGCCGGTACAAATAAATTCCGCTTGGTAATCCTTCTGCATTCCATTCATATTCATAAGTTCCTGCTGAAAGAGTTTCTGAAACAAGAGCAGCTACTTTCTCTCCAAGAGAATTAAATACTTCTAACTTTGTAAAAGATTCTTTGGGAATAGCAAACTGTATTGTTGTAGATGGATTAAAAGGATTGGGATAATTCTGTTCAAGTTTATAATCAGAAGGTATCTGATCAATTGTTTCTTCAACATCAACTGTAACTCCAAGCTTATATATTTCTGCACCCCAGGTTGTATCCTTGAATAAACCTGCATATAGTTCAGCAAAAGCATCGGAATATTCCCTCATTGTTAAAGCCGATATTGGAGGATTGGGAGGTAAACCTTCATTAATAGACTGCCATAAATTTCCGCCATCTGTTGATTCAAACACTCCACCAATGTCAACCGTTTGGGGGTCAATTCCTACATTATCCTTTGCTACTAATCTTATATCCCTTAGTGCAATTTTCAATGCTGAAAAAAGAGATAATATTTCGACAAATGTAACTAATTCAGGATGCGAATAAATCATGGAGAATGTGACAAGTGTTATAACAGCTGCTGCTTTATAAAGCTTCTCTTTTTTGGTACCTCCATAAAGATAAGAACCACCTCTTAAACCCGTTTCATCAACAAAAGTTAATGTAACAACAGTATCTTCAGGGGCAATCCCTGCTGCCTGCTGCCAATTATCCCCGTTATCAGTTGAAATAAAAACACCTTTTGATGAAGCAATTGCAAGTATTCCAGTGGAGTCAATTGCAATATCATAAACCCAGGCACTGTCAGGTATTCCAGTATTTGAATATCCAAAGGTTGTTCCATTATCTGTTGAACGTATTACTCCATTCCTTGTTCCTGCAAAAATTGTATGCGGAGTATTCTTCACCGCAATTGAAAAGATATTATCTCCTGCAGAAGCTTGATACAATATTCCAAACACTCCAACCTGCGGTGTAAACCTGTATAAACCATCAGCTGACTGAAATGCAGGATCATACCAGATGCTTGCATAAAGGTTTCCATCCTGTCCCACTTCTAATGTTCTTGCAATGTAACCACTGGAAATATTTAACCAGCTTTGGCCATTGTTAGTTGATAGCCGGACTCCTCCCCATTGTCCGGTTGGCCAGTTTTCTGAGCTTGTGGTTACCCAAATCCCGTCCCAAATAGTACTTCCAAACAAATCGCAGTAAACCATATCTGTTACACCGCCTCCTTGCGGAGTTGCTAATTGCTGCCACACCTGCGGAAAAATATTTCCGCAAGCAGCTACAAAAACGACAAGTATTAATCTTTTCATATATCCTCCTTAGAGCTTTAATTTTTATTATCTCAACAGAACCATTTTTTTCATTTCAGAAAAATGATTTGCTTTCAATCTATAAAAATAAATTCCACTTGGTAATCCTTTTGTTTCCCATTCATACTCATAGGTTCCTGCTGAAAGAGTTTCTGAAACAAGGGTTGATACTTTTTCTCCAAGAGCATTAAAGATTTCTAACTTTGTAAAAGATTCTTTCGGCAAAGCAAACTGAATTGTTGTGCTTGGATTAAATGGATTAGGATAATTCTGCACCAAAGAAAAAGATTCGGGGACTTCATTAGTTATCTCGTTTAATCCTTGAACATCAACGGTATCTGTAAATACCCATGTTTGAGATGTAAATGCCGGGCCTGATGTAATTCCACCCGCAACAACTAATACTACAATCTCTTCACCACTTCTTTGGTTTGGATTAAAATTGAATCCAGCGGCGGCGGCCATCCAATTGATTGGAAGAGGATCGGCCGGTTGATATGTATCATCATCTATTTTATATTCAAAAGTAAGGTTGAGGGGCGAGAGACCTGTTGTATTACTTCCACCGGCATAATAAATTTCATTATTAGGGAACGGTGCGCCGTAATGAGCATATGCACCAATTGAATAATTCGCTTTTAAAGTCCAATTGATTTGTTCTCTGTTTGATATGTTTACCTCTCCGCTTGAAGAAGAATTCCATAGTTCGGTTGTGCTTTTAAGTCCAGCAGTAATGAATATCTTTGTGCCATATCTTGCGTGCCCAAAACCAGCAGTTGCTTTGAGCAGATCAGTTGCCGGGCGGAAGCTTTGGTTAAAAATATTGTAAAGAAAGACTTTATTCGACCATACTTCTCCCCTTCCGGGTGTATATTCAATCCCCCCTAAGATATAAATCAGTGAGTCTTCAAAACTTTCAGCACCATGAAAAAAGAGAGGTAAAGGAATATCAGGCAGCTTAATCCAGGTGTTGGAATTAATATCATATTCATAAAAATCAGTTAAAGCAGGCGATGGAAAAGGAGCAGAAAAACCTCCCATTGTATATAATTTATCACCGATTCGTACTGCTGCATTAACTCTCATAGGTACAGGTAATGGCGCGACATATTCCCACTTATCTGTATTGACATTATATCTCAGGCAAGCAGTTGTTGCATGTCCTGCCCCGGTTGTATCGCCACCGAAAACGTAGAGCCACAAGGTATCATTCCTGGTATACATTACCGAACCGCTGTAATACCTTGGAAAAGGCATATTAGCACCCTGTTTCCAGCTTCCCTCAACTCTACGATTTAAAGATTCAGTTTCCATTGAATAACTTTTTTCCCCGAACATTTCTCTTAAAGTTGTTGGAACAGTTTGTGAGTATAATATAACCTGGAATGCTGTTAAGGATAAAATTGTTATAGTAACAAAGACTTTCATAAAAGCCTCCTTTTAATTTATTTCTCCCTGAATTTTTATTAAAAATTTGACGAACCAAAAAAGGAATGAGGATTAGGACAGTATTAACTAAAAAGGAAAATAAACTTCAATAAAAAGAAAGTCAATAGATGGTAGTGCCCTAGGACACTACCCAATAGATGATTAAATATTTAGATTAAATAAATTTAAACTGAAAGGCGGATAGATGAAGGTATAAAGGTATAGGGTATAGAATATTCCTATACCTTTTATTTTCAATAATTTAAACTTTACTTAAGAAAGATCAGCTTTTTAGAATGCACTAGGCAAAGTGAAGTGAATCGCTTTCAACATTATTATAAATCCATTCAAGAGAAGAAGGATCAATGTATATATCTACTCTTGCAACAGTGTTGTCGTCATAAAGCTTCCAGCTTTCATCATTGTTCTGTGCAAAAGTGGAGAGTGTTATAATCAAAGAAAAGCTTAATAATAAGGTTGGATTTTTCATAGTAAACTCATAAAAAATTACAATTCAAAAATAAGAAAAAATGCATCAGAAAATTTAAAATAAGAAAGGCGTCTTTGTGACGCCTCTTTCGGAAATCAATCTTGGAAAATATTAGCTACGGGGTTTTGCTTCATTAACTATAATATTTCTGCCTTTTAATTCCGTGTTATTCAATGCAGCAATTGCATTTTTTGCATCTGTAGGATCTTCCATTTCGACAAAACCGAAACCTCTGGATCTGCCTGTATCGCGATCCTTAACAACTTTTGCAGAAACAACTGTACCGTGTTCCTCAAAAGCAGATTGTAATGTTTTGTCATCTACAGACCATGGGAGAGATCCCACAAATAATTTAGTACTCACTAAAGAACCTCTAAAAATAATTAAGATAAAAAATCCGGCTTAATGCCGGTATGTAAAATTATAAATAATACTTGGATTTAACAAATACTACTCAAATAAACCAAAATCACATCATATATACTTCTCAAAACAAATGCTTTCAGAGTCATTAGCATATCTGCCGTAACATTTCATTCTTTTATATTTATATTTTTCATAAAGTCTTACAGCTTCAGGCTGTCTTACTCCTGTTTCAAGAACAATTCTTTTATATTTTCTTTCCTTAGCAACATTTTCCAGATCATTTAGGATTAGCTTTGAAATACCAAATCCTCTAAACTCTTTTTTTACAAACATTCTTTTTATTTCTGCTGTTTCATCTCCAAAATGTTTCAAAGCTCCGCAGCCAATTGTTTCCGTATTATGATAAACAAGAATGAAATAAATAAACTCTTCATTTTCACTTGTAAAATCTTCTATCCTTCCTTTGCCATAAACCTCTTCAAGTTCATTAAAAAGTTCTGCGGTAAGAATAAGTGCTTCACTTGAAGTTGGATTAACTTGTTTGATAACTATTCCTATTTTATTGCTTACCATTAATATTTATTAATAATTTTATTAAGTTGAAAATTAAAAGAACAAAACAGATTTACAAAAACAGGAGATTCCGGATCAAGTCCGGAATGATATCAAAATAATTATGAAATCAAAAATTGAACTTCACAAAGGAGATATCACAACATTAAAGGTTGACGCAATTGTAAATGCAGCTAATACATCATTGATTGGCGGAGGCGGTGTTGATGGGGCAATTCATCGTGCTGCAGGACCAGAATTGCTTGAATACAATAAAAAGCTTGGTGGTTGTCCAACAGGAGAAGCGAAAATTTCTCCCGGATTTAAGTTACCTGCAAAATATATCATTCATACTGTTGGTCCTGTTTGGAATGGTGGAAAAAACAATGAAGACAAGCTTCTTGCTAACTGCTATAAGAATTCATTAAAACTTGCTATTGAAAAAAATATAAAGACGATAGCCTTCCCATCAATAAGCACAGGTGTTTATAGGTTCCCAGTTGAAAGGGCAGCAAAGATTGCAGTAGAAAATGTAAGAAGTTTTTTAGAGAAAGATAAAACAATTGAGAAAGTTATATTCGTTTGTTTTGATGATCATACTTACCAGGAATATTCTAAACAAATTTCTTAAATGAATTGTAGTATTTGTGAAAAAGCTTGAATGTTTTTAATCCATTTATACTAAGATTATCTAACAATTGGTCCATTCAAAACATCTGATTGAACTGAATGCCCAAATCCATCATCGAAGTAAAAATAAAATGAATGAGCTCCTGGTGAAAGGTTAGTTTGCAAGTAATATTCCCTTCCTTGTTCAACAGGTCCATAACCAGGATATAATTGATGTTCTTCTCCGTCAATCACTGCATTATGAATTACCGGCTCATCACCATCTGCATCAATATAAACAACCCGAAAAGCAAACGGAGTTTGTATAGTCCCTTCAAGAGGTTGAATAAATGGATTTATTAATTGAGGATGGGAATTTTGTACGCTGCTCCTTACAATAAGAATACTACTTGTTGTATCACTTGCCGGATTTTCATCACCTTCCAGAACAGTTCTGAACCCAACCCAATATTTATCTTCATCTCCGGAAACTTGCCATGGTGTAAAATCAATTGTCCTTGTTTCCGCAGCAGGGAGATCAATTACTTCAACAACATCATACCATAGACATTGTGGAGTTCCTTCGCCTGTCTGCCACCACTGCTGGATTAAATTTAATTCATTAATTTTTGCTACTGCAACAAATACAGGAAAGGAAATTGTTTCTTCGCCGGCATTTGTAAGACTTACTTTAGGATAAAAAACATTAGAAGTATCAATATTTAATTGTTGAATACCATGAATTGCAGCATCAAGCGAAAAGCGTTTTGCACCTTCAGCGTTTGTAACAAGACTAATGTTTTTTATTCCAATAGTCCCATTTGGATGGAAAGTTATATCCATTACCAGAGTTGAACATTTATCAAAGCTGTTCATCTTTTCTCTTTCATCTTCCGGAATTAGTACATCCATATAACGCTTGCAGTTCAACCATGGAGGGTCAAGAATATGAATATCCATTTTATTCTGTGATTTCATTAGTCTATCAACATGAATCCGGCAATTGAATGTTTGGTCTTTTGCTTTTATAGTATCTGTTGTTGAAAATTTCCCATCACCTTTTTTATCCTTATCAGGAGGATCAATTACTTTAATATTAATTTCTGTCCAATTACAAGGTTCCAGATCAGGATCAATTTTGCCAGGTTTTTCAACCTTTATTATGATGTTGTTACAATAAAGCCACTTAGGGGAAACAACATGAACTTTAATCCCATCTTTATAAACTTCAAGAATGTGAGCTAATATTTTTTCAACAGGTGGTTCAGTAGCAGTAACATCGGAAATCCCAATAATTGGTTCTTTCGGTTTACCAGTTTTAACAGTAAAACGAACCCAGGAACATTCATCAATAGAATCAGGGACATTTATACCATCAACTTTAACTTCGCGTGTAGTGCATCTTAAAAAATCAGGATTATAAAAATGAATCCATAATTTAGAGATCTTAGGAGGTGTACCGGTTTTCTCTCTTTTTTCTACATGCCCAAAAATTTCAAACTCACCGCGTACCCAACCCTGAGGATGTTCTATTGGCCCAAATTTATCAGGCATCTTTTCTTTAGCTGATTCGGCAGATTCTACAAGGCCATCAACCATGTTCTTTGCTTTAGACTTTTTCCAGTCTTCATTAAAACTCTTTACCCAATCGCCGCCATCTATAAAAGCTCCATCTTTTCTATACGCATCACTGTAACTTAGTTCTGTTTCGCTTGAACTTACAAAAACTGATACAACATGAGAATCTTCAAAAAGTGTATTAAGGAATGATCCGCTATGACAGGAAAATATGACTACGCTAATCTTACAGCAGCAGGTATCGGCTGCTTTACCAAGTGCCTTCCGAAGTTCATCAGGAGTAATTCTAGAGCCATCATCTTTTGTAAAATGAAAAGCATAACTGCTTTTTCCTCCCGTACCTTCACCATGACCTACCATATAAAGAACAATTTCATCACCGCAGCCACAGTGAAGACTTTCAAGCTTCTTAATCAAATCGTCTTTATGCTCTATCTTAGATGTGTCGCTGTCTTTATCTTTTTCTTTCATAATTTCCATCGCATCTTTTATTCTCTTATCAAGCATCTTATCCATCTCAGTATCTTTTTTACCTGGAGAATAACCGCCATCAACAAAAATCCCAATAGTTCTCCCTTGCGGATAAACCGCATTAATATATAAAATGAATATCAGAGCCAATATTTTTAAAATAAATCTTCTCATACTTTTTATTTCAGATGTATGGTTGAATAAATAAGTACATCGGGATTTTCAATTTCTTCATCATTCATCCAGAGAGAGTTTCCATTTAATACCGGCCACCACTTATAAGTTTCTATTGTGTAATCACCGGTTCTTGCATCAATAAAAATGTATCTTGTTTCATGCTCAAAGAATGCCTGCGGCTCATCGTTTATCCATCCGAACCAGACAGGTTTTTCAATTGTTTTTTCTAAATCATCCTGACCGTATGGATAATAAACTATTCCGGAATCAACCGGTGTCATTCCCAAAAAAGCGGAGACATCATGATCCAGAGTAGGAGGAACAATTATTTTTTTTATGATGATATCAATTGCCTCCTGACGGGTTATTTTATATTCTGTTATGCCTGATGCTTTACTGAACTTAAAAGTCCATACTTCACTGTAACCATTATTAGAACCAATCGGATTTCCGTTCTCATCTACCGATTGAACGCGCCAAACATATTCTTTCCCATCAATTAGTTCGGGTGCAGTAATTGGATAAGTAATCATTGTGTGAGTAACTGTAGTTACAAAGTATGCACTGTTATTCTCAATAGCTTCCTGAGGCGATTGGATTCCTAATTTTTCAACGATCTTAAAAAGATAATTAACTCTTTCTATACCTATGACAGGTAACCAAATAAAATCCGGGTGCTTTACATTTAAAACAGAACCATTATCCGGAGAAATTAAGGACGGAGGAGAAGCTAACATAATAGATTGCCTGATACATTGAAATCCAAGTTCACTTCCACTGCTGCTTTCAATAACATAAACGCAAATTTCATAATCACCGGAAGGAAATCCACCTGTTCTTATAACGCTTTCATTGTACTTCGGATCAGAGCCCGGGTAATCAATACTTACATCAAGTTCATTATAATTTCCTGCATTAAAAATTTTTGTTCCGGGAGGAAGCTCGAAGATTTTACTTGTTCCGGTAGCTATTAATCCTGCATCCGTTTCAGTTAAAGTTCCTTTGAGAAATACAGAATAAGTATTGCTCGTGGTATTTATTAAAGTCAGCTTCCAGAGATCTTCGGTTCTCAGTTGATTAAAAGGAGGATACCGGATTATAACCTGAATCTGTGCGTGCAGATGCAAATTGATTAATAAAATCAGAAACATAGATAGGAAAGGTTTCACATTCCTACATTTGATTTTTTGAATTCCACACATTGCAGAATACTTATTTCCCTTCACAACAAATTAAAATCAATAGCATACAAAATGTAAAGCGGACAAAGAAAAGACAGAGCTACGTTTTTATAATAACTCATATATTCTTTAAACACAACTGCTTTTAATAATTAATGCTCTTCGATAATCCTGCTCTGAAAATAAACTCATCCCTGTCTCCGTAAATCATAAAATCTTCTCTATAAAAAGTCTGACTAAGATTAATGAACAGATTTCCAATTTCCCAGACTGTAATACCTGACATAAAATAAATCCCGGTTTTTTTGCTGCGTTCAGATTCACTTGCATAGTTCAAACCAATTGAATTTCTCCAGAGATTGAAAAAGGTATAGCCGGCAGAAAAATCGAGAATAATTGTGGTGTATTCCGCAGGATTATACTTTATAAAACCCAAACTACCTGTTATTGATAAAGGGAAAGTAAAAGAAAGATTCTCACTTAGTGTAAAATTGAATAAAGAAAGATCGTTTGTCCCAATATTTGATGTGCTGCTCTGAACAAGAAAAACAAAGTTCGTTGAGCTTGTAAGGAAGTCTCCGAACACATTTAAACCAGTCATCAATGAGAATATATGAGTATTATATTTAATCTTAAGTGAATCTTCCTTTAAGTCATTCGAAACAAAGTTTGGACGATAATCAATAATAAGATAAGGTGCATCTTTGAAATTCATTTTTAAATTAAAGCCATACTTATAGTAAGTTGAAGTAGAATTGCTTTGTGCTATAAGATTATTCTGTTCTCTTGCGAACTGAACTGTTAAGTTTAATACTCTATTGAACAATATCTGATTGAGCTTAATATCAAAGCCTGAAATATCTCTCCTTATTCCGGGGGCTCCAAGTGAAATATAACCTGGTCCAACCATTCTATATGAGCTTTTTAGTTTAGTATCGGTATCTCTAATATTTATGTCGGAAAAGAATTCATACATAAAATCAAGTTGAGAACTCATTCTTACATTGCTTATTCTTTTTACAAACTCAGGGATATCATCACTTGTAAGTTCGGGACTGTTTACATCCCTTGTAAACATTGAAGCTGCAAACTCACCACCAGCTTTGAAAAGATCATCAAATAAATTAAAAGCTAAGTCAGCACCAAAAACAACATTCTCTGCCGGTGTAAGAAATTCAGGTATCTCATTTGCGGTCAGTGAGTTTTTATTATCGTACGCTTTCATCAGAGTAAGGTGGAAATGAGTATCATCTGTCGAACCAGCACCAATTCTTCCTGCAAGAAGATTCCTTGAAAAAGATGAACCGGGAACTGCTTCTAAATTGTCCCATCCTGTAAATGCAAAGTAAAACCAACCGGGATTCATCTCAAGATTTAATCCTGTAACTCTCGCACCATCAAGAGTATATTTTGTATAATGAGGATAATTCATTCCAAAACCCAAGCTTTTAAACGATGAGAAAAATCCTTGTGAACCCGCCAAAGTATTTTCGGGATTTCTTTTCAAATCCTCTATGTTTTCCTGAGTAAGTTTAATTTCAGAATTAAGCTTTTCAATTTCTTCATCCGAAAGTTTATCCTTGTTCTGTTCAAGTTCATTTTCTTTTAGAGAAACTTCTTCCTGCATTTCAATTATTTTCTCATTAGCTTTTTCCTCCCCGATTTTCTTTAAATACCTCGTATCAAGCAGTAAGGAAATACTATTAATGTTCTGTCTGTCCTTTTGCTGCTGTGTTGAATAAAGAAGATTTACAGATAGTGGAATACTATAAATAAGAATGGTAGGATCAATATGAAGGTTCAGGTAATTCTTGGGTATTTCAGAACCGATCCCTTTTCTGTTTGAGTATTGATAATCCAAACTATATGAACCGAGAAATTCAAACGGCTTTATTTCTTCCAATGGTTCGGCAATTATATCAGGTAAAGTATATTGGTCGAAATTTGATATTAAGAGTTCATCACTTGATGAAACCAGAGGATTTTTCTCTGGTCTGGTGAGTTGAAACAAATCAGTTAAACCTGAAGGCAATTCATTAAAATGTTCTTCAGAAAAACTTATGTTATTATTTGTACCATCTTTTCTTGAAGGGAACTCCTCACCAAATTCAGATTTTCCTTTAAGTTCTTCTTCAATTTGTTCCTTAATCTTCGTGTTATTCTCATAAATATTTAAAGAAATATTCTCATATATAAATTCTCTTATCTCACTTTCTGAAAGCAGAATACCATCTACAAAAGTTTTTAACTGCCAGGCATAACGTTGTCCGGTAACCATCGGGATAGCACCGGATGGATACTGGAATAAATTATTTCTTATATTCTTCTGAACAAACCATGATGGATTTGAAAGAATTGTATATTCAGGTGTCTGTCTTTCAAGAATTTCAGCAATGTTTAGTTCATAAGTTATCTCACTTCCCGAAAGCAGAGAAGCAGAAGAGAGCCAGGTGAAAGCGGGTAAAAATTCAAGAATGGTTTCTCCATCCATTGGTGAAAGAAGCTCAGGTTGAGTTATAGTTAAGACAGATACATCATTACAAGAAGAACCAATTATCTCATTAGTTCCCGAAGAGATAACATAAATACAAATGCGATATTCACCGTTTGGAAGTGTGCCGAGCTTATCGAGAGTTCTGTCAACTTCATCGCTGTATTTTGTTAAATCAATTGGATTAATATCCGCACTGGTAATTCGCTTTATTCCTGCTGGAAGACTAAATGATGCACTTCTTGCTTCGGCAAGCAGATCCCCGCTACTAATGCTTTCAATGGTTCCATGAAGATAAACCTCTTGCGGATAGAAGGAATTGGTGATTGTTAATTTCCACATATCTTCAATCTTAAATCTAAAAGGAGGTGGCAACTCTAAAGTAACCTGTACTTGTGCGAATGAAGCAGGGGCAAATAAAATCAAAAGACCAAGGATTAAAAGCGGAAATACAGTAAAGTTTTTTATATGCTTCCTTTGAATTTTAGTTTTCTTTTAACTAAAGTTTTTAAATTAGAATCAGCAAAAACTTTTTCTGCGTTGTAAATATTTTAGAATGAGTATGAAAACGTGCTAGTATGTTAAGGAACTTTACAAATTAATGCAATTAGTAATAAGGGAAAAAAGATCAATTAAAAAATCTTATATAAGAATTCTTTTCATCTAAGAAATATTATTGCAGTTCCTGCAACAGCAATTATAGTACCAGGTATCGCTTTCCAGCCAAGTTCTTCTTTAAAATAAAATTTTGATATTGGCAGCATTATTATTGGCATAGTTGCCATTAAAGTTGAAGCAATTCCTACTTTTGCATATTCAATTGCAACAAGACTTAGAGTAATTCCAAGCACAGGACCAAAGATAGTTACTATTAACATGACTTTTATGCTGCTGACATTTTCTGAATATAACCGATATGGATTTTTATATCTCCGAAAAATTACAACTAATGGGAGAAGGATCGCCGACGCAGAAAATAATCTTATAAAACTTGCTGTAAATCCATTCAGTTCCCCTGCCTGAAAAGCAAACTTTGCAAATATTAATCCGCTTGCCTGTCCGAGAGCTCCAATCATTCCATAAAATATTCCCTTACTATTCAATGAAAAATTATTTTCGTCTCTTTGTTTTGTTTCAAGAACAACAATTACAATTCCTGTAATAGTAACAACCATTCCAATCATTCCAAGTAAAGAAATAATTTCATTCAGAAAGAAAAAAGCCAGGATTGTGCTAAGCACAGGAACAAGCGCCATTATTATAATACCAAGTCTTGCGCCTATAAGCTGAAAAGATTTAAATAGAAATGAATCCCCACACACCAAACCAAGTATTGCACTGATAATAAGGTTTGAGACCTGGTTAAAATTCAAGTTCAGGTTAATGTTGAAAAAAAGAATAATTAAAAACAGCATAACGCTGGCAAGGATTATACGATCAATGTTAACCTGCAATGCCCCTATTTTCCTGGTTATATTTGTAAAAGCATAAGAAGTTACTGCCCAGCAGAAAGCAGTTGCAAGGGCACTCATCTCGCCAATATAATTCAAAATTTTTCCCTGAAATTATTTAAAATAATTTGTGTAAAAAACCACCTTACAAAATTCTAAAATAATTGCTTCTGTAAAATGGAAACGCGGTTTTGCTTGTTTTAGAATGAGCGATTCAAAGAATCGCTCTACAAGCCATTATCTTTATAATAATCTATATTGATAAATTAACTATTGTAATTGACTGCGGAGATACCGGGAAAGACAGCCGTACTATCCAGCTCTTCTTCAATTCTTAAAAGCTGATTATACTTTGCTATTCTGTCTGTCCTTGAGAGTGAACCGGTTTTAATCTGCCCGGCATTAGTAGCAACTGCAATGTCAGCTATTGTTGTATCTTCAGTTTCACCGGAACGGTGGCTGATTACATTTGTATAGCCAGCTTTCTTTGCCATTTCAATTGCATCAAGTGTTTCTGTTAAAGTACCGATCTGATTTACTTTTATCAGGATTGAATTTGCAATTCCCTTCTCTATTCCTTCTGCAAGTCTTTCAGTATTTGTCACGAACAAATCATCACCAACAAGCTGGATTTTATTTCCTGCTTTTTCCGTGAACAACTGCCATCCTTCCCAATCATCTTCAGCTAAACCGTCCTCAATAGAAATTATAGGATATTGATTTACCCACTTTACCCAATAATCAACCATTTTTTCTTTTGATATAATATTGTTAGGATCCGATTTAAATAAATGATAAGCATCTTTTTCTTTAAGATAAAATTCACTGGCTGCAGGATCCAAAGCAATTGCTATTTCAGTACCGACTTTAAACCCGGCTTTATTAATTGCTTCAAGAATAACTTCGATTGCTTCTTCGTTTGATTTTAGATTTGGGGCGAAGCCTCCTTCATCACCAACTGCCGTATTATATCCTTTCTTACTTAAAACAGACTTTAAAGAATGAAATGTTTCTGCACCCATTCTTAAAGCTTCAGTAAAATTTGGAGCACCTACCGGCATTATCATAAATTCTTGGAAGTCTACATTATTATCGGCATGTTTTCCGCCATTAAGAATATTCATCATTGGGACGGGTAAGGTTTTTGCATTAACACCTCCAATATAACGGTAAAGAGGAATTCCCAAAGTTTCTGCTACTGCTTTTGCACATGCAAGTGAAACCCCAAGTGTTGCATTTGCACCCAAATTTCCTTTATTCTTTGTACCATCAAGTTCAATTAATAAGGAATCAATCCCAACCTGGTCTGCTGCATCAAGCTCAAATAACTCACTGCATATTTTTTCATTCACATTTCCAACAGCTTTAAGAACACCTTTACCAAGGTATCTTGCTTTATCACCATCTCTTAATTCAACCGCTTCATGTTCACCTGTTGAAGCGCCGCTTGGTACTGCCGCTCTGCCAATAACTCCGCTTTCCAATTCAACTTCAACTTCCAAAGTTGGGTTACCTCTTGAATCTAAAATTTCTCTTGCAAGAATATCTACTATAGTTGTCATAATTCAGCTCCTATCAGTTAAAAAGTATTTCAAATCTTTCATACAAATTAATGAAAATCAGTTAAATACTCTTATTGCTTTAATTCTCTTTTAATAATAATTTTATCCTAAATTTCCCTTTAATTAATTAATCATTGAAGGAACGTTATATGAAAAATATTTTAATTGCTCTGTGTATTTTACTTCTCCTTTTCGTAGTGAATGGCTGCGGAGGTAATGAAAAACCTGAAGATAAAACAACAGATGAACAAACTATGAATAATGATAAAGATGATGAGGTTTCTCAATCGGATAATGAAGCT
>MHAF01000070.1 GCA_001802865.1 Ignavibacteria bacterium RBG_16_34_14
TGGTATTTTCTAATGGGGAAGATGTTTTAAGAAACCTGCATCAAAAACCAGATCTGATATTGCTTGATATAATGCTTCCTGGTTTGGATGGACTTGAAACATTAAGAAAGATAAAACAATTTGATGAAAATTTACCCGTAATAATTTTATCAGCGCAGGGAAGTATTGAAGTTGCTGTAGAAGCCCTGAGGTATGGAGCTTTCGATTATTTCCCAAAACCTATAGATCAGCAAAGGCTTGAGCCTGCCATTAAAAACGCAATCAGGAATTTCGATCTTACAAGAGAACTTTATATTCTTAAGGAAGATGTAAAAAAAGAATATAGTTTTGATAATATAATTTCTGCCGATGGAAAAATGCAGGATGTATTCAAACTTGTTTCTAAAGTCCTTAATAATGATATAACAGTTTTAATTTATGGTGAAAGCGGAACGGGTAAAGAATTAATTGCAAGGGCAATTCATTACAACGGAAAAAGAAAAGATAAACCTTTTGTTGTAGTTAATTGTGCTTCAATTCCGAGAGAGTTACTTGAGAGTGAATTATTCGGACACGAAAAAGGCTCCTTTACCGGGGCTTATACTAGAAAGCTTGGAAAATTTGAGGTGGCAAATGAGGGAACTATATTTCTTGATGAAGTTGGAGAGCTTGAAATGCTTTTGCAGGCTAAATTGCTTCGTGTAATTCAGCAAAGAGAATTTGAAAGAGTAGGTGGTACAGATACAGTTAAAACAGATGTTAGAATAATTTCGGCTACTAACCGGGATCTTAAACATGCAGTAGAAAATAAAGAATTCAGAGAGGATTTATATTACAGGCTCAATTCGTTTCCAATCTCTATACCTCCATTAAGACAAAGAAGAGGAGACATTCTTATTATTGCTCATTATTTCCTTGAGTTGTTTTGTAAGAAATTAAATAAAAATATTAAAGGTTTCAGCAAGAAAGCTCTTAAACTAATTTATGAGTATAACTGGCCAGGCAATATCAGGGAAATGGAGAATACAATTGAGCGCTGCTTAATCATTGCAGAAAATGAACATATAGATGTTGATGATCTTCCTGCTCATATTAAATGTGCTGAAACCAATGGAGCTTTAGAGCTTAATGGTTCTTTATTTTCGGATGATACAATTGTACCTTTTGAGAAACTTAAAGAGGAATCAATAAGACATGCTCTGAAAGTGACAAATGGAAATATTGTGGAAGCAGCTAAAAAACTTCAGCTTGGCAGGGCAACTATTTACAGGTTGATGGAAAAATACAATATACAAAATCGTTCATTTGAAAAAGTAGGTTTATAAAATGTATCAGGAATATATTAAAGAAGAAATGGGAGATGTTGTAGTAGAAAGAGTTAATCTTACCCGTGCAACGTTAAAAGAAGCGGAAGATTTTAAAGCTACCTTATTAAATGATATTGAGTATGGAAACAAAAAAATTGTTGTCGATCTTTCCGATTGTGAATTTATAGACTCTACTTTTTTAGGTGCCCTTGTAGTATCTTTAAAAAAGATTACTGCATTAGGAGGTGATTTAAAGCTGGTTGGTTTCCAGCCAAATGTTCGCTCTATGTTTGAGCTTACGAAAATGTACAGGGTATTTGAGTCATTTGAAAGCGTAGAAGCAGCAGCAGCAAGTTTTAATTAAAAAATAAAGTATTGTTCCTGAGGATATTGTGGTTATAATTAATATCACTGGTGCAGGATTGTGTATAGATTCTTTTTCTCTCACTGTTTTGTTCTCGTTATAGAGATTGTTAAAATCTTTTCAAACCTTACTCCTATAAGCATTCTTCATTATTCAAATACTTTTTCAGTTCATTTTTATGATTGATGAAAAAAAATCCATATTGGTATTAGATGATGATCTTACAATAAGAAAACTTCTTGCATTTCATCTTAAGAATAATGCTTATATTCCTTATGAAGCAAGCTGTGCAAATGAGGGATTTAACATTCTGAAAGAAAAAAATATTGATCTTGTTCTCTGCGATGTTACAATGGATGAAATGGATGGATTTACATTTTGCCGAACAGTAAGGGAGAATCAAAACTACAGAACACTCCCGTTCATATTTGTTACAGCAAAAACCAGTATAGAGGATAAAACAAATGCTCTTGATGCAGGTGCTGATGATTTTATAACAAAACCATTTGACGTGGATGAACTACTTATTAAGGTAAGAGCTTTATTAAAACGTACCGATATTTATAAAGCTTACGGTACCAAAAAAAATATTGAAAATTCTTTCTCAAAGAGCAGTTATAAAATTTTGCTCCTCGATGATGATCCAGCTATAACAAAATTATTTCATTACAACCTTACAAAAGAGGGATTTCATTGTGTTACTGCAACAAATGTGTCTGAGGCATTAGAACTGGTTAAATCCTATAAGTTCGATCTGATTATATCCGACATAATGATGAACGAACAGGATGGTTACGAATTCAGGGATATCCTTTTGATGGATGAATCTTTTAAATTTATCCCGTTTATTTTTCTTTCATCAAAAAGTGATGAGACCGATATTCTCAAGGGATATAATATGGAAATAACAGATTATGTTCTTAAGAATGCCGGACCAAAAGTAATCGTTGCTAAAGTAAATACAATTATCAAAAATATTGAAAAAGAAAAGAGCAAAATTGTAAATGAGCTAAATGTCGCTACGGAATCATTAAGGGTCAAAGTTGTTCCTGATAATTCACCTTATTTTGAAGGATTTGAAATTAATCATTTACATAAGCCATTCCAGGGAATTCCTGGTGGAGATTTTATAGATTACTTTTTACTGGATGAAAATAATTTGGCAGTTATTCTCGGCGATGTAATGGGTAAAAAATGGAGTGCATGGTATTTTGCCTTTGCATATGCCGGCTATGTAAGAAGCGCAATCAGAGGAGTTTTGCAGCACTCAAAGGAATATTCACCAAAAGATATTCTTCAGCAGGTTAACCAATACGTTTATCAAGATGCAAAAGTTTCAGAGGTTTTTGCAACATTATCTATTTTAGTAATAAATAAGATTTCAAAAACTCTCAGATATGCTGGTGCAGGAGATCTTCCAATTATTTATAAACAAAGTTCTCAAAAAATAACACAAACAATAAAATCAAATGGATCTTTATTAGGATTTGTTAAAGATGGAAAATTTACTGATCAGGCAATTCAACTTGAAAAGAATGATCTTATTTTGTTAGCTACCGATGGAACTATCGAAGCAAGATCAGATTATGGAGAACAATTTGGTTATGATAAATTGATAAACCTGGTAAATAACCTAAACGGTCGGCAAAATCCATTAGAAAGTCTTGAAGATGTTTTAATAACATTTACTTCAGGAAAATTTGAAGATGATGTGAGCGCCATTTACATTAAAGCCCTTCAGTGAGAAAAACCACAACCCTCTAAAATTTTTTAACTTATCTTTTTTCCAATTTAATTAATGTCGGAAGGTTTTAGAAATTTTACTTCAATATTATACCAAAGACCAGAAGGTCATTATAAGTGAAGAAATGATGCAAAAATTAGGTGGATGTATCATATTAATCATACCTTTAAATCGATTTTCAAATCCCTCTAATTAAAAATCTTTCGATTCTAAGCGATAAGCAATAAAATATATAAAAATTTATATTGGCATAGTATTGGGCTATATATACTATTAAAAAATTTTGGAGTTCTAATGCGTGGTGCAATTATTACTAAAGTAAGTGCAGAGAAAGAAAAGAAAATTAATCTTAATGGTTTTCTACGAACATACTTACTAAAACCATTTGTCGGCGGAATTTTAGGTTTCTTTGGTTTTTTTACGCTATTAATAATCTCAAAATATCTTGGACTTTTAATAGGAAATAGAGCAACATTTCAAATTGATTTTACTGATTTACTTCTATCTCTTTTAGGATTTGCATTCATTTTTGTAGTTAAACTAAAAGAGAATACAAAAGGAAGGATGCTGTAATTAACTTGCTGCCTACAGCTTCTCAGTCCTGTCGGCAAGTTTTAATTGTTCAATTAAAACCGAAAGATTACCATTAATTATTTCTGATAAATTATAAAGAGTAAGACCTATTCTGTGGTCAGTAACTCTGTTTTGGGGGAAATTATAAGTTCTGATTTTATCGCTTCTGTCCCCGCTTTTAACCATACTTTTTCTTTGTGCAGAAACTTCACTCTCTTGCTCTTTCATTTTCATATCAAAAAGTCTTGCCCTGAGAACTTTCATAGCTTTCTGCCTGTTCTTTAACTGGGATCTTTCATCCTGGCATTGAACTACTATACCGGTTGACAGGTGAGTTATTCTAACAGCAGTTTCAACTTTATTTACATTTTGTCCGCCTGCCCCACCAGAGCGGTATATATCAATCTTAAGATCATTCGGATTAATATCAACCTGTACATCTTCAACCTCTGGTAAAACAACGACAGAAGCTGCAGAAGTATGAACCCTACCGCTTCCTTCCGTAGCAGGAACTCTCTGAACTCTGTGAACTCCACTCTCGAATTTTAGTTCACCATAAATTCCTTCTCCATTAATGGAAAAAATAACCTCTTTAATTCCGCCAATACCAGTATCATTTATATCAACAAGCTCAGTTCTCCAACCTTTAATTTCAGCATAGCGTGAGTACATTCTGAAAAGATCCGATGCGAACAAAGCAGCTTCTTCGCCACCGGTGCCTGCTCTTATTTCCATAATTATGCTTTTATTATCGTTAGGATCTCTTGGTAAGAGAAGAAGTTTTATATCCTCTTCTATCTTTTCTTTTTTTTCTTCGAGTTCCTTGAGCTCAAACTCGGCAAACTCGATTAATTCTTTATCTGATTTAGAATTAATGATTTCTTTATTCCCTTCAATATCATTTAGTATTTTCTCATAACTTTCAGAGGTAGAAACTATTTCCTGAAGCTCGCTTCTCTCCCGGCTCAGGTTGATCATTTTTTCCATTTCGCTTATAACAGCAGAATCAGAAAGCTGCTCATTTATCTGGTCATAACGATTCTTTATTTTCTTTAATCTTTCAAGTAATTCCATTAATATTTCGCTTTTTAGGGGTTCAAATATAGTAAAGATGAGGGGCAAAAACTAAGTTTTATATAATGCAATTATTCAGGTAATGAAAAATTTCCTTTAAATTTGATTAACAAAACAGACCTTTAATTAGGTTTAATAATTGTTAATTTTACATTACCGATGAAGAAATTTAATATCCCTGATTTTTATAGAAGCCCTATTATTTCCAGGATTAAAGATTACAGGAAGAATGAGGATCCTCTTAAAAAGAACTTTATTCCTACTATTCTGGATTTTGGTTCTATAAGGTTTTTCATTGCCCGCCACTTCGGTTTCTGCTATGGCGTTGAGAATGCAATAGAGATAGCTTATAAAACTATTGAGGAAAATTCCGGTAAAAGAATTTTTCTTTTGAGTGAAATGATTCACAATCCTGAAGTAAATAACGAGATCTTAAGCAGAGGTGTTAAATTCCTTATGGATACTTCAGGAAATCATCTTGTTGATTGGAATGAATTAACTAAAGATGATATTATAATTATTCCTGCATTCGGGACTACATTAGAAATTGAACAGAAGCTGAATGAGATTGGAATTGATCCCTATCGTTACAATACAACTTGTCCTTTTGTTGAAAAAGTCTGGAACAGATCTGCGCAGATTGGAGAAAAAGATTACACAGTTATCATTCATGGTAAACATTATCACGAAGAAACAAGAGCAACATTTTCACATAGTATTAAATCATCTCCTGCTCTTATTGTAAAAGATATTAATGAAACAAAAATTCTTTCTGAGGTAATTTTGGGAGAAAAAGATAAAAAGGAATTCTATGAATTCTTTAAAGGGAAATATTCTCCCGGTTTTAATCTCGAAAAAGACTTACAAAAAATCGGGGTTGTAAATCAAACAACAATGCTTGCAACTGAAACCCAGGCAATTGCCGATTACTTAAAACAAACAATGATAAAAAAATATGGGAAGGAGAATATCAATAAACACTTTGCTGACACAAGAGATACATTATGCTATGCAACTTATGATAACCAGCAGGCAACGATTGAGCTTCTGAATCAGAAGGCCGATTTTGCTGTCGTAGTTGGTGGATATAACAGCTCAAATACGGGGCATCTTGTAGAATTATGCGAAGAGAAATTAACCACATATTTTATTTCAGATGATGAGAAGATCATTTCTACGACAGAGATAAAGCATTTTGATAATCACTCTAAAAAGGAAATCATTACTAAAGATTTTATTCCTGATAAAGACGTAGTTGATATTATTCTTACCAGTGGGGCTTCATGTCCTGATGCTGTTCTTGACAGAGTTTTGCAAAAACTTCTTTCTTGTTTTGAAAATACTTCCAGTATTGAAACGGTTTTATCAAAATTTATGGCTGAAGTTTGATATTTACTTTATACTCCACTGGCTTCTTATTTGTTATTCGTTATGTGAATGGATAATTTTCTTTAAATAATAAAAAGGATTTATGAGAGCAATAATACCCGTGGCGGGAATAGGCACCAGATTAAAACCACATACATACTCAACTCCAAAAGTACTCCTTAATGTTGGAGGTAAACCGATAATTGCTCATATACTTGATAAGCTTTTAGAGGAAGGGATTAATAAAGCCACTTTTGTAATTGGTCATCTTGGCGATATGATAAAAGAGTATGTGGAAAAAACTTATACTGCAATGAAATCATCTTTTATCGAACAGGAATCAATGGAAGGTTTGGGACATGCAATTTATACAGCCATACCAACCTTTGATGATGAAGAGATCTTTATAATTCTTGGTGATACAATATTTGATGTTGATCTTAAAAATGTATTTAAAAATAAAATTTCTTCTCTTGGTGTAAAAGAGGTTGAAGACCCAAGAAGATTTGGTGTTGCAGTTTTAAAAAATGGCTATGTTGAAAAGCTCATTGAGAAACCTCAGACAATTGTATCTAATCTTGCTTTGGTTGGACTTTATTATGTCTCACACAAGAGAGCCCTAATTAATTGTCTTAACGAATTAGTTGAAAAAGATGTCCGTACGAAAGGTGAGTTACAATTAACCGATGCTCTGCAGATAATGATAGAACAAGGAGAAAAAGTAACAACTTTTCCCGTTGAGGGTTGGTACGATTGCGGTAAACCTGAAACACTTCTCTCAACTAACCGGTTTTTATTAAATAAAAAAAGTTTTTTTAAAAAGAGAAATAATGTTGTTATCAACCAGCCTGTTTTTATTGCTGAAGATGCTGAGGTTGTCAATTCGGTTATTGGTCCTTATACAACTATTGCAAGCGGTTGTAAAATAAATGAGTGTATTATTAAAAATTCTATTATAGACTCAAACTCTCAGGTTGAAAAAGCTTTGCTGGATAATTCAATTATCGGAAGTAATGCCTTTGTAAGGGGAACTTACAAACGACTTAATTCAGGAGATTCATCGGAAGTAGATTTTAACTGAACTTTCAAACTATAAGAATCCTCGACTAATAATCTATTTTTTTCGCTCCACTTGTTATATTAACACTATCTGAGAAATCTTCAGAATATGCAAGGAAGACGAAATCTGCATCGAGAGTTCCTTAATTAATATTTTTTATAATCAAATAAATATAATCCCTGTAATAAGCAGAATAAATTTTTTCATTGGCCGGTAAAAAGAAGGAGAATCAGAAACAGGTTAAGATATCTCATTATAAATCTATTTTTAGAAATAAATATAAAAATTGCACTCGTTAAAAGTGTTTAATTCTCAAAAAGAATTATTATCTTTAAGACCTTAATTAAATAAAATCAGCTTTTAGCGAGAAATAATTATAACTTTTTCAAAGAGAAAACAATGTCGTATTTTTTCACGTCGGAATCAGTTTCCGAAGGTCACCCAGATAAAGTAAGTGATGCCATTTCAGATAGTATACTTGATGCAATCTTTAAACAGGATACTAAAGCAAGAGTAGCCTGCGAAACTTTTGTTACAACAGGTCTTGTTCTGGTTGGCGGAGAGATTACTACCAAGGCATATATTGAAGTTCCTGATATTGTAAGAGAAACTGTAAGGGAAATTGGATACACAAGCGCTGATTATAAATTTGATGCTGAGTCTTGCTCAGTCCTCAATGCCATTCATTCACAATCACCTGATATTGCAATGGGAGTTGATAAAGGTGGAGCCGGAGACCAGGGATTAATGTTTGGTTATGCCTGTGATCAAACTCCCGAATTAATGCCAATGCCTATAATGTATGCTCATAAACTTGTTAAAAAACTTGCCGATATAAGAAAAAATATGAATGGCCAAATGCCTTATCTTCGTCCTGATTCAAAATCCCAGGTTACTATTGAGTTTAGTGATGACAATAGACCTTTAAGAGTTGACACTGTTGTAGTTTCAACTCAACATGATCCAGATGTCAGCCAGAAAAAGATCAAGGAAGATGTTATAGAAAATGTTATTCAAAATGTAATTCCTAAAGAATATATAGATAAAAAAACAAAATATTTCGTTAATCCAACAGGAAGATTTGAAATTGGCGGACCTCATGGCGACAGTGGCTTAACCGGAAGGAAAATTATTGTTGATACTTATGGTGGTTGGGCTCCCCATGGAGGAGGTGCTTTCTCAGGAAAAGATCCTTCGAAAGTTGACAGGAGTGCTACTTATGCAGCAAGACATATTGCAAAAAATGTTGTAGCTGCAGGACTCGCAAAAGAAATCCTTGTGCAGGTTGCATATGCAATCGGAGTTGCTAAACCGGTATCGGTTTATATTCATACTCATGGTACAGGAGTTATTCCTGATAAAGAAATTGCAAAAATGATTATAAAAGAAGTTGATTTAACACCTAAAGGAATAATTGATAGGTTGAATTTAAGGAGACCTATCTATAAGAAAACTGCTGCTTATGGCCACTTTGGTAGAAACGAAAAAGAATTTACATGGGAATATCTCGATTTAGTTCCGGTATTCAAAAAATATGCTTAAGTTTTTTAAAAGAAGAGGAAATAAAAATGGCTCATGTTGAAATGAAGAGTGATATTAAAAAGCTCCCATACAAAGTGAAAGATATTTCACTTGCAGAATGGGGCCGAAAAGAAATTAAACTTGCCGAAGCTGAAATGCCAGGCTTAATGGTAATACGTGAGGAATACAGTAAAACCAAACCTTTGAAAGGTGCACGTATAGCAGGTTGTCTTCATATGACTATTCAAACGGCAGTGTTAATTGAAACTCTTAAGGAGCTTGGAGCTGAGGTTCAATGGTCTTCGTGCAATATCTTTTCAACACAGGATCATGCGGCTAGTGCAATTGCGGCTGCCGGAATTTCTGTTTATGCCTGGAAGGGTGAAACTCTTGAAGAATATGATTGGTGCATTGAGCAAACATTATTCTTTGGCGATGATAAAAAACCTCTTAATATGATTCTTGATGATGGTGGCGATCTTACAAACATGGTTCTTGATAAGTATCCGGAACTTGTTCAGCATCTTAAAGGAATAAGTGAAGAAACAACAACTGGCGTCCATCGTCTCTATGAAAGAATAAAAAAAGGAACTTTACCTGTTCCGGCTTTTAATGTTAATGATTCTGTAACCAAATCTAAGTTTGATAATAAATATGGATGTCGTGAATCTTTAGTTGATGCAATAAGAAGAGCAACTGATCTTATGCTTGCCGGTAAAGTAGCAGTTGTCTGCGGTTATGGTGATGTTGGTAAAGGTTCTGCTGAAGCTCTTGCCAGTGCATCAGTAAGAGTTATTGTTACAGAGATCGATCCTATATGTGCTCTACAAGCTGCAATGAATGGTTTTGAAGTTAGGAAGCTTGAAAATGCTGTTAAAGAAGCTGATATAGTTGTTACCGCAACAGGCAACTGCGATGTTGTAAAAGAAAAACATTTCAGATTGATGAAAGATAAAACCATAGTTTGTAACATCGGGCATTTTGATAATGAAATTGATATGGCATGGCTGAATGAAAATTATGGCCATACAAAAGATGTAATTAAACCGCAGGTTGATAAGTATACAATCAATGGTAAAGATATTATAGTTCTCGCAGAAGGGCGTTTGGTAAATCTTGGATGTGCAATGGGACATCCATCTTTTGTTATGTCAAATTCATTTTCTAACCAGGTGCTTGCCCAAATTGAGTTATGGACAAACAGAGAAAATTATGAGAATAAGGTATATGTTCTTCCAAAACACCTTGATGAAAAAGTTGCAATGCTTCATTTATCTAAGCTTGGGGTTGAGCTTGAAATCCTGACTCCAAAACAAGCTGAATATATTGGTGTTCCCACTGAAGGACCTTTCAAGCCGGATTATTACAGGTATTAATATGATTTAGCAGTACAGGATATTATCCTGTGCTGCTGCCTTTCAATAAATCTTCTAAAGCATTTCTCAAGTTTCCAAATTCGAAATTAAAATTATGCTTCTCTAACTTTTCGGGAATAACTTTTATACTTGCTAATACTTCATCCGCAAATTCCCCGAGAGCAATTTTCAAAGCAAAAGCCGGAACTTTAAAAAAAGAAGGACGACGTAAAATCTTACCTATCTCGTCTGTTAATTCTTTCAATCTTACAGGATTTGGAGAAGAGGCATTTACTCCACCATTAATTTCATTATTATCTAAGGCAAATAAATAGATTTTAACAAGATCTTGAATATGAATCCAGGGGAACCATTGCTTTCCTGAGCTAAGAGTTCCCCCAACAAAAAATTTAAAAGGCAGGATCATTTTTTCCAAAGCCCCTTCTTTTTTATCAAGCACAATTGCCGTTCTGATGCTGACACTTCTGACACCAAATTTTTCTACTTCCGAAGCAATTCCCTCCCAACTTTTACAAACTTCAGCAATAAAACTATTTCCGGGAGAAGAATTTTCAGTTAGAACATTATCTCCAGAATCACCATAATAACCAACTCCAGATGCACAGATAAAAACTTTTGGTTTTACTTTGGCTTCAGCTATTGCGTTTACAATATTCCGGGTGCTGCTCTCTCTGCTTTCTATTATTTTCTTCTTATAATCTTCAGTCCATCTCTTTCCAAACAAATTTGCACCTGCAAGATGAATTACAGCATCTTTTGAATTTAACTGATTCTTCCATTCATCAGGTTTTCCGTAATTCCATTCAACATATTCATTCGCAAATGGCAGTCTGCTTTTGGCTTTATCAATATTTCTTGAAAATATTGTTAATTCATCTCCACGATTTGATAATTCTTCACAAATGTGTGTACCAATTAAGCCAGTTGCACCTGTGATAATTATTTTTCGCATTAACTGTTTCCTCTATTCTTTTAAATAAATTTAATCATTTAAGAATAGAATGTGAATTTGAGAGTTTGGAAAATTAATTTGTGATATAAAGCATGTCTCTTTTAAAATTTATTTGATACTGTAACTACACTTTAAATAAAAGTTTTCAATTCATATCAGATGTTCTCTCAACAATTAATTTAACATTGGAGGTTATATGCAACAACTTCACAAGTTCTTTTTTTATTTCCCCTTCTTCTTTCTTTTCCTGGTATTATCAAATATTAACTATTCGCAGGTTCATTACTACACTAATTTACAAATGAATGGAAGCAAGGAAAACCCGCCTAATGGCTCTTCCGGTTCAGGATTTTTTAATGGATGGTATGATGAGGGCACTATGATGCTGGGATTTTCCGTGAATTTTCAAGGATTTTCCGGAAATACAACCGCTGCTCATTTTCACGGTCCTGCCGTACCGGATTCTAATGCAGGCGTGCAGATTGGCTGGACTGGTTTTCCAACCGGTGTAACAAGTGGATCATTCTCTGATACAGTTACATTAAATGCAACACAAGAGACACAACTTCTCGCTGGTCGTTGGTATGCAAATATTCATTCAACTGTATTTCCGGGTGGAGAAATCAGAGCTCAACTTTTTGAAACAAATCCTGTTCATTCATTTACAAATTTACTTATGTCTGGAAGCCAGGAAGTTCCACCGAATGGTTCACCCGCTACTGGAACTTTAAGTGTAACTTATGATGAAAGCACAAATCAGTTAAGTATGTCGGTAAATTTTAGCGGACTTACAACTAATACTACCGCAGCACATTTTCATGGTTCTGCGCCGGCTGATTCAAATGCCGGTGTACAGATAGGGTGGACTGGTTTTCCAACTGGAGTAACAAGTGGTTCATACTCTAATACTTTTTCTCTATCTGAAACTCAGGAAGATCAACTTCTTGCTGGCAGGTGGTATGCAAATATTCATACCTCTGCATTTCCTGGAGGTGAGATAAGATCGCAGTTATATGAGAACCCCACTATTGATGGGAATTTATCTAATCCACAATACATTACAATTGCTGATAAACAAAATTTCAACTCGGGCTTTGGACCCAACATAAATGTAAACCAAATTTATTATTATCCCGATATTCATTCTTCAACATTATATATTGCTATTGAAGGTAAATTAAATACAGGCAGCAATGACGGAATTGGTTTCTGGTTCGGATTTAATGAATTAACAGGTTCTTCTGTAGGTACTTCATTAGGAGGTTCTCCGGGCGGACACTATATGGGAGGAAATGGAGGTTCAAATCCTAATTTCAAATCCGATTTTGAAGTTGATTATATGTTTGCAGTTAATCCTGGAGGAGGTGCAACAGATGTATTTTTCGATGCTGTTAAACTTGTTGGTGGAAGAGCTTCGCAATATCTGGGACAAACAAATCAATCAGGTACTGCAGCAGGTAATTTAAATAGTGGTTTCTTTTCAGCTAATTCTGTCTGGTTTGCCTTTGATAATGATGGTGCATTAAGCCATGGATTTGAAGTGAGTATACCATTTAGTCAATTAGGAGTCACATCGGCAGGAGAGTTAACTGCATTTGCTTTTGTAGTAAGCAGTACAGCTTTCTTTTCAGATGTTACTGTTCCTGGTAATGTTTCTACTGGTAATCCCGGGTTTGATGCAAACTTCGGTACACTTGCAGGTGGTCCATATAATTCCGGAACAAATCCATTACCAGTTGAACTTACTTCTTTTACAGCTTCTGTTATCGGAAAATCAGTTGAACTTAAATGGATAACAGCTACGGAATTAAACAACTATGGTTTTGAAATCCAAAGAAAAACCGGGAATGAAGGTTGGATAACAATCGGTTTTAAAGAAGGAAATGGAACAACTTCTGAACAAAATGATTATTCATACACAGACAACATTTCTAATCTTTCTGTTTCGAAAATATATTATAGATTAAAACAGGTTGATTTTAACGGTAGTTATAAATTTAGTAATGCTATTGAAGTATTTCTTGGTTTTCCGAATGGATTTGTACTTGAGCAGAATTATCCAAACCCGTTTAACCCTGCGACAACAATTAAATTCGCTTTTGATAAGAATACAAAAGCAGTGTTAAAAGTATTTGATGTTCTGGGTAAGGAAGTTGCTGATCTCTTTAATGAGTCAGTTGAAGCTGGCAAGATTTATGAAATTAATTTTAATGCATCTTATCTTTCAAGCGGAGTGTATTATTACAAGCTTTCCGGTGATAACAAAACTGAAATAAGAAAAATGGTGCTGCTGAAATAAAAATAAACCAAGGTGAGGCTCACTTTCTAAGAGGCTGTCTCAAAAGTCTTTTTCAGGTCATTCTGAAGGAGTCTTCGACTGAAGAATCTTTTAGTTTTATTTGATAAAGAGATTCTTCGCTAATCGCTCAGAATGACAACAACTCTTTTTGAGACAACTTCTTTCTAAGTGAATCTCACCTTTTGATTTACGACTTATTTTCATCCATTTTCACCACTCATTAACCGCAAAAAAATTTCTCTGCTGTAAAAAATGGTTATCGTAAAATAAATTTTTAATTTTTTTAAAAATTTCTTTGCACAGCATTAATATTAACTATAAATTACTATCAAAATTGTGTGTCTTATAGTTTTAGTAATTAATTTCAATTCCAAATAACAATAATTAATTAAAATCCGGAGTTCTTATGAAGAAACTATCTTTACTTTTTTTGTTTGTTGTATTTTTTTTTACAGGGGTAAAAGCTACTACAATAAATGTTAGTGTTAATAGCTTTTCATTTTCACCACCTTTTTTTTCTGCACAGGTTGGCGATACAATAACCTGGACGTTGGTTGCCGGCAGTCATACAACAACATCTACATCGGTTCCCGCAGGTGCTGCTACATGGGATTATACTTTTACTGGTCCTGGCGATACTTATTCTTATGTTGTTCAGGTTGAAGGTGTTTACGAATATTGGTGTGGTATTCATACAACTACGATGCGGGCATCTTTTTCTACACAAATAACCTTACCTTTTATTGAGAATTTTGATTATACAGCAAATGATAGCCTTACATTGCATGGGTGGGTTGGCCATAGTGGTCTTGGAAGCAACCCTCCAACTGTAGTCAGTCCCGGACTAACTTTTGCAAATTATCTTTCATCAGGAATTGGAAATGCTGCATTGCTTGATAATACGGGAGAAGATATTCACCGGCTTTTTGCCCCTGTAACCTCTGGTGCTGTTTATATGGCATTTATGGTTAAGGTTGATGCTGCTTCAACAGGTTATTTTATTCATTTTACTCCAAACCCTCATAATACTTTTGATTTCAGAGGGCGGGTCTGGATAGAGGGCTCGGGCTCAAACCTGGCTTTTAAATTAAGTTATGCAAGCAGCGATACCACAGCCACACCATTTAATTATGCAATTGGCGAAACTTATCTTGCTGTAGTTAAATATGAAGTTGTTGCTGGTACTTTGAATGATATTGTTAGTCTTTATGTATTTAGCGGAACAAATCCACTAACTCCAACGGAACCAGGAACTCCGACTATAGGACCTATCACTAATGCAACAGCAAGTGCGGATATTATTCCCGGTTCAGTAAGCTTAAGACAATATAATGCTGCACAAAATATTACCGTTGATGGTATAAGAGTAACAACAACCTGGAATGAAATAGTTCCGGTTGAATTAACATCTTTTACGGTGGCAACTCAAAACAACGGTGTTTTATTAAACTGGACAACAGCAACGGAAATAAATAACTCGGGTTTTGATATTGAAAGAAAACAGGAAAATACAAACTGGAATAAAGTAGCATTTGTTAATGGTAACGGAACTACATTATCAGAAAAAAAATATTCTTACTTTGATGGAAATCTTACTTCAGGAAAATATCAATACAGATTGAAACAAATTGATTTTGATGGTTCATTCGAATATTCAAATATTGTGGAAATTGATATAGAAGTTCCTTCTAAATTTGAGCTTTCTCAGAATTATCCTAATCCATTTAATCCAAATACAACTATTTCTTATTCTTTGCCAAAAACAAGTCATGTTTCATTAAGGGTTTATAATACTTTAGGTCAGGAAGTAGCTGCTCTGGTTAATGGAATTAAAGAAGCTGGCAATCATAAAATTGATTTCAATGCTTCTAATCTTAATAGTGGTATTTATTTCTATAAGCTTGAAACTGGGAATTTCAATGAAGTTAAAAAGATGACACTGATTAAATGATTTTTTAATAAATTCTTTTTAATTAAGCCCGGAATTAAAAAGCCGGGCTTTTTTGTTTTATTAAGCCCAATATTATTTTTTTATTAAAAATATAACTTATGTTTGAAAGGAAATGTTTTTAAGTTTAAATTCGAAACAATCAATAACTTAAAAAAATGAGAGGCACTTATGAAAAAACTAATTATACCATTAATATTTTTTATGCTGATTATTGCTAATCGGAATTCATTCAGCCAGATAATTACAATAGCAGAAGCTATAGAAGATCTAAATATGGATTTTATTCCGGACCGTTTAGGTGATACAGTTACTGTTCAAGGAGTTGTGTTTTCACCAAACTTTCAAACAACAAATAATTCATTTTATATACATGATGGTACTGCGGGAACTGATATATTTATGTTCGGACCACCGGTATTCACCTGGAGTTTGGGAGATGAACTTACAATAACCGGTGATGTTACCCAGTTTAACGGAATGACTGAAATAGAACCGTTTGATTCTTCAGGGTGGGTGTTGAATAGTTCAGGTAATCCAACACCTTCTCCAATAGTTCTAACACTTGCTCAGTATAAAGCTAACCCCGAACTATATGAAGGATCTTTGGTAGGATTTGTCGGATTGACAAAGGTCGGCGGTACCTGGCCCGCAAGCGGCACCACTGCTAATTTATCATTTAGTGATGGAATCGATACAGTAGTTTTCAGAATTGACTCTGATACTGATATTGATGGACAGCCCGAACCGACTTGGCCTCAGGATATAATTGGCATAGGAGCTCAGTTTGATAATAGTGCTCCATACAATAGCGGCTATCAAATTTTTCCAAGATATTACGCTACCGATTTTCTACCTCCCGGAACAATACCAGTTGAGCTGACTTCATTTACTGCCGTTTCACAAAACAGGAGTGTTGTATTGAAATGGAGTACAGCATCTGAAATAAATAACTTTGGATTTGAAGTTGAAAGAAAGCGAGAAGAGTCTGACTGGAGAATAATTACATTTATTAATGGTAATGGAACGACAACTTCAGAAAAAAACTATTTATATCTAGATGAGAATATTACCTCTGGAAAATACCAATACAGGTTAAAACAAATTGATTTTGATGGTTCATTTGAATATTCCAAAATTGTAGAAGTTAACTTTGAGACACCTGTTAATTTTGAACTTTCTCAGAATTATCCTAATCCTTTTAATCCAAATACAATTATTTCTTATTCTTTACCAAAAGCAAGCCATGTTTCATTAAAGGTCTATAATACTTTAGGTCAGGAAGTAGCTGCTCTGGTTAATGGAATTAAAGAAGCTGGCAATCATAAAATTGATTTCAATGCTTCTAATCTTAATAGTGGTATTTATTTCTATAAGCTTGAAACGGGGAATTTCAATGAAGTTAAAAAGATGACACTCATTAAATAATTTTTTAATAACCTACGTAAAAAGCCCGGTAATAAAAAATCGGGCTTTTTTATTTTGCTTAATAAATAACGTGATAGCTTTCATACTATAAATGATTGGATTGTAATATTATTAGGTTGTTTTTAATTTTATTTTCATAATATTAGAGATTGGTAAAAATGTTTGGATTTGTTAATTATAGAAAGGAAACAAGAAGTTTGGGAAGCGAGGTTTTCAAAGCAAGGCAAAGACGATTTAAAATATTTATGGGAATTTTAGGATTTATTGGTTTTGCTATTTTAAACTTAATTCTCTATATGATGATTAAAGTTAATTACTAACCCTGATTACTCTAAATTCTGTAGATATCTTTTTAGAATTGTAAAGTCAATTTATTTGCATTACACTTTATTCTACCACTTCATTTCTGTTGATACCATTTAAAAATAGGTTTATATTTCTGCCCTAATAATTATGAGTTTAATGGAAAAGAATAAAGTCTATATAGAAACTTACGGCTGCCAGATGAACCTTGCAGATACCGAGATTGTTCTCGGCATTTTGCAGAATTACGGTTACGGCATAACCAAAGATTTAAATAATGCCGATGTAGTATTGTTAAACACCTGCAGCATTAGAGAAAATGCGGAGCAAAGAATTTATGGCAGATTAGGAAACATAAAAACTCTGAAGAGAACCAATCCAAATCTTGTAATCGGGATTCTTGGCTGTATGGCTGAAAGACTCCGTAAAGATCTTATTGATGATAAGAAAATAGTTGACGTTGTTGTTGGACCCGATGAATACAGAAGACTTCCTGAACTTATTGATACAGCTTTTGGTGGAGATAAGGGGATTGGCGTCAGGTTATCCAAAACTGAAACTTATGATGACATTATTCCTTACCGTGAAGATGGTTTGATGGCATGGTTATCGGTAATGAGAGGTTGCGATAAGTTCTGTACTTTCTGTGTTGTTCCTTTTACAAGGGGAAGAGAAAGAAGCAGATCGCTTCAATCAATTGTTGAAGAAATTAAACAGCTATCTCGCAGAGGATTTAAAGAGGTTACTTTGTTAGGACAGAATGTTAATTCATATTTAGATGGACAGAATGATTTTGCTGATCTTCTTGCTGCTTGTGCCGAAGTTGACAGATCAATAAGAATGAGATTTACTACGTCTCACCCACAGGATTTATCTGACAAGCTTCTCTATACAATCGCTGCATATCCAAATCTCTGTAATTATATTCATCTTCCTGTTCAATCGGGATCAAATCGTATTCTTAAATTAATGAATAGGACTTACACAATTGAGCATTATCTTAATCTTATTGATAAAGCAAGAAAGATTATTCCCGGTGTAAGTTTTTCAACAGATATTATTGCGGGTTTTCCAACTGAAACTTATGAAGATCATTTGATGACTCTTGATATAATGCGGGAAGTAAAATATGATGGAGCTTATATGTTCAAATATTCTCCAAGAGAAAGAACAAAAGCTTTTGAAATGGGAGATGATGTATCTGACGAAGTGAAAACAAAACGTCTGCAGGAGATAATCGAAGTTCAGCAGAAAGTTTCATTTGAAATTAATCAGAAGCTTATTGGAAAAGAAGAAATTATTTTAATTGAGGGCTTCAGCAGAAAGTCTGATCAGTTTCTTTCTGGAAGAACAGATACAAATAAAGTTGTTATAATTCCTGTTGATGATAATTTAAAACCGGGTGATTATTCCAAAGTAAAAATTAACAAAGCAACTCACGCTACTTTGTTTGGAGAATTTGTTGAAAAAATAACTCCAGACAAAAAACTTGCTTTAACAGCATGAAACTATTTTGGATTTACGATTTACGATTTAGGAATTACGATTTCCGTATCGCAAGAGAACCAGTATCCAATATCCAGCATCCAGCATCAAGAATCCAGTATCAATTATCCATAATTAAACCTCGGATATTCAACTTCAATTTTATTCTCTTGTTTTTACTTTACATTTCTAATCCTTCAGCAATAATTGCCCAGGATGTTGATATTGTTCCTTACTTAAAACAGATAGAAAGCGGTAAAAAAGATGAAGTTGAAGAATTATTACCTGAATTGAAAAATAAATATCCAAACAGTCCTTCAGTTATATTTCTTGATGGAGTTTTAACTGAAAATGGACAGGATGCTGTTGCAATTTATTCTAAAATTGTGAATTCATATCCACAAAGTAAATATGCAGATGCATCCTTGTACAGAATTTATTCATACTATTATGCACTTGGTTTGTATGATGCTGCAAAGAACCATCTGAACAGGCTGAAGAAAGAATATCCCGAATCCCCTTACATTAAATTGTCAGACAGAAATATTCCCTCAGAAGATGAAATAGTTGTAGATAAAGAACAGAAAAAGATACCCAAGACCGAATATGAATTTACAATTCAGGCTGGTGCATTTAGTAAATTAAAGAATGCACAAGCATTAAAAAAAGATTTTGATGACTCGGGATTTAAATCTCAAATAAAAGATAAGACAGTTGGTGGTTCTGTATTTCACATTGTGTATGTGGGAGAATTCATTTCCGAAAATGAAGCAAAAAATTTCCTGCAAGTAATAAATAAAGAATATAAGCTTGATGGACGGGTTATCCGAATAGATGATTGAGTGCAAGAGTCATTCAACCATTCATCCGAATGACTGAATGACTGATTGGGGAAATTTTTAATTTATAACTTTTAATTAACACTGATTCGTGGGGTTAGAAGAAGTAATGGAATTAAAATTCGTTGGTACAAGTTCGGGGAAGTCTTCATTAAAAAGATATCATTCCTCATTTATAATTAACTCCGGCAGCTATAATCTTCTTGTTGATGCAGGTGATGGAATCTCACGTGCATTGATGAACCAGAAAATCTTATTCAATTTTATTGATGGAATTCTGATAAGCCATCTTCATCCCGATCACTATACAGGTTTACCTTCTTTAATTGTACAGATGAAGATGAGCGAAAGAAAAAATCCGCTTTATGTTTTTTGTGATGAAATCAATTCTCAATTTATAAAAGAGTTTATTTATCAATCCTATTTGTTTGATGACAGGCTTGGCTTTAAAGTTAACGTACAATCATTTAAGCAGGATAAAAACTTTGAAGTAACCGAAGGATTAAATTTTACAGCAAGACAAAATTCCCATCTTGAAAGAAACTTAAGTTCCGATAAAAGCAGAAGATTAAGTTTTTCGTGCAGCAGCTTTTTAATTAGAGTGTCGGAACGATCCCGACTTGAGTCGGGAAAAGAGAAAAATATTTTCTTTACAGGAGATATTGCTGAGCAGAACGATCTTTATATTTTTAAAGATATGAAAATTGATTTGATGATAAGTGAAATCACACATATTACAGTGGAAGAACTAATAGAAGCATTCCAAAAACTAAAACCTCAAAAGCTTTACATTACACACCTTGGTGAAGAAGATGAAAATAAAGTATCAAAGCTATCTTATCAATTACCAGCTTCAGAACGACGTAAAGTTGTTGCTGCTTTTGATGGATTGAGTGTGAAGATATAAGACTTTCTTTTTAAGTTATTACCCTTTAATTAAGTTTTTATTTCTGATATTTTTGAGGCAGACAATTATTTATTTTAGTTTATTTTCTTAAGTTTTATCTGCAAAGATGACAAGAGAGCAATTCAAAAAAGAATCTGGAATTATAGGCAAGACTCCGGAGATTAACGACCTTGTTGATATTGTTATGCAGGTTGCTAAGTCCGATATTTCAGTGCTTATTTATGGAGAAAGCGGAGTTGGGAAGGAAGTGTTTGCAAGGGCAATTCATGGTTTCAGCAGTCGTGCAGAAAAGCAATTAGTCACGGTTAATTGCGGTGCTATACCTGAAGGCATTCTGGAAAGCGAATTATTCGGACACAGGAAAGGTTCATTTACTGGTGCTATTGAAAGCAGGAAAGGTTATTTTGAAATTGCAGATGGCGGAACTTTATTCCTTGATGAAATTGCTGAGCTGCCTTTAACAACTCAGGTTAAATTATTAAGAGTGATTGAGAATAAAGAATTTATGCGTGTCGGTGCTGAGACTGTTACCAATGTTGATGTAAGAATAATTGCCGCAACTAATAAAAATTTAGAGAGAGAAGTTGAGAAAGAAAGATTCAGGGATGATCTTTATTTTAGGCTTAAAGCAGTTACTTTAAGCATTCCTCCATTGAGAAAAAGAAAAGTGGATATTCCTGAGCTGGCAAATTATTTTATTAATTCTTACTCATCAACAAATAAAAGAAAACCACCTGTACTTACAGATGATGCATTGAGCGCTCTTGAAAATTATTCCTGGCCCGGCAACATAAGAGAATTAAAAAATACTCTGGAAACTGCTATTGCATTGGATAATGATGGGATTCTCGATGCATCATCTTTTGCATCTCTATATATTGTACCGGAAGTTGAAATGACACACAGGAATCTTCCAATCTTTCTAAAAAAATCTCCCGAAGAAGTTGACAGGGAATTAATGTACAGGGCATTGTTCGAAATAAAAAAAGATTTAATTGAGATCAAAGACCTTTTCTACAACAGGCAGAATGAGATTTATCAGGAATCAAGAAAAACTCCGCAGCAGATTATTCCTCTTGATCAGCTTGAAAAAGAAGCTATAAAAAACGCTCTTGATGCTACAAGAGGGAATAAACGAAGTGCAGCAAAACTTTTAAAGATAAGTGAAAGAACTCTTTACAGGAAGGTAAAGGAATATGACCTTCATTAGAGGTATAAGGTATATAGGTATAGGGTATAAGGATAAAAAGGAATTCTTATATACCTTTATACCTGTATACCTCTATACCGGTAAGGTTACCATTATCACCCTTGTTTTAAGCCTATTGTTTATAACCCTCAGTCTAAGTAATTTTAGTTGTTGCTTTTATTCTTTTACAGGAGCTTCAGTACCGCAGCATCTTAAAACAATTGCTATTCCAGTTGCAGAGGATAGAAGTGGTTCTGGTGAACCCGGTTTAAGAGAATTACTTACTGACCAGTTAACTCAGAAGTTTATTGATGATAACACTCTCCAGGTAACTGAACGAACAACCGCAGATGCAATACTTGAATGTACAATCACTTCCTTGCCCGATGCACCTGCAGTTGTGGCGGCTGGAGAAAATGTTGAAACAAGAAGAGTTACATTAACTGTTAATGTTATCTACAGGGATTTAGTGCAGAGGAAGATAATTTATAATAAAAGTTTTTCTAATTATGGAGATTATCCTTCTGCGGAAATTATAACTGCAAGACGAGGTGCAATTGAAACTGCTGTTGACAGAGTTACAGAAGACATTCTGCTCAATACGGTTTCAGGATGGTAAATTTATTTTAATAATACGAGGTAAAATGATTTATGGATGATATAGTACTTATTGGTTATTTTCTTTCCTTAACTATATTATTCATTTTTGGCTGTCATGGCTTTATAATGATCTACTATCATAGAAAGTATAAAGGAGTAATACCAACTCATAAAAATGAAATATCAACTGATTCAATAGTTACAATTCAGCTCCCGCTTTATAATGAAATGTATGTTGCTGAAAGATTAATAAATGCTGTTTGTGAGATTGATTATCCCAAAGAGAAACTTGAAATTCAGGTTCTTGATGATTCAACTGATGAAACTACAAATATTGTTCACCAGGTTGTTGAACAGAAAAAAGCTGAAGGTTTTGATATTTATCATGTCAGAAGAGGATCACGAAAAGGATTTAAAGCAGGTGCTTTAAAAGAAGCAATGAAAACTGCCAAAGGTGAATTCATAGCAATATTTGATGCGGACTTTATTCCTCATAAAGATTTCTTAAAGAAAACACTTTCATTCTTTACAGATACTAAAATTGGTATGGTACAGACTCGATGGGAACATCTCAATGGCGATTATTCTATGCTTACCAAAGCCCAGGCACTTGCCCTTGATGGGCATTTTGTTATTGAGCAGAGTGTAAGAAACAAAGCAGGTTTCTTTATTAACTTTAATGGAACAGGCGGAGTCTGGAAAAAGGAGTGTATTTTAGATGCTGGCAACTGGAATGATGACACTCTTACAGAAGATCTTGATTTAAGCTACAGAGCACAACTAAATGGATGGAAGTTTGTCTTCTTAAAAGATTTCACTTCTCCGGCAGAGCTTCCTTCGGAAATAAATGCTTTAAAGAACCAGCAGTTCCGCTGGACCAAAGGTGCAGTTGAAACTGCAAAGAAGATTCTTCCAAAAGTATGGAAATCAAATATACCTTTGAGAGTTAAGCTCCAATCAACTTTTCATTTAACTAATAATTTGGTTTTTCCGTTTATTCTTTTGGCAGCAATATTAAATGTTCCTTTAATCTTTATTAAGAACAGCGGCTCCTATGAAGTTTACTTTGCTATAATGTCTCTCTTTGTTCTTGCATTTGTAAGTTCATTTTTATTTTATCTGTATTCCCAAAAAGATATAAGAACAGACTGGAGAAAGAAAATAGTTTTATTCCCTCTCTTTATGGCAGGAAGTATGGGTTTTGCAGTTAACAACTCCCGTGCTGTTATTGAAGGTCTTCTTAACAGGAAAAGTGAATTTGTAAGAACTCCTAAATTCAAAGTAATGGATGCTAAAGATTCCTGGGCAGGGAATAAATATCTCAATACAAAAATTGGATTGTCTGTTATTGTTGAGGTAATAATGGCTCTTTATTGTTTAGTAGGAATAGCTTCATCAATATATTTTGTTGAGATAGCTGCTTTGCCATTTCAGATTTTGTTTTTTACAGGATTTTCTTTTGTTGCTTTTACTTCTATTAAACATGCATACCAGCCCCGAAATCTCGGTATAAAAAAGATAGGTTAAGGTTGCCTGCAAAAGCTGAAGATTTATATAAAAATAAAATAAGGCTTATACATGAGTATAACAGAAAATCACCTCTCTTTGCCCGCGTTGCAAACTGGGAATTAGAAAACAACAACTATGAAACTGCAATTGAAATTCTTGAAGCAGGTCTAAAAGAAAACCCGGACTTTCCAACTCCATATTTTATCCTTGGCAAGGCTTACTCTAAAATGGGCGATTACAGTAAAGCTCTTAAATGTTATAAGAAAGGGAGTCAGCTTATTCATTCCAAAGAAACTTACGAGTTTTATTTGCGGGAACTTGAGAGTCTGAAAAATCTGAAAACTCCACCTGAATTTCGTACGATGCGAATTCCCGAAAAAAATGAAAAAAGTCTTAATGAAAAAAGGTCATCTAACACTGGTGGGACTGAAGATAATCTTGATGAACTTGCTGAGAAAATCTCTCATGCAAGAATTCCGGTTATAGATGAAGAAAAAAGTTCGGTACAGTATGTACCCAATGAAGCCCGCTTTTCGGGAGAAAGCAGTATGATCGTTTCTGAAACGCTTGCCAAAATTTATCTTACTCAGGGAGAAATTCAGGAAGCGATTAATGTTTATGAAAAGCTGAAAAAGAAAGAGCCTGCAAGAGAAGATTATTTTTCTCAACGAATAGTTGAGTTAAAATCTAAGCTTTGAAAAGTGGTATGTGGTATATGGGTATATGGGTATATGGTTTTTAGATTATTACCTATACCTGTATACCCTATACCTTTATACCTCAAACCCCATTATTAGCAGTGAAGAACCTCCAGCCGCTTAAAAAATTACCTAAAAGTTTTTACACCCGTGATATTCTAACAGTTGCCAAAGAACTTCTTGGTAAAGTTTTAGTAAAGAAAGAAGGGCGAGCAATGCTTGCTGGAAAAATAGTTGAGGTAGAAGCTTACGATGGTTCCATTGACGAAGCCGCACATACTTTTATAGGCAGAACAAAAAGAAATGAGATTATGTTTAATGAAGGTGGATATTTTTATGTTTACTTTACTTATGGTGCGCATTTTTGCTGCAATGTTGTTACAGGTAAAAAAGATCACGGCACCGCAGTGTTAATCCGTGCAGTAGAACCATTAGCCGGAATTAAAAGAATGTCTTTAAATCGTTTTAACAAAATTTTATTATCTGAAAAAGAAAAATTAAATCTTACAAATGGTCCGGGAAAAGTTTGCGAAGCTTTTGGTATAACAAAAGGTCATTATGGTATTGATCTTACAGGAGAACGAATTTTTATTCTTGATAGACCAAAATTAAAAAGTAGCCAAATAGAGATATCAAAAAGAATTGGTATAAAAAAATCAGTTGAGCTTCCGTGGAGATTTTATATTAAAGATAATCCTTATGTATCTAAGAAATGACTCCTTGATATATAATTCTCAGAATGTCATGCTGAACTTGTTTCAGCATCTTCTTTCTCGCCGAAAGATTCCGAAACAAGTTCGGAATGACTTAACAAGCACAATTTCGAAATTTATAGAGCCTCAAAACCTCTTAATTGTAAGAACGGACAGAATAGGTGATGTTATTCTTTCTTTACCTTTAGCAGGAATAGTTAAAAAACATTTTCCCGACTGCAAGGTTACTTTTTTAGTAAGGGACTATACGAGAGAACTTGTAGAAAATCATCCTTACATAGATAATATTTTAACTTTAAAAGAAGAAAATGGGAGAGTTAGTATTAAGAATAATATTGCTGAAATTAAGAAATACAATTTTGATTCAAGCATCATTGTTTATCCTACTTTTGCAACATCGCTTATTATTTTTCTTTCAGGAATTAAAAATCGTATTGGCACCGGTTATAGATGGTACTCAATTCTTTTTAATGAAAAAGTTTATGAGCACAGAAAATATGCTGAAAGACATGAGCTTGAGTTCAATGTCAATCTCTTAAGAAAATTTAATATTGATGAAAGAGTTAATCCGGCTAATGTAAGATTTAATATTTATATCAATCCAGAAAGTGATAAAAAAATAAAGCGGGAATTAAAGGAAAATAGTATTGATCCTGTAAAGCCAATAATAATTTTCCATCCCGGCAGTCTTGGCAGTTCAATAGATTTACCGATTGAAAAATTTAAAGAACTGATACATCTTGTAAATGATAAAACCGGCTTTCAGATTATTATTACCGGCAGCAGAAACGAAAGAGAGCTTTGCGAGAAGCTTGTTCTGAATAACAGGATAAATAATTTGGCAGGAAAATTCTCTCTATCTGAAATGATCAGCTTAATTAATTTATCTGGGATCTTTGTTTCAAATTCAACAGGACCAATTCATATAGCTGCTGCATTAAATAAATACACAATTGGATTTTATCCCAAAATTTTAGCTTGTTCCGCAAAAAGATGGGGCCCTTATACACAAAAAGCAATAGTTTTTATTCCGGAAATTGATTGCGAAAATTGTGACAGGGAACAGTGCAATGATCTTAGTTGTATGAGTAGTATTAATGTAATGAATGTGTTTGCTGAAATTGAAAAAATTTATAAGTTGATTACTAATAACGGAGAAATTAAATGATTTTGCATAAAGCTTTTATCCTTTTAACAGCTTTTATTTTATCCTCAATACTTGCAGGAATTGATCTTATTGCTCAGGATAATTTCCGGAAGATTGGAAATAAAGCTTTTAAAGAGGGTGAAAAATTAACTTTTGATGTTAAGTATGGTTTTGTTACTGCAGGCATTGCCACTATGCAGGTACAAAAGATCAAAAGGATTTCCGGAAGGAATGCACATCTTATTGTATTTGAAGTTAACACAGTTCCGAGTTTCGATTGGATATATAAAGTAAGGGACCGTTATGAAACTTATCTTGATGTTGAAGGGCTTTTCCCCTGGCGGTTCGAGCAGCATATCCGGGAAGGAAGCTTCAGCCGCGATTTCTCCGCCTATTTCGACCATAGGAAAAAGAAAGCAAAAACAAGTAAGGGTGAGTTTGATATTCCTCTTTATGTTAATGATATTCTTTCTGCTTTTTATATTGCAAGAACTTT
>MHAF01000071.1 GCA_001802865.1 Ignavibacteria bacterium RBG_16_34_14
CCTTTTCAAAGAAGCTTCATCATCTTCTTCATTATCATCATCTTCTTCATTATCGTCATCCTTCTTCATTATCGTCATCCTTCTTCATCATCGTCATCCTTCTTCATCATCGTCATCTTCATCATCACAAAAATATTGCTTCTCCTTGACATTTGTACACTATTCTTCTATGTTCACAGTTAGTGTACAAGCTAAAATAGTGTACAAAGTGCAATATGAGAAAAACAGAAAAAGAAATATTAGCTAAAGCAGTAGAACAGTTTGAAAAACTTACTGGTCTTGCTGTTGAAATAAAACAGGAAGTTAAGCTTCAAAAGAACAAGATTGTGGATGCACGAATTAAGATTCCAAAGCTTAAAGTAAATCTTTATGCTGAATTAAAAGCAAATGTTACTAATCAGACACTCGGTGCTGTGGTTCATCAAATAAAAGAGCTAACTAAAGGTGAAAATGAATTGTTAATTACTCATTACGTAACGCCGCAGGTGGCTGAGAGATTAAAAGACATGAATATGCAGTTCCTGGATACTGCTGGGAATGCATTTATAAATCTACCTAATCTTTTTCTTTTTATAAAGGGAAATAAAGCTGAAGAAATATTCGGAAAAGAAAAACCTATTAGAGCATTTCAGCCAGCAGGTTTACAGCTTATATATGCTTTGATCTGTAATCCGGGTTTGGAAAAAAAACCATACAGAATGATGGCAGAAAAAGCGATGATTGCCAATGGCGCAGTTACCTTAGTTGTTAAGGATTTAAAAAAACTCGGTTATTTGGTAGATATGGGTAAACAGGGAAGAAGAATCAAAAACAAGAAAGAATTATTAAATAGATGGGTCAATCTTTATGCGGAACTGTTAAGACCCAAATTATTGCTTGGCAAATACAGAACTGATAATATGGATTGGTGGAAACACCAGGATTTAACTAACGCAAAAGGTCTATATGGCGGGGAAACTGCTGCAGCTTTACTTACGAAATATCTTAAACCGCAAAACCATACTATATATATAGAAGAAAATTATGGTAAACTATTGCTTCAATTAAAGCTTAAGAAAGATCCACAAGGAAATGTAGAAGTATTAAAAAAATTCTGGAACTTTAATGATACTATGGCAAAAAATAATTTAGTAAATCCTATACTTATATATGCAGATCTTCTCGCAACAGGGGATAACAGGAATGTTGAAACTGCCAAATTAGTTTATGACAAAGAAGTCATTCGATATATCCGGGAAGATTGACAGATACCGTTTAGAAATCATTTCTTCAATCAAAGAAGCAGCTGATGCCAATGATATTCCATTTTTTATCGTAGGAGCAACCGCCAGAGATATAATTCTCGAATACATTTATGGAAAAAAAATTTTCCGGGCGACAAATGATATTGATTTTGGGATTCGGGTAAATGACTGGAAAATGGTTGAATCTCTTTTTTCATCACTCCTTAAAAATAAAAAATACTCTCTTGATCCCAAGGTTGGACACCGTTTATTTTATGATGAAGTTTATCCGGTTGATATAGTCCCTTTTGGTAAGATCGTATCTGAAGATGGTACCTTCAAATGGCCAAAAGATAATAAAGAATTTACAGCTCTAGGATTTGAAGAGGCTTATGAAAATTCTTATCTTGTAAATGTTAAGAACAATCCTGATCTGATTGTCAATTTTTCAACTCCTCAATCATTAGCTTTGCTAAAAATCATATCTTGGAATGAATGCTATCCCGAGCGTTCGAGGGATGCATCGGATTTGGTTTTCCTGACGGAATCCTATATCGAAGCAGGTAATATAAAAAGACTTTACGAAGATGAAGTTGATCTTGTTGATGAGGAATTTGATTTTTCGTTAACAGGTGCTCGTTTATTAGGAAGAGATATAGCTGCTGTTTTTAAGAAAAAAACCTTAGATTATGTGTTAAATATTCTGGATAAAGAAACAGGAAAAAGAGAACGATACAGATTGGTTGAGGATATGATGAGGGGTCATACTATGAAAGACGATATTCACTTTGAATATTACTTAAATATACTTAAAGAATTAAAAAAGGGAATTCAAGAGCGTATAAGAAATAAATGAAGAAGTTTATTGTTGAATCTGTGAAAGCAAAACATTTAGTATTCTTCCAGAATATTAACCAAAATTATTTGTAATGAGATATTTCTTAAATATTTTAATCCCACTCTTTTCCTTCAATTATTTTATTCTGCTTCTGTCGGGCAAACAAAATCTTATCCTAACTCTCCCCAGCAAAATAGCTTCACTTATTCTCACGGTGGTATAATACGCGGTGATTCTGCTAAAAAAGATCGTCCTCTTACAAAGCAGCACTTTGAAGAATTTGAAAAATGTTACGGTGAAAACCCAAACGGGGCAAGTTAGAGAAAAGATTTAGGTGAGGAAGGCTTGCCCGGCGATCAGACGGGAAGATTCAGGAAGTTCAGTCTGAAGCAAATACAGGAAAGAGATTACAAGCTTGATATATCGTGCGCTTAAAGATGAAAGTCTTAAAGATGTTGACGATCTGATTGATCCGCAGGTTTTAGCAAGCGAAGCAAACACAGAACCTGAATCTGTTATTGATGGGTTAAAGGATGTTCTGGATGAATTGGAATCCAATGGCAACGGTAAGAATAATGGTTCGATTACAAAGTAGATTCTTCACAATTACCTTGAAAACGATTCGGTTCTATTCTACTGCCAATTGTATCAATTGACAGTAAAAACGAACCATAAAAAATGGATCAAATCTTAGGCATATTTCGTATATTTGCCTAAGAAACGATCCAAACAATTATGAAAGAAATTATCAAAATATTCGAAAAATATAAGGGTTACGCAAGAATGAAAGAACTCCGTAACCAAAAAATTCATTCCAGAAAAATAGCTAAGGCAGTTTCAGAGGGAATAATAGAAAAAGTAAAACCCGGACTTTACAAACTGGTGAATTATCCCTGGGATGAACACGGGAGTTTTGCCGACGTGTGCAATTCTCACAAGAAAGCCGTTATCTGTCTTACTTCTGCTGCTGATTATTTTGAACTGACAACTTTTAAACCTTCATACATTACTGTAGCAGTTCCTCATAATACGCCTAATTTCAAACTTGATTACCCACCTGTACAAGTGTATTTCTTTCCAAATAAATACTATGAAAGTGGAATTGAAGTAATTGAAACGAAAAGCGGAATTATTAGAATATATTGTAAAGAAAAAACCATCGGCGATCTTTTTCGTTATATAAATAAAATCGGGGAAGATATAGCCGTTGAATCTCTGAAAGAGTATCTGAAGAATCGTAAAGAAAGAAATATTCCCAAACTTCTTGAATATGCTGAGATTTGCGATGTAAAGAAAAAAGTTGAACCAATGGTTAAAGCAATTCTTTCTTAAAGAAAAATGATAAGCAAAGACTATGGCAAAGGATATAAAAAATCTTGCTGCATCTGTTAAAGAAAGATTAAGAAACTATTCCTCTCAATCCGGGAAAGAATTTCAGAGTGTATTTCGCCAGTTTATACAGGAACGTTTTCTTTACCGCCTTTCCAAATCAAAATTTGCTGATAATTTGATTCTTAAAGGTGCGCTTCTTTTTGTTGCTCACGATATAAGCAGGTCACGTCCTACGAAGGATATTGATTTTCTTGGCTCAGCAATATCTAATAAAAAAGATGAGATTGCAGAAATTGTTAAGGATATTCTAAAAATAAAATATAATGACGGATTGAGATTTGATATTTCAGAGATTGACACTGAGTATATTGATGATGATGGAGATTATAAAGGAGTAAGAGTTAAGTTTAATTGTTATCTTGAGAACTCAAGAGAAAGAGTTCAGCTTGATATTGGATTTGGTGATAAAATTACAAGTGGTCCAATTGATATTGATTTTCCAACTATGCTCGATTTTCCCGCACCACGTATAAAAGTTTATTCAGTTGAAAGTGCTATTGCAGAAAAGTTTGAAACAATTGTTTCTTTTCAACTTGAAACAAGCCGGATGAAAGACTTTTATGATATATATTTCTTTGCTGAAAATTATAATTTCAAAAAAGATTTGTTGAAAGATGCTCTGTTGACAACATTTAATCATCGATCAACAGAGATAGAATTGCGAAAAGAGATTTTTGGAGATAAGTTTAAAACTTATGAGCAGCTCCAGAAGTTCTGGGTAGCATTTATTGAAAGAAGCAAATTAAGCACCGAAAAGAGTTTTGCAAAAATTGTAAATAAAATCCATTTGTTTATCGAACCGGTTTTTAGTAATACGCAGATGAATAACTGGGATAATAAAGAATGGAAATGGATTTGAAATTTCCAAAATAAAGGATGTTGTTATTTGAAATTTCTCTTAATTATTTTACTATCATTTCTTTTCCTTCAATTATTTTATTCTGCTTCTGTCGGGCAATCTTATCCTAACTCTCCCCAGCAAAACAGCTTCACTTATTCTCACGGTGGGATAATACGCGGTGATTCAACCAAAAAAGAAATTGCATTTGTTTTTACGAGAGACAGCTTTGCCGATGATATTATAACTGATGAGATTACACTGAAGCTTGGAGTGAAGCACCAACCATTAATAATGTAATCTCCCTTAATACCAGCTTATGTTCTTCTAAGATTAAATTCTTTTACAGTTTCAATCATTGCAATGTAATTTTCATATTTAACATAATCCGGTATGCTGTTTCCCGATCCGACACAATAGCCGCCATTAAATCCTACCTTTTCAATATTGTATAAAACCTGGGTCCGGATTTCATCTTCTCTTCCTCTGCAAAGCAAATCAACATCAACATTACCAATGAGGCAAAGCTTCTTCCCATATCTTCCCTTCACTTCAGAAATATCCATCGCTTTTGGTTCAATAGGATGAAGTGCATCTACACCGCAATCAATAATTTTATCCATTACGCTGTAAAGTATTCCATCAGAATGATAGATGAAAGGTTTGTTACATTTTTTCGCAAGCTCACCAATTTTTTTAAGCCATGGGAAAAAATATTTATCGAGGTCAGCAGGAGAAATCATTAAACTGCTCTGGTAAGCAATATCGTCGCTGTACCAGATAACATCTACAACATCACTTTGTGCAAAATATTCGAACATACTTAGTATAAGCTGTCCAATCTTTTCATTGAGCAATTTAACAAGCGTCGGATTTTCAAAGAGTGCAAGTGAAAAAGTTTCAAATCCCATCATTTCCCATGTCATTGTAAAAATATCTCCGTACTGCCCTATAACTCCCATTCCTTCAGGTAGATATTCTTTTATTCTTTCGAAGTTGGAGTAATTTATTTCTTCTACTTTTGGGAAATGAAATTTTTCAAAATCATCAAAACTTTTAATTAAACCTTCACCTTCAGAAGCCCATTTTCTTGTTGAATCAGGTTTATCTTCACTAACAATTTTATTTGGATCAAAATTAAAAATCGGCTGGAGCTTTATATAGTCATATCCGGCATTGTACCAGAATTCTACTTCATCTTTTAGATTGAGGATAGATTTACTTAGAAATCTTTCTTTTATTTTGGGATGAATACCAAGCTCAACAATTGGGATATAATCTGCCTTTTCCCTTTTAAGAGTTTTAATTAATTGCGTGATATCTGGAGGCATTTATTCTCTATAAAAAAAATAAGGCTCACCTTTTAAAGTGAGCCTCACTTACACCAACACATTGAGTTATTTTAAAATTGTATTTTTTTCTTAGCTCTGCTTGCATATTCATAAACGAGACAGCTCGCAACAAATATTGATGAATAAGTCCCAATTATGATTCCGA
>MHAF01000072.1 GCA_001802865.1 Ignavibacteria bacterium RBG_16_34_14
AAAATCTTCATCAGAAGAAACGTTCGCATTCGGATCACTTTCCTTCTCCTCTATATCTTCAGCCATACCAAAACTTTTCGATTTAAAAGTTCTGTTCTGTAGTTCGAATGATGAGGCAATAATTAATGAATTCTCCAAGTAGTCAAAGATGTCAGAAGTTAACTCTTCCTCTTGTCCTATTGAACCCGCCAGCGACACGCTCTCTGATTTTTCAATTGAACGTTGACTTTCAGGATCAAAAAAACGAATTGATTCAAGAAAGTTGCCATCGAATTCTACCCTAGCGGGGTTATGCTCACTATAAGACCAGAAATCAATTATTGAACCGCGCACAGAAAATTCACCCGGTGCTTCAACAAAGTTATCCTTTTGATAGTTCAGCAAGTTTAAATATTCAAGCAATTCATCATAATTGATTTTACCACCAGTTCGAAGGATGGTTGTGGTTTTCTCAACTTGCTCTTTTGCAGGAAGCTTTAGTGCCAGCAGTTCATAGTTTGAGATCAGAATAAACTTTTTTATTCGTGAGATTTTAGTCAACTTCTCTTGAACCGATTCGCGAGCAAAGTCTGTTAAAAGAACTAAGTGTTCTTCATGGCCAAGTAAAATTAACTCAACAAATATTTCTTCAGCACTTTTTGAATCGGGTAAAAGCAGAAGAATTTGATTTTCCGTTTCGCTAAGCCGCAGCATAAGAATTGATTTGGACACTCCGTAAAGCGGTGAGCAGAACAGAATATTATTATGATGATTCGGCTGAAGTAACTTTGTTATGACCTCATCAAAGCAGCCAATATTATTGATTCTCTTTAATATTTCAGATTTCATTTGGGAATAAAAAAGGGCTCAAATTAATTGAACCCCGATATAGTTTAATATCAAACTTTACAAATTAAATTATTTTTGAAGCTCAAGAAGTACTAATTTCTTGCCTTTCTGGTTTCTGATATTCGTCGGTTTATAATGAAGATCATAAACAGTAGATTTTTTAATATAAGATTTGTACTTGAGTTCCGCTTTCGAAAATTCTTCTGAAAGATCTCCTCCCTTCATAGCAAAAAGAAACGCTTTCTCCTTTATCAAAGGAATGGCATATCTAAAAAGTATAATCAGTGGAACTGTTGCTCTGCTAACAATCAAATCAAATGAATTTCCATGCCTGCTTATAAATTCTTCGCTTTCAACACGATGATTCTCCGCGATGACATTGCTGAGTTTTAGCTTATCAATAAAATCTTTAACTGCTTCAACTTTCTTCAGCGTGGAATCAGCTAAAACGCCTCTGATGTCGGGTCTCATAATTGCAAGCGGTATACCAGGAAATCCGCCACCGGTACCAATATCCAGAAACTTAGTCACCTTCTCTGGAAGATATTTGGATATATATGCAGAAATAAAAATGTGCTTCTCAACAATTGAATCTATATCACGCTTTGAAATAAGGTTTATCTTTTTGTTTTTATCAACAACAAGTTGAGCGAAATAGGCAAGTCGTTCCGTTCTGGTAGGTTCTGGGTTAAAACCATTTTCCCAGCAGAATACGTTAAGTTCTTTTAGGTACTGGTCCTGTTTATCGGCCATAAAAAAGTAAAAATTATCTCTTCAAATATATCAATAAAACAGAAATATCAGAAGGCGTCACACCAGATATACGGGAAGCCTGACCGATTGATCTGGGTTTATACCTTTGCAGTTTTTCTTTACTCTCCGCAGACAATGATCTTATTTCCAGATAGTTTAATGTTAAAGGAATTAAATGATCTTCATACTTTTCCAGTTTAGCAATCATTTCTTCCTGTCGCTTTAAGTAACCTTCATACTTTAAATCAATTTCAACCTGTTGCATTGCCAATTCGTCCTTAAGCAATGAACTGATGTTAGAATTTTCAGAAAGACCATCCAGGTTAAGCAATTCTGATAATGACAACTCTGGTCTTCTGCAAAGATTAGCTATTGTTTCAGTGGAATCTATTAGTGATGAACCTTTACCTTCTAAAAAACTATTAACTTTTTTTGCATTGAGTTTTAGACTTCTGCATGCTTTTATCCCTGTGAATATTTTATGTTCTCTATCACAAACTCTCTCTGCATCCTCAAAGCTAACTAAGCCAAACTCTCTTCCATATTTCATCAGTCTTCTGTCCGCATTATCCTGCCTTAAAAGCAACCTATGCTCAGCTCGCGATGTAAACATTCGATAAGGTTCATCAGTAGATTTGGTAACAAGATCATCAATCAAAACACCGATATAAGCTTCACTTCTTTTTAAAACAAATTCTTTTCTTCCTTGAATTTTTAAAGCAGCATTAATTCCCGCAATTAGTCCCTGCGCTGCTGCCTCTTCATAACCTGATGTTCCATTAATTTGACCAGCGAAGTACAATCCTTTAACTAATTTGGTTTCGAGACTTGAATCAACCTGATGTGGAGGAAAGAAATCATACTCAACAGCATATCCAGGACGAATCATCTCTGCCTCTTCAAGACCTTTGATTTTATGTAAAGCTTCCAATTGAATCTCTACCGGAAGGGATGTTGAAAAACCATTCACATAAATCTGGTCACTATCAAGTCCTTCGGGCTCAAGAAAGAGCTGATGTTTTCCTTTATCCGAAAATCTTACTACTTTATCCTCAATTGACGGACAGTACCTTGGACCGACTCCGCTAATCAATCCTGTAAACATTGGTGATCTGTCAAAACCCTTCTCCAAAATTTTGTGAACTTCCGAATCAGTATATGTGATGTGACAACTTACCTGAGGAAGAGCAGGGAAGTCGTCAAGGTTTGTGAAGTGGGAGAATGGTTTAGGATTTTTGTCTCCAGGCTGTTCATCTAAAATAGAAAAATCAATTGATTGCTTTTTTAGTCTTGGTGGTGTCCCAGTTTTTAATCTGCCTGAAATAAAGCCATGTTTTACTAATCCTTCTGTAATACCAACAGAAGGTTTCTCACCATATCTTCCACCACTGGTTGCATTCAAGCCAGTATGCATAATCGCATTCATAAAAGTACCTGCGGATAGAACAACAGCCTTCGCTAGAATTTCTTCTTCAGAAGGTGTCCGGATTCCACTAACTATTCCATTTTCAATTACAATTTCAGAAACAGAATCCTCAATTATTTTGATGTTTTCAATGGACGAAATTAATTCTACCGCAATTTCAGAATACAACTTTCTATCAGATTGACACCTCGGTGACCACACAGCTGGTCCTTTGGATATATTGAGCATCCTGAACTGAATTCCCGTAGCATCAGCTACTTTGCCCATCAGCCCACCAAGCGCATCAATTTCTCTCACAAGATGACCTTTAGCTGTTCCTCCAATTGCCGGATTACATGACATCCTACCAAGTGCGTTTCTATCCATAGTCAACAAAGCAACGGAACAGCCCATACGGGCAGCAGAGGCAGCAGCCTCAATGCCAGCATGCCCACCTCCAATTATTATTATGTCAAACGAATTTATATTCATAACTTATTGTTTTATAAACACTTTCACGTGAAACTTACATTGATAACCAATGATTGTCCAAGAAACTTCATTCAATTTCACGTGAAACTATCATTTCCCAATACAAAATTTTGAAAAAATATTATTTAGTATCTCCTCAGGAGTTACCTCCCCGATAATCTCAGCTAAGGCAATTTCAGCAGCACGTAGATCACTTGCCAAAAACTCACCACTCATATTCTTAGAAAGGGTTTCGACAGCTCTCATTAAATTTTCCTTCGCTTTTATCAAACAATTAAAATGTCTAACATTTGTTACTATTGCATCTTTCTCAGTATATGCTCCATCTTGAAAAGCTGCCTTTTTCAACCCTTCAATAAATTGATTCATTCCATTACCGGTTTTGACTGATATTTTAAAATCTTCCAAGAATTTTTCTTTAGCTCCTAAATCGGTTTTATTCAGTATCTTGAAGATTTTTACCGATGGATTTAATTCGCGAAGTTCAGTGCTTAAAGAATCAGAAAATCCAACATTCACATCACCCACAAATAATATTAGATCTGCATTTTGAACAGCCTCTCTGGAACGCTTCACTCCTTCTTTTTCTATCTCGTCGTTTGACAACCTAATACCGGCTGTATCATAAAGCTTTAATAAAATTCCTTCTATTGAAATTTCCTCTCGTATAGTGTCTCTTGTAGTCCCGGGAATTTCACTTACGATTGCTCGTGATTCTCTAAGTAGGTGATTTAATAATGAAGATTTTCCGACATTTGGTTCCCCTACAATAGCCACATTTATACCATCACGAACAACTTTCCCAAATGAATAAGAATCTAATAAATTTGCAATTTCGACTAAAATCTCATCAATTCTCTCGGTTAGATCAATTCTTCGAACAAATTCAATATCTTCTTCAGCAAAATCTAGTTCTAATTCAATAAATGAGGATAAATCAACTAATTTCTTCCTTAATAAATGGACTTTTGATGATAACAAACCATCTAGCTGGTTTCTGGCACCTCTTAATGAAACTGAAGTTCTTGAATTGATAATATCTGCAATTGCCTCTGCTTGGGATAGATCAATTTTATTATTGAGAAAGGCCCTTTTTGTAAATTCACCGGGTTCTGCAAGGCGAACATCCGTATTGTTTATTAACAAAGAGATGATTTTTTGAACAATTAAAGGACTTCCGTGGGAGTTAATCTCAATACTATCTTCAGCAGTATATGAGTTTGGAGCCCTAAATACGGATATTAACACATCATCTATAATCTCATCATTTTCTAAAATATTACCATAATGAACAGTGTGGGACTTTGCTTCAGTAATTTTCACTTTCCCAGAAAATACTTTATCAATTGCGGTAATTGAATTGGGCCCACTTAACCTAATAACCGAAATGGGTCCGACACCAGGGGGCGTTGCTAGTGCTATTATTGTATCTTCTTTGATTTCAACTCCATACAGAATAAAATATTAAAAGCGGGCTCAAAACATAGCTATTTTTAGGAATATTAACAATTAGGGACCAAGAAGCACTGGAGAAAAGGTAATCAAAGCCATATGCAATATTGTCATACAAAAACTATCATTTAGCTATGTATTTTTTATATTATTCATACTATCTGCCAGAATGGTTTCAAACTATTAAGAAATAGAAAATCTCTTTAACTCTTTATATTATAATAAGTTGTGGTAATTTAGTTTATTCGGCACGATGATTGTTTTTGTAGTCTTGAAAATAAGAGCAATAAAATACATTACTAAATAATTAAAGGAGTAATAAAATGGCTATTATTAGATTTAACCCGGTACGCGACCTTTTAAACGTTGAAAGGGAATTTAATAGAATGTTCAGAAGTTTTGAGGACCGATTTGGTCTTTCAAAAAAAGATGATTCTGAAAATGGTTATGAGAATGCCGTTTGGATGCCTCTAACGGACATTTACGAAGATAAAGAAAATTACATCATCAAAGCAGATCTGCCAGGTATGAAAAAAGATGATGTGAAAATTTCCTTCACTGATGGTCAATTAAGTATCAGTGGAGAGAGAGTTCAAGAGCAAGAATCGAAGGATGCAAAGTGCCACCGTGTTGAAAGAACTTATGGTAAGTACTACAGATCTTTCAATCTTCCAAAAGAAATTAAGGAAGATAAAATCAAAGCTGAATTCAAAGATGGTCAACTTACAATCTCTATCCCGAAAGCAGATGAAGTAAAACCAAAAGAGATTGAAATAAAAGTTAACTAAGAGCAATGCTAAAACCATAACCGGAAGGGTGATTTACAATCACCCTTTTTATTTTAATATGCAATCGAAAAAATATTTTTTACGTTTAGAATATGGAATTCAAGGATTACTACAAAGTACTTGGTGTCGAAAAGACAGCAACGAAAGGTGAAATAAGTAAAGCTTTCAGGAAGCTTGCGGTGAAATATCATCCAGACAAGAATCCAAACAATAAAGCTGCCGAAGAAAAGTTTAAAGAAATTACTGAGGCACATGAGGTTTTGAGTGATCCTGAAAAAAGAAAAAAGTACGATGCACTTGGATCTAACTGGAATCAGTATCAAACAAGCGGTGGTGGATTTGAAGATTTCTTCTCTCAATTCGGAGGTGGAAGAAGAGGGGGAACTACATTCGAGTATTCCGGTGACTTCGAAGATTTATTTGGCAGAACCAGCGGCTTCTCAGATTTTTTTGAAAACTTTTTTGGCAACAGAGGAAGTGGATCCGGATCAGACTTCTTCGGATCTCAAATGCACAAAGAAAAAGGACAGGACTATGAAGCAACTTTATACATTTCACTTGAAGAAGCATACAAAGGTACAAGCAAAGAAATTTCAATCGATGGTAAAAAACTAAGAATAAAAATTAATCCAGGGACAAAAGATGGCGATAAGTTAAGAATAAAAGAGCAAGGAGGTTCATCAAAAAGTGGGAACGGGAAAGGCGACTTATACCTAACGATAAAAATTGAGAAACATCCTTTTTATGAAATTGATCGTGATGATTTATACTATGATTTGACAATCGATTTATACACGGCCGTT
>MHAF01000073.1:0-1623 GCA_001802865.1 Ignavibacteria bacterium RBG_16_34_14
TCCCGGCAGGTGCACGAATCTCAGCAGGATAATCAGGCAATGTGCTCAGATCATTTCCTACTATTGCGGTTGTACTTGTAAACTGAGAACCTGTTAACTGCATTCCGTCACCGGAATCACCTGCGAAACGAACAGTTACATCAACTAATTCTAATAATTCTTTGCTCATATTTGAGTATTTACATTATTATGGTACAAATTGTTTCAATTTTTATTTCTTCAGAAGGAATCTTTTGTTTGACGAACTATGAGTAAAATTATAAAAGCTCTTAGCTATTGTCAAATACTAATGATTGACCAATTGTAAGGGAAATAAAGATTTTATTTTTTATATGATAAACCGTCTTTTAATAAATTTTGAAGGACGGTTTTTTTTATTTATTAATTTCATTAAGAAAATATTTGTTTTAGTTTTGTTCTTAACTTAATTTTTAATTAAAACTTGGGTTTTAATGTCAGCACCAGCCATAATCTCAGATCTAATTGAGCGTTTCGAAAGGAACATCTCTTCTTATAAATCTGGTTTATATAATGAAACACAGGTAAGGCTTGAATTTATCAATCCTTTCTTTCGGGATGTAATTTCAATTAAATGCAACAATGAAGCTTATCATCCATTTTATTTATTGGGCATTTTGAATTCATATTTAATTTCCTGGTTTCATCGTAAAATCAATCCAAAATCGCAAAAAGGACTTTTCCCAAAAGTCTTAGTATCAGATTTAAAAAAGACACCAGTCACGAAAATCAATAGTTCTAACAATTTATTAGTTACTAAGTTAGTTCAAAATGTAGATTCAATTATAAAACTTTTTCATTCTTTGGATAATTCCAAAACTCCCCAGGAAAAAACAGCACTCCAACGCCAGATAGAAGCAACAGATAAACAAATAGATCAGCTTGTTTACCAACTTTACGGCTTAACGGAGGAAGAGATAGAGATTGTAGAGGAAAATAATAACTGACTGAAAAAAATAATATTTTAAACATGTAAAGGATACACAAATGACAGAACAGATTATTCACTCTGTATTGCTTGCACTTCATAATATTGCACTTGTCGGCTGTGCGGCAGCACCATTCTATAACCGTGCACTTGTTTTGAATAGAGGACAGTACGGACCAAAACTTCACTATGAACTGGATAAAGTTGTTGAAGACACTTTGCAGGGAAACGCGCCATACTGCATTACTTTTATTATTACTCTTATAATTAGCGGCATTGCGATGCCATTTAATTACTATTTATTTCAGGGAACAATTAAGGAAATGCACTTAGTTGCTATAACAGCACTTACGGTAAAGCTAATAGCCGTATCCGGAATGGTAGTAATTATGTTAAGAATTTTTTACCGGATCAATCCCCGGTTAAGAGAGCTCTTTGGTAAATTTTCACCGACTGCGAAACCGGATGAAGCAAATGAGAAAGAATTTTTTACACTTAGGGCAAAACGAAAAGCACTTTGTGAGATATGCCTGGTGTTCGCAATCATAGTGCTGGTGGCAAGCGCTTTCCTTGGCTTTAGTATTTAACTCAACTTTAACAATATAATCATCCGGAATCGTTGTACACAGTCTCCCAGAAAATATTCCTCTTACTATTTTACCATAACAATATCTTTT
>MHAF01000073.1:1796-2104 GCA_001802865.1 Ignavibacteria bacterium RBG_16_34_14
GAATACAAAAATCAATAGTGCTAACAAGTAGTCCAACAAAAGTAAGAGGCTGTTTAAAAAGTCTTAATTTGTCAACCTGAACTCGTTTCAGGTTCTAAATTTTGCTTAAAATCAAATCCAAAGATTCCAAAACAAGTTCGGAATGACAGTTTTGAGACAGACTCAAAAGTAAGTGAGGCACCCAGGATATATCCAGCCGTATCATTACCAGACTGAAACATAATAGCAGTGACTATCAACCATATCGATTCCAGGCCACAGGCAAAACGGTTCGGTGCACCTCGTTTGGGTAAAGTAGGTGTACCTGT
>MHAF01000073.1:2159-9380 GCA_001802865.1 Ignavibacteria bacterium RBG_16_34_14
GCACCAGTGCAACTATGGAGACCAAAAAATATAAGATTGTGTACGACGCCAAGGCAGTACCTAATCCTGCCAAGATTGTACACTAAGCGAGGGCAAATCTAAGCCAACTCGCTGTTTGTTTTAGCAAATTTTCGTCAACATCTGTAAATCCCTGTATATCAATTCGGCGTCTTGTCACAGGCGAAATGGTTTTCATTTAATTTTTCCTTTTATTGAAAATCATCCGGAATCGCTGTACACAGTCTCCCAGGAAATATTCCTCTTACTATTTTACCATAACAATATCTTTTTTCGTACTCTCTATAATATCGAACAACTCCTTCTGTTCTTTTTCAGGAACCTGAAACTTGTCGAGTGTTTTCTTGAACTCATCCCTCATCACCTGCCATTCATTTTCCGTGATGTTCATATGTACGTGAGATTCTTTCATCCCAAGTCCTGTATAAACACAGGGACCACCCGTTACCTGGCAAACGAGATTCGTTACCTGGAATTTCAGGTAAGCTGCCGGTGAATGCTCACGACCGGCGTTTATCATTGGATTTTCATTCAAAATGTCGTTTGCAACAAGACGGTCAATAAAATCATCAACAACTAATGAAATTGGTTTTACACCACCAAGACGCTCATAGAGTGACTTTTCCTGTGCATTTACTGATATCAGATTCCCTAAAAGTAGAACTGCAGAAAGAAGAATGAAAAGATTTCCCCGGAAAGGATTTTGATAATGAGACATTACAGACCTCCTTAAGTTGTTTGAAAAATTATTAATTAAGTATTGTTAAGCTCATATATTTATTATGAGAATAGATACAACCTTAGATCAGTAAGAATAAGGTGAGGCGAATATTTAGGTTATTGCAGATTACATACTAAGGTTTATTAAAACTAAACATTTTCTGATAAAATACATAGTCGTAAACTCAATTTTTAATATCTTTAGAATAGCAGAAAACTCTAATTAGAGAATGGAATCTTCAATGAAAATTTTAATAATTATTAACGATGCACCGTACGGAACGGAAAAATTTTATAATGCAATGCGGCTTGCAATGACTCTGCTGAAAGAGCACAGTGAAACAGAAGTGTTGATATTTTTAATGGCAGATGCTGTTACCGGTGCACTAACAAATCAAAACACTCCGCAAGGTTACTATAACATCGAGAGAATGTTAAAAAGCATAACCAATAAAGGCGGAAAAGTAAAACTTTGCGGCGGATGTATTGATGCACGAGGACTATCAACATTGCAGTACATTGAAGGATGTGAACGAAGCAGTATGAGCGAACTTGCTCAATGGTCTGTTGAAGCTGATAAAGTGTTTACTTTCTGAAGTTTATTAATCTATAGGCGACAAAACCTACCTCGCCCTGTCTGCCGCCAAGGCAGGAAAGAAAATTCGACTCAGCCTTGCATACCTATAGTATGTAAACCGTCAGGCACGAATACCAGTTTACCTGCCGAAGTTTATTTAACTTAGGCAGGCTTTATAGTTTAACAGAAGAAGGAAAAAGAATTGTGGAGGTGGTGTGAGAAAAATTAACCTCACCCGTTCCCTCTCCTTAGCAAGGAGAGGGACAAAGGGAGAGGTAAAAAATAAAAAAGCCCATTGATCTTGCGATCAAGGGCTTTACTTCCTTAAGTGTTAGGTATGGGGGAGACCTGAACACAGAAGTAGTTTCTAATTCACAATCCAGGTATTACCGCTAAATAAAACTTTCTCTAAGTCTCCTTCTCCCTTTTTAGCTGTCACCTGTTTTATCTGTTCTTCAACACCTGCATCATAAGTTGGTTTTAATATTTGCCTGAAGATTCCGATGGGTGTTGGCATATTCGGATTCTTATCCAGGTTGATAAGTATTCCAGCTCTTGCCGGATTATCATCAAATTCATCATGAATCAGAACTTCGTCTATTGTATGTTTTCCATCATTTAGATTTATAACAACTGGTTTCAATCCATCGAGCGTTATTCCTTTATCCTTATTAGCTCCAAAGATCATTGGTTTGTTATGTTCAAGAACAAGAAGCTTTTCGTCTTTTACTTTTTTATCTGTTATATCATCAAAAGCACCATCATTAAATATCACGCAGTTCTGAAAGATTTCGATGAAGGCTGTTCCTTTATGATCTGCTGCTCTTTTAAGCATTGCTTGTAAATGTTTTGCATCTCTGTCAACTGCCCTTGCAACAAATGTTGCATCAGCACCAATTGCAAGCGAGATTGGATTAAAAGGATAATCAACACTTCCATAAGGTGTGGTTTTTGTTTGTTTACCTTGTTCGGATGTCGGAGAATATTGTCCCTTTGTCAATCCATAAATCCTATTGTTGAAAAGTAGAATTTTAAGATCAATATTTTTTCTGCAGGCATGTATAAAATGATTTCCACCGATGCTTAAAAGATCTCCATCTCCTGTAGCTACCCAAACAGAAAGATCTGGTCTTGCAACCTTAACTCCTGTGGCAATTGCAGGAGCTCTTCCATGGATTCCATGAAAACCATAAGTATTCATGTAATATGGAAAACGGGATGAGCATCCGATTCCTGATACCCATACTATATTTTCTTTTTTAATTCCAATCAATTCAGGAAAAGTTCTATGAACTTGTGCAAGAATAGAATAATCACCGCAACCAGCACACCACCTTACATCCTGTTTTGTAGCAAAATCTTTTGCCATGTATTTAACTTGCACTTGTTTACCCGCCAAAACATCAGTGAAGGCGGGAACTTGCTCTTTATTATCTGCCATTACTACCTCCGATAGAATCAATTATCTTTATCTCAATATCAGTTGTCCTGAAAGGTAACCCTCTTACAACATTGAATTGAATAACTGGAATCATGAATTCACTCTTAATTAACTTACTCAATTGTCCCAGGTTAATTTCAGGAATTAAAATTTTATCAAATCGTTTCAATACCTCCCGGGTATTTTTGGGAAGAGGATTAAGATACTTAAGATGAGCCTGAGACACCTTATAACCACCTTTACGGACGTTCATCACTGCTTCAGTAATTGCACCATACGTGCCTCCCCATCCAAGCACAAGTAGTTCACCGTTAAATTCTCCATCAACTTCCAGATCAGGAATGTCATTAACAATATTTTTTATCTTTTTTGCACGAAGCTTTATCATCTCATCGTGGTTATCAGGATCATAACTAACATTACCGGTTATATTTGCTTTTTCAAGTCCACCAATTCTGTGCTCAAGCCCTTCCGTTCCTGGCTTTACCCAAGGACGGGAAAGATTCTCATCTCTTAAATAAGGGAAAAAACCTTCAGGATCAGTTCTGAATTTGACAGGTATATCGGGTAATTCATTTACGTGAGGAATCTTCCACGGCTCAGAACCATTTGCAATATATCCATCAGTTAAAAGAATAACAGGAGTCATATATTTAATTGCAATCCTTGAAGCTTCAAGTGCCATATAAAAACAATCTGTCGGACTTGATGCTGCCAGTACAGCAACCGGAGCTTCACCATTTCTTCCATATAAAGCCTGGAGAAGATCAGCCTGCTCTGTTTTTGTTGGAAGCCCGGTACTTGGTCCGCCTCTCTGAACATTAATTATAACAACAGGCAATTCTGTCATTACAGCAAGACCAATCCCTTCTGTCTTAAGTGAAAGACCCGGACCGCTTGTATTTGTAATTGCTAGGTAGCCGGCAAATGCTGCCCCTATTGCTGACGTAACCCCCGCAATTTCATCTTCTGCCTGGAAAGTTTTTACACCAAAATTTTTGTAATAGCTTAAGTACTGTAAGATTTCTGAAGCAGGAGTAATAGGATATGAACCAAGAAAGAGAGGTAATTTACTTTTCACTGATGCTGCAAGAAATCCAAGTGCTGTTGCTTCATTACCGGAAATACTTCTGTAAATTCCCGGCTGCAATGTTGCAGGTTCAATATTATATCTTGTTGTAAAGACTTCAGTTATCTCTCCAAAATTGTAGCCTGCTTTTAGTGCTTTTTCATTTGCATCAATAAACTCGGGTTGGTTTTTAAATTTTGCTTTTATCCAGTCAAGAGTTTGTTCAAGAGGTTTGTTGTAAAGCCAGTACATCAAACCAAGAGCAAAGAAATTTTTACAGCGGGCTTTGTCCTTATTGCCTAAAGCTGTTTCTTCAAGTGCTGAGAAAGTTAAAGAAGTGATTGGAACTGAAAAAACCTGGAAACCTTCAAGACTTTTATCTTCAAGAGGATTCTCTTCATATCCGGCTAACTGTAAATTCTTTTTATCAAATGCATCCGAATTTGCAATTATAATTGCACCCGGTTTTAATTCACTCTGGTTCTTTTTAATTGCAGCAGGATTCATGGCAACTAAAATATCAGGTCTGTCACCCGGAGTGTGAACATCTTTACTTCCAAAATGGAGCTGAAAACCTGAAACTCCATATACTGTTCCTGACGGTGCTCTTATTTCTGCCGGGTAATCCGGAAGAGTGCTCAAATCATTTCCGGCAAACGCAGTCGTATCACTAAACTGGCTTCCCGTTAATTGCATCCCATCGCCAGAATCACCTGCAAACCTTATTGTAACTTCCTCAAGGTTTTTCAATTCTTTTTCTTTAACCATTTCTCTCACTTAATTTAGGAATATCATTTCGTTCCTATGCAAACCCATAAAACGTGCCATTTAGGAATAATTTAGCTTTGAAAATGAAATGCCGATTTATTACAATATACAGGGATTTGAATTAAAAAGATTGGAAACAATTGTTATTCTAAACAATCTTTTCTCATTATTGAAAAGCGGTTTTTAAGAAATAAGAATTAAAATAGTTGTAAAAATAGATATACCAGATTTTTTAAATCTGGAATATCTTAGACTCTCAATTCACATTCTTAATAATCTCATAAAACTCATCTGCATTTACAAAGCCCGTAATCCTCTTAACTTCATTTCCTTTAGAATCAAGAATTAAAACTGTTGGAACACCGATAATTTTATATTTATTTCTTAATGTTTCAACTTCATCAGAAAGGGATTTTGTCATATCTGCTTTGTATGTATAAAACTTTTTTGATTCTTCAATAACTCTTGGATCTGAAAATGTAAATGCATCAAGCTCTTTGCAGGGAATGCACCAGTCAGCATAAAAATCAATTATCACTCCCTTTGAATCAATTTTTTCAGGAATCACGCCTTCACTATAAGGTTTCCAGTTAACCGAGTTTTTTTCTTCAGGAACAAATGCATAAACCGCAACTGCAAGTATTAATAATGAAAATGTAATTTTAAATATCCTGAAACCCTTTACGCTGTTTGCAAGCTTTTCAATAAACAAAAGCCATAAAGCAACAAACATCATATAAATGGGAAGAATATATCCGCTGATTGAATCAGGAAGAAGCGAGAGTAAAAAATAGAGAGCCATTCCAATCAGAATAAAACCAAAAATATGTTTAACGGCATCCATCCACTCGCCTGCTCTTGGTAATTTTTTTATCTTACCGGAAAAAACTGCAAGGAAGATATAAGGAAAACCTAATCCGACAGCAAGAACAAAGAATAAAAGAAAACCAAAGAATGGATCTGCTTTTGCAGCTACATAAGTTACAAGTCCGATAACGAATGGACCGATGCAGGGAGCGGCGACAATTCCCATAGTTAATCCCATGAAGAAAGCACCATAATAACCTTGCTTTGCAGCACCAGCTTTTTGTACCAAACTATCGGGCAGCTTAAACTCATAAACTCCAAACATACTTAATGAAAGAACAATAAAGATTAATACAATACCGAGTATTACCACTGGATTTTGAAGAAATGCACCAAAAATAGATCCGGTTAAAGCAGTAACCACTCCGATTACAGAATAAGTAACAGCCATTCCAATTAAGAAAAGAAGACCCATAATAAAAAGTTTACCAGTACTTCCCTCACTTTGACCACCGAAGTATCCAACCGTAATTGGTATTAAAGGATAAACGCAGGGAGTAAGATTTAAAGCTAATCCTCCTAAAAACACGAGAAGCAAACCTAAGAACAAACCGCTTCCTTCAAGAGTTGATGAAATAATATCATCTTTTTTTTCACTTTCTCCTAAAAGACCAGAATATGAAAGATCTATTTTTTTAAAAATATCCTGGTTGATTTCATTAACTACTGATTGCTTATCTGCTACTGTAACTAATAAAGTATCCTGAACTGAAGTTGGTGCAAGACAAGATTTATCATTGCAAGCCTGGTAATCAAGATTAACGATTAAAGGATATTGGCCCGGAGATAAATCTTTAGAAACATCAAGTAAAGCACCGATATAAATCTCACCTTCATAAACAGAGAGAGGATTTTCTGAAAAATCAAAAGTAAAATCGCGAGGTTTTGGATAAACGATTCTCCTTATTTTGAAGTAAGATGTATCAATACTTAATGATGTCGGGATTAAATAATCCTCATATGGTTTATTTGAGTTGATATGCCATCCATTTTCAACATTTACTTTTACAGCAAGCTTTACTTCGCTTCCGGGGTAAACTTTATCAAAGGATATATAGCTTTCAATCTGAACATTATCCTGCTGCATTCCAAACTGAGCTAATATATCAACAGAGGTTATAACTAATATGATTATAAATAATTTAATCTTTTTCATTTCTAACTTTTCTTTTTAGGTGCCAAATCTTAATACAGGTTGTTCGTAATTAGTCATTGATAATCAAAATTGCCTGCTGCTAACTGCCTGCTAAAAATTACTTTCTCCATCCTTGCACAACCGGAAATCTTCTTCCATATCCAAATGCTTTAGATGAAACTCTTAAAGCAGGAGCAGCCTGTCTTCTTTTAAATTCGTTATCATCAACCATCTTTAAAACTTTCTTGACAATTTCCTTTTCGCCAATAACGAATGTTATCTCTTCAATCTCTTTATTTTCTTCCAGATACATCCTTAATATTTTGTCCAGCAAATCATATGGAGGCAGAACATCCTGATCTTTCTGACTATGACTTAATTCTGCAGAAGGGACTTTATCAATTATTGTCCCGGGAATTATCTCTTTTTCTCTATTGATGTAATTAGCAATCCTGTAAACATCTGTTTTATAAACATCTGCAATAACACCAAGACCACCACACATGTCACCATAAAGAGTACAATACCCTACCGCCATTTCCGATTTGTTGCCTGTTGTTAAAAGTAGATAATCAAACTGGTTTGAAACAGCCATTAAATAAACACCACGTACTCTTGCCTGGATA
>MHAF01000073.1:9463-12008 GCA_001802865.1 Ignavibacteria bacterium RBG_16_34_14
AATATTTGATGATGAGATTCCCAGGTTTTCAATAAGTTTCTGAGAATCAGAAATACTTCCTTCCGTAGAATATTTTGAAGGCATAAGAATAACATGAACATTTTCTGCTCCAACTGCTTGCACAGCAATATATGTAATAATTGCTGAATCCATTCCGCCGCTTAAACCAAGGAGAACTTTTTTAAAATTCTCTTTTTCACAATATTCTCTTAAACCATATATGAGAGCGTTAAGAGTTTCCTCCTCAAAACCTCCTTCTGTTTTTTTAATAGGTTTGTATTTTTCTTTTGTATCATAGATGAAATAGTCTTCTTTGAAAGCTTTGCCGAGCTTTACAAGATTTCCATCTGAATCAAAACACATACTTGCACCATCAAAGATCAATTCTGTTTGTGCACCAACAAAACACACATAAACAAGAGGAACTTTTTCTGTCCTGCAAAGAACAGAAAGCATATTTTTCCTGCTCTCCCTTTTACCAAATGAATAAGGACTTGCTGAAATATTAATTATTGTTGAGGCACCTTTCTGAATTAATTCTTTAACAGGATCATAACTATATCTCTGCTTGTACCAGTAATCAGCATCATTCCAGATGTCTTCACAAATTGAAATTCCAAGTTTCTCTCCTTTAAACTCATGAATGTATATACATTTTGCAGAATCAAAATACCTCATCTCATCAAAGACATCATAATTAGGAATTAAAGATTTATGCTGGAAGAACTGCATCTTTCCCTTATAACAAAGAATTGCTGAATTATGAATGTCTGTCCCGATATTATCATCATCTTCAGTAATAGTTCCGAATAATAAACCTGTATCCCCAGTTTGAGATGCAACTTCAAACATAGCTTTTGCAGCTGCAAGGCGGAATTCTTTTTTCTCAACAAGATCCAAAGGAGGATAACCAATTAAAGACAGTTCAGGAAAGATTACGAGTTCTGCTCCATCCTTTGCAGCTTTCTTATAGCCGTTAAGTATCTTTGATTTGTTATATTCAAGATCGCCAATAATTGTATTTATTTGGTAAAGAGCGATTTTCATTTTATGTTTTCTTTATAGTCATTCAAATCTTATTATAGTAAAAATAGAAAACTAAGCAAGATTTCACAATTAATAATTATAACTCTTCCCTTCGGGCTACTATTTTTTCCGCAGTTCAAAGATGTTAACCGACTGAAACATTTTCTTAACCTTTTTATAACATTTTTCATATAATTGCATTAAGTAAACTCAAAAGGGAAATAAAATGACTAAGAAATTATATCGTTCTTCCAAAGACAGAATGCTTGGTGGAGTTGCAGCAGGTCTTGCTGAGTATTTTGAGATTGATCCTACTCTTGTTAGAGTACTTTTCGTGGTAACACTTTTTCTTGGAGGAACTGGAATACTTGCATATATTATCCTCTGGATTATTGTTCCTGAAGAACCAATAAAATTTCCAATCACTGAACAAACCGAGGAGAAAAATGAAACTAAAACTGAAACTGGTTCTCAAAAACAGGAAAATAAATTTGATGCAAATGCATATTTTTATTCTCTTGATAAGCAGAGAGAAAAAAGAAGAACCATCGCAGGATTAATTCTTCTTGCCCTAGGAATGATCTTTTTAGCAGATAATTTTATTCCAAGGATAAATATAGGCGATTTCTGGCCATTGATTTTAATAGCTGCAGGAGCAGCAATACTAATTAATTCAAAACGAAATAAATAACTAACCGGGAATTTAAAAAATGAAAACTAAACATTTATTCTGGGGATTTTTATTTATAACTCTCGGTATACTAATTCTAATAAATAATTTTACCTCATTAGATTTTTATTGCTTAAACATCTGGCAGTTCTGGCCGCTGTTTTTAATTCTTATAGGAATATCTCTTTTAATAAAACAAGAAACCATAAGAGCAGTTTTAATCTGCTTAACCGGAATTGTGCTTGGAGCGGCAATTTTTTCAACTGTTAAATCAGGATGGGGCTTTTTTCATGATGAGATTTTTGACGGCAGGCATGGAATAGAAATATCAGACTCTGATGAAGATAAAAATATTGAGACAGAGGTTTTTGAGGAGGACTATAAAGAAAACATAAAATATGCTTCATTCTATTTTAAAGCTGGCGCCGGTTCTTTTAAGATTAGTGATACAACCAGCAATCTATTTTCTGCAATCACTAAAGGATATGATAATTATAGTATGACCAGATTTGATGAAGGTGAGAATGTAAAACTAAACTTTGAAAATAAGAAAAAAAGGTTCTTTATTTTCAGAGGGAAGAACAGGAACAGGGTTAACATTAGTCTTAATACAAAACCCATCTGGAAAATGAACTTTGATGTTGGTGCGGCATCATCTGAATTTGATTTAAGGAAATTTAAAGTTGAAGATCTTGATGTTGATATTGGGGCAGCTTTTCTCAAAATAGTCTTAAGTGATTTACTTGATTCTGCAAAAGTTAAGATAGATGCAGGTGCTTCTTCGATTGAAATTTCTATTCCTGTAAATGTTGGCTGTGAGGTTAAGACTGATATTGTTTTGTCAAAAAG
>MHAF01000073.1:12093-12299 GCA_001802865.1 Ignavibacteria bacterium RBG_16_34_14
ATTGATACAGGTGTTTCATCGGTTAAGATTAAGAGATACACTATTGGTGAGTGGTAAAAGCGGGAATCCATTTAAGAAGATTCCGGATCTCGTTTCGCTCGTCCGGAATGACAACTACAATTTACTAGTTGGTTTCAACTATTTCTTTTAACTTTTCACTTCCTTGAACTTGCACTTGTTCTTGAACTCACTCTTTGCCTAGGTTT
>MHAF01000074.1 GCA_001802865.1 Ignavibacteria bacterium RBG_16_34_14
ATGGGAAGACCAAACACAATTCAGTTAGTTGTATTGATAGACAGGGGACACAGAGAGTTACCCATTAAAGCTGATTATGTTGGCAAAAATATTCCTACTTCTATTGATGAAGAAATAAAAGTTAAAATGAAAGAAAAAGATGGAGAAGATTCTGTCTATTTAGTTGATGTTGAAGAAAAATAATTTCAGAGAAAATTAGATGCCGCTCTCAAGCAGACATTTATTGGGACTCCAGGGAGTTCCTAAAGAGGATATAAATCTTATACTAGATACAGCAAAAACTTTCAGAGAGGTTCTTGAAAGACCTATAAAGAGAGTTCCCACACTACAGGGGAAAACAGTTATAAATCTTTTTTATGAAAGTTCTACACGTACAAGGATTTCATTTGAGCTTGCAGAGAAAAGACTATCTGCTGATGCAGTAAACTTTTCTGTTTCAACCAGCAGTGTAAGTAAAGGCGAAACACTTAAAGACACCATAAGAAATATTGAAGCAATGAAGGTTGATATGGTTGTTGTACGCCATCCAGCTGCCGGTACACCACTTTTCCTTACTAAGGTTTGCGATTCAAATATAATTAATGCCGGCGATGGTGCTCACGAACATCCGACTCAGGCTTTGCTGGATATGTATTCTATAAAAGAAAAACTCGGTAAGCTTGAAGGTGTAAAAGTTTGTATGGTTGGAGACATTGCTCACAGCCGTGTGGCTCTATCAAATATTTTTGGACTTAAAGCTGTCGGTGCAGAAGTTTCAGTTTGCGGACCTTCAACTATGATCCCAAAAAATATTGAAGAGCTTGGTGTGAAAGTTATTTACGATATTGATGAAGCAATCCGTGAAAATGATGTACTTAATGTTCTCCGCATTCAATTGGAAAGAAAAGCAAGAGAATATTTCCCTTCTATAAGAGAATATGCTGCTTTCTTTGGTATTACGGAAGAACGTCTTGAAAAAGTAGGTAAGGAAGATATTTTAATTCTTCATCCTGGCCCAATAAACAGGGGAGTAGAACTTTCTTCTGGTGTAGCTGATGGATTAAAGCAAATAATATTAACTCAGGTTACAAACGGAGTTGCCGTAAGAATGGCAGTTTTATATTTACTCGGTACAATGAATTGAAAACCTTTACCCCGTCCTTCTCCTTACTAAGGAGAGGGTGAGGGAGAGGTTAAAAAGTTTAGTAAATGATTAAACAATTTAGCAATCTAATTATTAGAATTAGTTAGAGTTAAAAAATGAAAATCATCTTAAAGAATACTCACCTACTTCATCCTGAACAAAAAGTTGATAGGGACAAGATTGATATTTTATTAATAGATGGAGTGATTTCTAAAATAGATAATCTAAAAAAGGATGACTTTAAAGATGCACAGGAATTTGATCTACGCGGAAAATATATTGCACCAGGTTTCTTCGATATGCACGTGCATTTGAGAGAACCGGGGAGGGAAGATAAAGAAACAATTATTTCAGGATGCAATAGTGCTGCAAACGGCGGCTTTACAGGAATTGCCTGCATGCCTAATACTGAGCCGGCAATTGATTCTGCCGAAGTAGTAACATTTATAAAAAGAAAAGCTGCCAGCCATTTGGTTAATGTTCATCCGGTTGCTGCTGCTACAGTTGGAAGAAAAGGGGAAGTAATTTCTCCAATGGCAGAGCTTTATGAAAATGGAGCTGTTGGTTTTTCAGATGATGGTGTTGCAATAAAAACATCAGCAATTCTTCGCAGGGCACTTGAGTATTCTAAGATGTTTGGAACTCCTGTAATAGAACATTGCGAAGATGAGACACTTGCCGGCGGTTCGATGAATGAAGGATTGAACTCCACTACATTAGGTTTACCTCCAATTCCCTCTGTTGCTGAAGATATTATTGTAAGCAGGGATATTTTAATGGCTGAATATACTGGTGGAATAATTCACATTGCACACATCAGCACAAAGAAATCTGTTGAGATGGTGAGAGAAGCTAAGAAAAAAGGAACTAAAGTTACTGCCGAGGTTACTCCGCATCATTTTACATTGACTGATGATGCCGTTAAAACTTATGATACAAATACAAAAATGAATCCGCCATTAAGAACTAGAGAAGATGTTAATGAGATAATTAAAGGTTTAAAGGATGGGACAATTGACGCTATAGCAAGCGATCACGCTCCTCATTCTATAGAGGAAAAAGAAACAGAATTTGACTACGCCCTTAATGGAATTATTGGGCTTGAAACTGAAGTCGGACTTACTTTAACAGAACTTTATCATAATAAGATTTTAAGTTTGAATCAGATAATTGAGAAGCTTGCAATAAATCCAAGAAAGATTTTAAATATTCCAGTTCCAAAATTTGATGTAGGAGAGCAAGCTAATTTTACAATATTTGATCCTGATGAAGTCTGGACTGTTGATATTTCAAAATTCAAAAGCAAATCTGTAAACTCACCTTTCGACAAAAGGCTTTTAACTGGAAAAGCAGTCGGGGTTATTAATAATAATATGATGTTTTATAATGGTGAAATGGTTAGAATATAATTGAATCTGTGATTGGATTTATGATACTTCTTAACCTTCCTTAAGGTGTTTTTCGATATTTCCCTTAAGTGAATTCAGTTCATTCTGAATTATAAACCAGATAATTGAAACGTCAATTTTGAAATATTCATGAACAATTCTGTTTCTTATTCCTTTTAGTTTTTGCCACGGTATATCATGAAATTTATTTTGTATTGCCTGAGGCATATTTTTGGAAGCTTCCCCTATTATTTCAATATTCCTTACAACAGCATCTATTATCAGTGAGTTATGTGAAAAATCTTCGAATGATAAGCCTTTAATATATTCTTCGATTTTATTAATGCTTTCTACTATATCTTCAAATAAGATTTTCCAATCTCTTCTAGACATAAACCACATCTTGTTTGATGTATTTGAACATCTTAGGCTTTATAGCATTTGGGGTAACAAGATCAACTTTAACACTTAATATTTCCTCAAGCTCATCACCAAGAGAAACGAAATCCAATCCAATTGGTTTTTCAAACTCAACTAAAATATCAACATCACTGTTAAGAGTTGCATCACCTCTTGCCACTGATCCGAATATTCCGATACTTTTAATATGATATTTGTCTTTTATCCTTTGCTTGTGCAGCTCGAGCTGTTTTTTTATTTCATTTAGGTTTTTCATAATATGAACCAAATATTGTTCTCAAAAATACTTTAAATCTATTATGTGTGCAATATTTACAGATATTAGTACTTTCTTTCTAAACTGTTGGTATTTTCAAAATTAAACTCTCCTTTCAACAAAAGGCTTTAACCGGTAAAGCAGTTGGAATTATTAATAATAAGAGTAATGTATTACAATGGGGAAATGGTTAGTATTCTTTAGAAATCTAATCTGTCATTCCCGTGGAAACAGGAATCCAATTTTTTGTTTTTAGATTCCCGCTTTTATAAGAATGATATTGTTAACTAATACTATTTTTCTAACTACTCCACCTTCACTCTAACTCCTTCTGAATGACTTGCAAATTCAGGGGCGTACATACATTGCATTGTTGTAATTCCGTTCGAAAAATCTCCTTTGTGAATTACACGTAATGGATATTCAAACACATAAGTACCTTTCGGCAGCCAATCCATAAAGAAGTTTGTTGCTGCATCGCGTGTGTTTTCGTAATACCATAACCCATCCTGGTATTTGTGAGTAGAGAGAACATTTATCGGTTCAAATCCTGAAGCTCTCATATCTTTTAAATGAACAAACTCCATATCCCTGTCAACTCTTATTTCAATTCTTACCTGTACAATATCGCCGGGAGTTAATTTTGTTTTATCATCTACGGGAATAATCTTCTCTCCAGTATCAGAATTAATTTTAAGGAATAACTGCTTCTTAATTTTTAAAGGAGTTTCGTGCGGAGTAATTTTATCAAGCTGCTCATAATACTGCCAGTACAAAGACCCCCACGATACAACCTGGTTTTTGTTTGTAACAGTTACGCTGCCCATTTCAGGTTTTATCTCTTCCCCCTTCCAGGAAGTTTTAAAATATCCGGTTCCCGATTCAATATGAATTTCAGGATTATCAACAAGATTAAGAATCTCAGAGCCAATTTTTATTTCAGGCATTTTGGTTTCTGCAAGCCAGTTTGTTCCTCTTAACAGAAGTGCATAGCAGGCTTCAGCAGTTGCTTTAGTTGTTTTCCAATCCTGCACCTGTTTTTGTTTAAGCAGCCAGATTTTCATCAAATCAACAGCATCCTGGTCTTTAGAAATTTCATCAATAGCTTCAATTAAAAGTGCTTGAGTTTCAATCGGAGCCTGATACCAGCACCATCCCCATTCTTCCTTAAAGTACATTCCCATCTCATCATTAAAAACTGCATTCTCAATAATTGATTTAATAATATCTTTTGCAGTCTTTGCATCATAAAGTCTGTACAATGCCAAAGCAATCATTCCCTGCATATACTTATTATTTGATAACCAGTATTGCTGTGCCTGTCCTTTCCAGTAATCAAAAGCTTCTTTATGTTTTTCATCAACCGGAATATCAAGATAGTAGCTTCTTCCATAAAGATATTGTGCCTGTATGTAACCAATATTCTTTTTATCGAGGATGCCATGCTTCTTTATCCATTCATAATCTTCATACATCCTGATGTCTGCATAGAGAACTGCTTTCCTCAGCATTTCCCATGTAGAATTATTTTCTCTTATATCTTTTATGCCGAGTCGCTCAAGGTGTCCGAAACCAGCAACAATATATTGGGTAATGTATCTGTTTTCAGGCAATCCCGGGAACCATGGCCAGCCGCCATTTGAATATTGTTTCTCTCTTAACTTCTGTTCTGCTCTTGATAATTCATCAGCCATTCTTATAAGATCGAAAAGCAAACCAACTCTCTTTTTTCTTTCAGATTCATCCTGTGCATCAAGTACCCAGGGAGTTTCTTCAAGAAGTGCATATTTTAATTCCTGGTTCTTTTCAAGATTGGAGAGTAATGCAGCAGTATCAATATTTTTCCAATCCTCAAAAACTTTTTTGATTTTAGGATTTGAGTTGGCAATATGAGTTGCAATACTATTTGCATAAAAGCGATTGAAGATTTGTTCGGTACATTCATAAGGATATTCCATCATATATGGCAATGCCTGAATTGCATACCAGGCAGGATTAGCAGTAAACTCAAGTGTAAGATTATAATTCTGCAAAGTAG
>MHAF01000075.1 GCA_001802865.1 Ignavibacteria bacterium RBG_16_34_14
TAAATTGGCGCAGCTTGAGCAAAAGATAGAAAAACATGATGAAGAAATAAAGGTTGTTTTTGATGCCATCCGACAACTCATGTCAACACCAGAGCCGAAAAAGAAAAAAATCGGCTTCATTGTCAGGGAACGCAGTGCGCAGTATAGAACACTTAGCCGCAAGGCTGTTAAAAAGGTGAGTTAACTTTAATTGGAGCAAGGCAAAATGTTGTTAAATTTTATTAATAAAAGAAACATCCTCTTTGTTTCTCTCCTGCTAATTGTAAAAATACTCTTGCCCTCTATCTCCTTTGCAGATGCTGATAAGATTTTCAAGGAGAACAACAAGGCTGTTGTAGTTGTTGTAACTTATAATGCTAAAGGCGAGTCGATTAGTCAGGGAAGCGGGTTTATTGTCAGGCATGACGGCGCAATTGTTACAAACTATCATGTTATAAGCAATGCAGAAGGCATTGCTGTAAAGGCAGGCGATAAGGTCATTGAGGTTGAGGGCTTTATTTATATGGATAAAGAAAATGACCTTGTAATCCTTAACACAAAGCGAAAGGAATTACCGACTGCTGCTGTGAACAATAAAGATTTAACCCTATGATGTTCTTGTCTCAGGAAGTGTTCCTATGATTTCTTTTTGGTGTAATATTTCCTTTTATTCGAATAATCTTTACGTCTCCCGGCATTAATTTCTTTTCCCGACCATTTTCTATCCCATTCAACCCTATTATTTGTTATCCAGTAATGAGATTTGCAGTCAAAATTCCAGTTTCCAATCGAGGGATAAAGCGAAATAGATTTTCCATCAAATATTAATTGCCAATCTGTTGGGGAAAGCGGTGTTACAACTTCTTCATGGCAACCACAACAACATTTATGGATTGCAGTGCAATATTTTATGGAAATATATATAATACCATTCTCAATTTGGTCCGGGATAAGCTCAACGAATTTATGTGATATGGTCTTCATTGAATAATTTACCATCATTAATAGAATAAGTAGTGTTGAATTCCTTGTTAAGGTCTTGGTAGAAGCCAAATAATTTCTTCCATTTCATCACAGCTATAGCTGCGTTTAAAGCATTAAGGTCAGCAATTTGAATATTGCTGGAATAATCATTAGCTGCACCCGCTTCCGAAAAGGTAATTCTATCTTTAATATGATCTCGCTTGTTAGTGGTGCTGGTTGTAACTCTAATATGCCCGAGCAAGGAATCGTCCACTATAAGAACGCCCATACCCACGTCTATAAACGAAAGATTTTTTGCTATTAGATGATCAACAATTAATTTCTTAATACCACCTTTATCAAAGCATATAAAAACAAAGTCCATCGCTGATAATTCGTCAATGTTCGTAGAGGTTATATAGTAGTTATGCGAGTGAATATTTCTTCGCATTTTCGAATAAATTTCTTGAAAGTAATCGGATTTTTTGTAAATCTCACGTAATTTATCGGCAGCGGGTGCACCTGGTGATCTAAAAGCATTGTGGTTCAAAAGAACATCGCCATCAAAAAGATGTATTTCTTGTACTGGGGTTTTAGCAATTAAATCCAATACATACGAGCCTGTACCTCCTAATCCAATAATAGCGACTTTTTGACCTTCTAACTTTGATGATATTGCACTAATTTTTGCCTTGCTGGAGTTAGTATCAAGATAATTGAATACAGATTCATGGTCATCAGAATTTATAATTGTAAATGGCTTTTCGGTAACAGAGTCGTCAATAGCTTTTGCTTCCGCAGAGATAATATTGGCATAGTTTGTCATTTTCTCGTAGTAATCCGTATACCCCTTAGCAGGTTTGTTAGAAAAAGAATGATTAATAACAAGATCTTTTGCCAGTTGTTGATTTTGACTACTATGCTGAATACCTTTTTTTAGAGTGCCATCGCTATTACAAGGGTGTTCCCCAATAAAGTGCGCAACATGCTGGCTTATTGGGCCTATCGTTTTATCCCCTGCCAGCGAAGTGAGATCAGAAACAAGTATTCCATACTTAATCTGGCACTTCGAATTCACATAAGGTACTTCATGCACTAATAGATAGCCGTCTCTGACCTCTACTGCATAACCTTCATCTCTTAATTTTCTTAAATCAGGATTATGATTTATCAGTTCTTGTGACATTGAATATCATTCCTGCTTTAACTTTTACCGTTGTTCCCTTAGTCATTGTGCCTTCCTTTTTGTCTTCGCCTTTACTGTAGCTGACAGTGTAAACTATATTTTCATTTTCTTCATATGTGCCGAAGGCCAATTCTACAACTTGCCTGAAAGAGATTTCTTTTCCGGAAAATGTTTTTTCCCTACCATTTACAATAATCGTAAATTCTTTGTTTTGGCCGGGTGCTTCATTTTTGTGTTCTGCTGAATTGTTCATAATGTTTCTCCTTTTGTGAATATATTATTATGTACCTTCTTAAAAAATTGTCTAGTTGTGTATAGATTCATTGACGCCCTACGCCTCCTACTATTGACAAAATAATCGAGACAATGAATGGAGGCATAGTAAAGGTTTATTTCGCATACCTCCAGTAGTTAGCTATTGCAATCGACATCGTATCCTTACTTACTTGAAACAATCTCGAGATATTCTCTAAATCATTTACTCTGTCATGGTGTTTTTTCAGTTGCTGATACGGGATCAATAACTCAGATGCGAATACGTCCGCCTCTATCTCTTTTGACGGCTTTGCCTTTTCCGACGGAGAATCGGGCACTTCACTCTCATTTTCTACAACCTCATAAAAATCTCTTTTATTGTGACTTAAAAAAATATGGCCTAACTCATGCGCAAGAGTGAATCGTTGCCTTGAGATCGATTTTGCTTTATTGAGGACAGCAATTCGAGGTTTTCCGTCAATCTCTATAATTGCGCCGTCGATATCCGAAGGGTTGTCCAACTCGATAAACTGCAGGCCTAATTTGTCAAATATTTTTTTTAGATCTGTTGGTATAGATGTAATTTTATGGTCCTTCAATACTTTTCTTGCCATATCTTTTACAAACTTATAATTAGGCTTAATCATTTAATCTGCACCTCGTTAGAACCTGTCTCTTTTAAATGTTTTTCAAGTTGTCTAAGATAATCTTCAGATATCGTTGCCTTGGATGATTCTTGACTATTAGATCCATGGTATTTCTCGATTATTTTATTTATACTTCTTGCTTTGGCTATCGCTGCATCATTATCATGAGAGGGTGTACGCGCATGAACAAAGGTTACTTGATAATTATAAATCTTTAAAGAATTTTCTAATAAACGTTTAAAAACTTCGATTGCAATATTAAGCAGCCTAATAATATTAACGGCAATCGGAATTGGTAAACTCTCAGGATGAATTTGATTATTTTCTATTCTTACTAGCATTTCACCCTGAATTCCGATTTTGCTACAAACCACTATTGGCAACACCTCGGTTGAAGCGGTGATGTTGCGCATTATTTCACCGAGCGAAGTTGATTCCTTCAAGTGGACTTTCTTAACTTTTTCAATTTCAGCATTTAACTCAGCTTCCAGTAAATTCTTTTTTGCGATTGGAAATTTTTCTATAAGGTTGTGCACTAGTAAATTCATTGATGGTGTAATATCAACTTCACCCCGTTCCCATCGACCGTATGAATTCTTACCCACCTGAAGCAATTCACTTATTTCATCAAGGCTGACATTCAATATCTTTCGAAGTAATCTTAATTGTTCCGGTATAAGTAACGGTTTACTTTTTAATTCAATGCTGATACGTTTCTTTTCTAATGATAAACTCTGTTGATGTGTATATATAATGTCATTGCAGTTATTACATTTTTCACATTCAACATCTCTAATCATTACTCTCTTGCCATTGATGGTTATTTCTTTTACAATCTTGGTGGTTTTATATTCTCCGCTATTACAATTTATGCAAAACATAATTTTATTTAATCCTCGTGATTTTTATTAATTTTCAGTTTAGTTTTTCTATTTTTCTGGAAAATGAAGTCAATGCCCAGCAAATAAATTGGTTTGTCATTCTGTGATAATTACTACATACTTTACAGTAAACGTCTATCCCTGTTGTACTTTCGCCAGGAATAACATAATGTGTGTTGTTAGGATTGCTTGCCCTCTGGCTCGTCGTTGGCATTGCTTTTTCAATAGTTTTAGCATTCATAATAACGTTTTCTACATCAGATTCATAAAATCCGTCGCGTGTTATATCGTTTACACAATCAGTAGTCCTAACTATCTGTCCTTTACTATACGCTTCCTGTATCTGTCCGATAACAAGCGGACTTAACTCGTCTTTCAAACTTCCAGTCATATAAATGGTGCCCCTCTCATAGATAGAAACCCTCCGTGACCCTTAGTATAATAAAACACCAATTGGTGATATGATGATATCAGAATACACCAATTGGTGTTTAATGTCAAGAGGAAATTTAATCGCTGCTTAAAAAATTATTCTCATTTTATCAGTAACTTAATTTCTTCAATTTTTTATCAGGGAACTTGATGGGGGAACCACCTGGGGGACATCCTCAGCTTCAATGGCGCGGGCTTCGAGAAAGTAAATAAAAAGATAAAAAGGTCAAGCCTTGGAATATTAGTTTCTCCCTTCAACCTCTTTAACTTTCTTGCTTGCAGTAGCATAATGGATTACTTAATAATCTGCAATCTCTTTTAGTGTATAGCTTGCAGAGTGCATCGGGTTAGGTCAACTACATTGCACAACCTCAGTCCATTGCTAATATGCCCTGCCATTAATATGCCTGCGAACCGAATCAGGCAGCCTCAAGCTTAAGGCGCTTATTTTATCTCCTTCAATTGCCTTCTTTAATTACTGCGAAAGGGGTTTTTTATCGTAACTCCGCCGATTGATTGGCCATGTGAAAGGTCTTCTGACAAAAGCAGCGCGGCTCCGCTGCTTATAGCAGCATGGATAATCATAGAATCCCAGAATGAGTAGTGGGGATAATGGGGGATAATGGGGACACATCCCCTAATCTTTTATAATACTTAATTAATGCACTTGTATCCGCGCCTTCAAAAATATTTTTTTCAGAATTAGTATGAACAGGGCATCCGCTTTTAGGCACAGGCTAATATTTAATATGGCCGAATAATTTGTATTTCCTTCATTGGGTAGTGCTTTATATTTTTTGTTGCGAGTTTTAATCCCATCTCCACTGAAGTAGCTGCAATTATAGCATCACCAATATTTAAGGCGTGGCTTTTAGAAAATCTTCTCATATATTCTCCTGCTCTATAAGCAATTGCCACATCAACATCTATTGCAATTAGTATCTTAAAAAGGCTATTTATAGCATCTTCCTCACCTCTTCTTATACCAGCAAGAATCTCAACTCTGTTAATGACAGATGTAAAAAGCATAGTGCCTTTTTCAAGCTCAGCAGAGAGGAAATCAAGGGCATTCTTTTCCTTTCTTAAATGATCAATCAAAACATCACTGTCTATAAGCAGGGACCCGTGCATCAGCTTTTAATCCTTTGCATACGTTCTTCCCATCCTCTACGCATTTCATTTACATATTCTATGCTATCTTTAATGTCCTTCCTCTCAGCCCAAATACCGAAGCTCTTCCTAAGAAGGCTTCTTTTTGCAATAACCGAAATTTTCTCATGACGTGAGAGCATTTCCTGAAGAAATTTTTGCTGGGAAGCGGTAAGAAGCTGTATCTTTTCTATAATATCAGCAAAGACATCTTCTACTCTTTGTTTTGTGTTTTGCATGTCAACCTCCTGATATAATTTAATATAAACTATATCCAAATAATGAATTTAAGTCAATAACAATATAGATTTTCCTGACCCTGCTTAAAAAAATTAAGGACGAAAAATCATCAGGGATGGCAGCCTATTGCGCAGCCTTTAGCCTGATGTAAACATATTTTGGTATTTTTTACGACTGACAATCTTCAGAAGAAAAGAACAGAAAAAGAACAGGATCAGGCCGTACACCCTGCACAGCCTCTATATGTCCCGACACTATGCCTGTGAACTGAATCAGGCAGCCTCAAGCTTAAGGCGCTCATTTTATCTCCTTCAATTGCCTTCATTAATCACTGCGAAAGGGGTTTTTTATTGTAACTCCGCCGATTGATTGGCCATGGGAAAGGTCTTCTGATAAAA
>MHAF01000076.1 GCA_001802865.1 Ignavibacteria bacterium RBG_16_34_14
GGTTGAGAAGTTCTTGTGTAAAGCTCAAATCTATATTTATAATTTCAGCATCTTTGGTTCGTATTATCTTTTCACCTTTTACTGTTTGAACCTTCATTCCATCAAGCTTATTTAAAATGTCTTCCATATTAGCTGCAATAAAATTTATAACATTTAAACTGTCGGCTTCAGTTTCAGTAATTGAAAGACTCTTTCTTACAGCATCTTCAGCCCATTGGATGTTTCTTTCTCTTTTTTCACTGATTGTTCTGATAAAAGCTGCTGCATCATTCGTAGCTTTCTCCATCATAATAGAATCCTGTTGACCTTCAAGAGTAACTGGATGTGCAGCTCCTATGTTTGTTCCCGGAGCCATGACAGCTATATGAGCAGCCAATGTTATAAATACTCCTGCCGATGCTGCCTGTGAACCTGGAGGAGAAACATAAACTATTACCGGAATAGGAGACTCAAGGATTTCAGTTACTATTACTCTTGTAGATTTTAACAAGCCACCAGGAGTGTTTAGTTTTAGAATTATGCATTCTGATTTTAAAGTTTCTGCTTTTTTTATCCCTTGATGAATATAGTCTGCTGTTGAAGGATTTATTGAACCATCAAATGTAAGTACAACTATATTTTTTGATTGTCCAATTAGAGGTTGGTAAAGGAGAGTAAAGATTATAAATGAAGAAATTAACCAGCGCATAACATCCTGGCGTAAAATCTTTAGTCAACTTATAGAAAAAAAAGATGCTTAGCAAGAACCCGAAAGTAAGATTATTCGATTATCGAATTGTTTGTCTTTTAGCAATTTAGCCACGCCAAAGGCGGGCAGGCAATTAAACAATTTAACAACGTGAAATAAGATTACTCCTCAATCTGAAAAACTGAATCCAGCACTGTCCCATCAACCCACTTTACAATTGCAACAACTTTATCTTTATTCAACTTTGGTTTTGCAGGCGCACCGCCGCAGATTTTATCAACTTCTTTTTTCAAGTCTTTTATATCATTAACCGGAATTGAAGAATTCTTCATCGCCTTCAGCAAATCTTTTCTTCTTGGATTTATGCAAAGTCCTCTTTCAGTAGCAATAACATCTATCAATTCTCCGGGTCCGCAAAGAGTTGTTACCTCATCAACAATAACAGGAATGCGATCCCTGAAAGATGGGACTGCCAGTATTGTACATTTGGAATGAAGACAATTCTGCCAGCCGCCGATACCATGTAAAAGCAATCCATCTGAATGAGTAACAACATTTGCATTAAAATTAATATCAACTTCAGTCGCACCCAGAATCGCTGAATCAACAATTGAGGCAAAATTTCCTTTACCATGAAAATTGTAGGAAGTAAACGGACTTGTGTTAACATGATTCGGATTTTCTCTCATTGATCTAACACCTTCAAGATCGAAAGTTTGTCCATCGAGAATATAATCTGTTAATCCTTCTTCAAGCATCTGAACCAGATATTTTGTGCTGCCTCCCCGGATAAATCTTGCTTTTATGTTCTTAGCTTTCATTCTTTCTTTAAGGAAGATAGCAAATGCAAGCGCTGTTCCTCCGGCTCCTGCCTGGAATGAAAAACCGTCTTTCATAATTCCCGCTTCATCAAGAAATTGAGCAACATATTCTGCTATTAATAAACGATCAGGAGATTTTGTTATTTCAGTTGTTCCGGAAACAATTTTTGAAGTATCGCCAAGTAAATCAACTTTAACAACAAAGTCCACATTGTTTCCTTGTATTTGCCATGGAACGCAAGGAAAGGGAATAAGATTATCAGTTACTATAATTACTCTATCGGCATATTCTGAATCTGCAAGAGCAAATCCAAGTAAGCCGCAGCCAGAGGGACCTCTGTCACCAGTTGCATTTCCAAAAGGATCAGCAGTTGGTGCGGCAATCACAGCAATATCAATATGAACTTCACCATCCTGAACCGATTGGTATCTTCCACCATGTGATCTGAGAACCCCAACACCTTTCATCTTTCCTTCGGATGTGAATTTACCGAGAGGACCATTCATGCTTCCTTCAATATGATGAATTGTTCCATCTTCAAGATATTTTATTAAATATGAATGGACCGGGAATGATGCACTTGGAAACCAGCGGATGTTTTTTACTCCCATTTCTTTGATCGTATCAAATAGAAGATTAGTAACAATATCACCATTTCGCAAATGATGATGAGTGGAAATGGTCATTCCATCTTTGAGTCCGGCTTTCTTTAAAGCATCCTTTAAACTCTTAACAATTTTATTTCCATCTTCAGGATAATCAATGCAAGTTCTTATCGGAGGTTTTGCTTTGTTGCCTGTCGGTTTGTATTTGTTAACTCCTTTAAAAGGAATTTGAGTCTGCCCATTTATTTCAGTAGGAACTAATCTTCCTGATGCGTTTTTAATTAATTTCATAGATTTTTCTAATTTATTACTGTCATTCCGAACTTGTTTCGGAATCTTTATTTTTCTTTAGATGCTGAAACAAGTTCAGCATGACCATTTAATTTTGCTAAATGTAAAATTCTTTGTGCTCGTTTAACTACAGGGGAATCAATCATTTTAGTTCCAAGAGATACAACACCAAGCCCTTTCTTCTCAGCTTCTTCAAATGCAAGAACAATCTTCTTTGCTTTTTCAATTTCTTCAGAAGTTGGTGCAAATGCTTTATGAACCACAGGAATCTGTCTTGGATGAATACAACCTTTACCTTCAAACCCTAGTGACTTTGCCTCAACTACACTTTGACGTAAGGCCTCCATATCTGATACATCTGAGAAAACTGAATCAATCGCCTGAATGCCAGCCGCTTTAGCCGCATTTACGATCATTTGTCTTGCGAGAAAACTTTCTCTTCCTTCATTTGTTCTTTGAGTTCCTATGTCTGCGGTGTAATCTTCAAGTCCGATTGTAAGTGCACAATTATTTTTTGATGCGGTAGCTATCTCATAAGCTTTTATAACTCCGAGAGCACTTTCAATTATCGGCATAAAATAAATTTCTCCGCCTTTGGCGGATTGAACTTTATGTAGCTTTTTCATTCTCTCAACTTCTTTTTCAACATCGTTCACTTGCTGTGCAGATTCACATTTTGGAATTATAATAACGTGAACATTATGAGGAACTATAAACTTTAAATCATCAAGTCCTTTAGGAAGTTGGTTGATGCGTACCATTCTTTCGCTGCCATAAAAATCAACTGATCGTAAAGCATTACGCACTAACAATTGAGCGGCATCTTTTTCAGAAGGGGCTACGCTGTCTTCAAGATCGAGAATTACTCCATCAGGGTTATGCAAACCGGCATTTATGAAAAATTTTGGTTCATTTCCCGGAAGATAAAGCCTGCTTCTTCTGAGGTGATCTTTCTTGGTTGCGTAAAGATTCTTTTTATTTAAAGGAAGGAGATATTCTTTTTTAGTCTCTGGATAAATTCTTTTTACGGCAAGCTCAAATCTTGCTGCTAATGTAAATGGAAGAGCGCCGTAATCTTCTAAGAGAATTTTTGCGTCCTTAATCCCAAAGAATTTACACGTTTCAATTATTTGTTCTTTAAGTGATTCACCGTACATTGATTGCACTTTACTTTTGATGTCGAGCTTTATCCCACCTGATGATTTTATCTCGAGTTCAAAGTAACAATCGGAACGGATGTTTTCTCCGCGTTTGCCAGCGGAAGCTTTATCTTTTTTGTTTCTCATATTTTTATATCAATATTATTTTCTATAATTCTTATATGATAATTTATTATCATTCATTGTCATTGATAGTCATTTGTGGTTATTCATTGTTTGGAGTTTTCCCAATTGTTTTAATGTAGTTATTTAATTTCACACCGATGGTTTCAAGATCAGTTGCCAGTTCTAAATATATTTTCTCATCCAGAAGTTTTCGATTAAACGCTTTTCTTATCCAAGTTTTTGTTTCAAATAATGATCCTCTGGAATAATAACAAAACTGTTTGTTTTCTTTATAAAAATATCTTCCAAATCCTTCACTTAAATTTGCAGAAATTGAATCAGAAGCTTTTACAAGTTGTTTCCCAACAGTATCCTTTAAAAAATAATCCCATTTAATTACGATATCCCAAATTCTTTCTGCAATAGTCATTGATAATTGATAAACCTGTAATTCTTCTAATTTCATTTAAACCTCCATTCAAAAACAATAAATGACTATGAATGACTTAATGTCAAAGAATGACTTTCTTATACAATTAATTTTTTCATAAACTCTCTTGCTGTAAGCAGTTCAGCTTTGAAGATGGCATTCTTAATTTCTTTTTTTCTTCCTGCGACGAGTAGCTTTTCTGTTAATGCATTGAATTTATTATCAAGGTCTTCTTCAGTCATCGGTTCTCGCGGATCACCTTTTGGGTATTCAAGATATTCTGAAAACTCTCTGCCGTCTTTTGTTTTTATTACCACTTTACTCGGCTGTTTTGCAGGAAACATTTTCTCGAATTCTTCGGATGCTTCTCCATGAATTTTATCAATTACTTTCCAGATTCTCGGATCTTTTAGTTTTTTATCTGAGAAAGATTGAGTAGTGATTTTATGATCAACCAAAGCGGCTGCAATGCAGTAGGGAAGTGAATGGTCTGCAGTTTCTCTTGACTCAGGACGATATTTATGCGGATCGAAAAGGATATCGCACGCACGTGCGATTGTTGTTATAGTAACAGTATCAATCTGATCATAGCTGATGTTGTTCTTTATTACAGCTTTCAGAGTAGCAGAAATATGAGTGTGAGTTAATGCTTCAGTCGGGAATGCTTTCATACTGCATTCAAGAATTTTGTAAGAATTTCCTAAACCTCCAATTAGTTTGTTTAAATCCCAACTCCACGTTGCAAGTGCTTCTCTGCCCTGCATCTGAACAGGTTTAACTTGCTGTTCTTTTACATCCCACCCGAAGAAGCAATCCATAAAACCTTCTTTTCCTTCAAAGACAGCTTCGGTTCCTGTAAAACCTTTCTTTGCCATCAAAGCGGCAAATACTCCTGACTGCACTGCCATAGGATCAACAGTGTTTTTCATCATTGTAAGTTTACCTGCAGTTGGACAACCGATTGTGTGATTATGGCTTCCGCTTATTCCAATTGCGTTAACCATTTGATCAACATTCAATCCGAGAATTTTTCCGGCAACAATGGGTGAAACAAATTGTGTTAGTGTTGCGTGATGCCATTTGCGTTCACGGATTCCGGGAGTCGCAAACTCACAAAGCCGCTGCTCAAATTCATAAGCAAGCACAATTGCAGTGATCACTTCTTTCATTGATGCGCCGACCATTTCTGCAGTTGAAAACGCAGCAGGAATTATGTCCGATGGATGAGATGGATCTTCTTTCCAGTAAATATCGTTGAAGTCGAGAGCGCGTATCATAAGCGAATTCACAAGAGTTGCATTTACTGCAGGAATCTTGTCTCCAAAACCAATTACAGTTGATTCCTTTTTCCCACCCATTTCTTTGTAAATGTTGTGGAGGATTTTTACATCCTTTGTCCTGTAGCCGCCAAATGCACAGCCGATGGAATCATAGAGATATCTTTTTACTTCGTGAATTACTTCTTTTGGTAAATCGTTGTATTTAAGATTTACTGCAAATTCTGAGATTGTACGGGAGATGGATTTGTTCATAATTTTTACCTGTCCGCCTCTGGCAGAATTGTTAGTTTGTTTTACTGGTTAATGTGTTGTTCATTTTTATTTTTTCTTCTTCTTAGCAGATATTGTAAATTCTTTAACTTCCTTTTCCAATTCCTTGATTCGTTTTAATTCCTCAGCAGTTTCAAGTTGTTTATATTTTTCGAACTCATTAGATGCTTTCTCATCTGCTTCTTGTTTTGATATTTTTCCCGAGCTCTCAAGGATTTCTCTTTCGTTAATAATAAGAATATCATTAAGTTTTTTTATCCAATCCTTCATATACATAACTTTCCCTTGATGAGCTTGCGATTCCGCAAAGGCAAGGAATTGTTCAACGAGCAGATTCAACTGTTTTATTTCATTGAGCGAAAGATAATTTTTGGATACGGTAATGTCATGCTTGCGAATTTTAGGACCGCTCCAGGATGTTAGACCCATATTAGGTTTGGCAGCATCAGCTCTCTGTGCGATGAGTTCGGCAGCAGTGTGATGATGAATAGCCCAATGAAATTTATTTTGGGCAGTAGCAAAAAATTTTTGAGTCATTTCAGCGTTTGAATCATAGTCGGCTGAAAGCGCATAAATTTCCCGAACCTTGTAGTAGAAATTTTTCTCAGAAGTACGAATATCCCGGATGCGCTCAAGGAGCTCTTCGAAATATTTGTTGAGATAACCGCCGGCTTTTAAACGCTCATCGTCAAGAGCAAAACCTTTAATTAAATATTCTTTCAGTCTTTGTGTTGCCCAGATACGGAATTTTGTGCCTTGAAGCGATTTTATGCGGTAGCCAATAGAAATAATAACATCCAAATTATAGTAAGCGATATCGTATCTTTTGCCGTCTAACGCAGTAGTTCGGAAATTCCGAACAACTGAATTTTCGTCAAGTTCACCTTCTTCAAAAATGTGTTTTAGGTGTTCACTAATAGTTGATTTTGCTTTTTGAAACAATTCGCCTATTTGGGCTTGCGTAAGCCAAACAGTATCATTTTCAAGACGGACTTCTATTTTTGTTTTGCCGTCTTCGGTTTGATAAAGAATTATTTCTGAACTTGGTTTTTGTTCTTCCATTCTATTTAAGATTTACTGCAAATTCTTAGATTGTTCGAGAGATAGATTTGCTCATATCTTTTTATTGTTTAATTGATGCATTGTTTTATTGTTGGGTTCTATGTTGTGTTGATCAGGTATTTATTAATTAAAATCTTTTATTTCTAATTTTATAATTATCTCCATCTTCACCAGTTAATTCTATAGTTCTGTTTCCATCCCGTACAAAAAATTTCCGGTCTAAATAATACCATTTATGATTTACCTTATTTACAGCAACATTGCACAAAGTAAATCCTTCAAACTCATTGAAGTAAATATCTACTAATCCTGACACTTCTTTTGATATATGAGAAGAAGTTAAATTTCTAAAAGTTAACTGATAGTTATCTAAATTATTGTTTTCTACTAAGACACCAATTAAATAGTAATTCGAGAAAAGCTTATATTCAATTTTATTGATTTCATCTAATTTGAATTTATCTGTTTCAACTGCACCAATTAGAATATTCCCACCTGAAGTATTTAAAAAAGATGTTATAGATTTCAAAACACCACTTAATGCTACATTAATATCATTTACTTTTTTCCCCTCTCCTTTTAATAAGCGATTTAAATCTAACTGTAAAGAACCTTTAACTTCGAGATTTTTGGTCTCATCCTTTAAGAATTTTTCAACAGACAAAACTGGTGTGTTAAAGGTTATGATTGTATTTGAACGATCTAATTCTTCTAATTTGCTAATTCCTTTGCTGGTAAGATAACCGCAGAAGCCATTGAAAGATGGGCGCTCACGTAAATCCATTGACGGATTTTCCATTTCAATATAATCATCCTTTAACAGTTGGTCTAATAAATTTATTACTTGCAGCTGATTTTTAGCACCTATTAAAGCGGGTAAATTTTTTGTGTAGCCATCAACAGTATCAAGGGAATTATCTGATTGCCGTCCAAACCATTTAAGAAGATTATTAATCTGTTCCGAAGTAGAAGGAAGTTTATAAGTGTTTATAATCTCTTCATATTTATTACGATCAATAAAAATTGGATTTTCAGAAGACGAATTATTTCTAATAAAATAGCTTACTAATGCTTTAACATTTAAATCATTAATTATTGGTGTAAATCTGTAAGCCATTAATGTAATAATAAAATCACCACAATTGGGGCATTGATACAACCGCGAAGGACCAGCAACATAATATGATGACGATGGAATCTTTTCATACTCACATACTGGACAATTTTCTATAGGTAATTCTATCATATTAAATTTTTATGTAGTCTTTGTACCAGTTTTGTTTGAATTCTAAATTGTGTTGTTCAGGCATATAAGAATTATTTAATTCAGTTTTTTAGGATACCATTTATTAAAATCAAAAGTCACATTGGTTTCGTCTATTTCTAAAAGATTTATACCAGGGACAATATGAATAATCGGTGATTTAATTGCTTCGGAAACAACATAAACATAATATTTATCTGAATTATTGAACAATGTTGTATATTCACCAGAGGTCAGAAAAATATTAGGTTTTGAATCCCTACTTCCTTTTACTTCTATCAACCTTTTTATTGATCCATTAGTTGATTCTATATCATAACCGGGTTTTTCAGAACCACCAAGTTCACGAGCTATTCTTCCTTCATCTAATTCATATTTTAATACTTTAAGGATTGCTATTCTCTCTGTTATATTTTTTTCTTTTTCTCTGTCATCAACACCTAAATTTCTAAAAAATTTTCTCAGTTGACTTTTATTAATAGTTTCTGATTTTGTGATGAAAACAGGGGACAAGAATTCGACTGGTAAATCTAAAAACCCCTCGTCTTTAATTTTTTCTAAATGATGAGTTTCTGGATCATATTCTGAAGATAGAAAAAGTCCTTTTGGATTTAACCACGTGCCGGATTTGGATGGAAGAGTTAAAAAATTGTAATCATCAAATTTAATTTTATTAAGTAATGGAATTAGAACGAGAATAAACTTTATTTTTTCATCTTCATTTTTACTAATCCAATCAGCTTCTGTTAATTTTAAGGCTTCGTTCTCCAATAAAAAATTAGTTATCAACTGATGATTTATTTTTTTAAAACATTCTGTTTTGTTACTATGAATAAATCGAGTGTGAGTTAAATATTTTTTAAATGCTTCGAAACTAGGGTTAATTAATAAGTTTTGGTTCACCACTTTCAACGTCTTTTTAATTAGAGGAGGAATTTCCAAATTATCTGGATTAGTGTAGGAATTTTTGGGTGAGGATAGAGAAAAATCTTCGGTTAATATAAATACTTTATTTGTTGAAGCTAAATCATTCCAAAAAGAATCGTGTTTAACATTTGGTTGGGAATATTGATGAAAATAAGATTTATTATACTTTCTTAACAAATAAGCATAAAAACGATTGAACCATTCTGAATCATTTAATGATGCTTTATACTCAAACAATTCTTTCCCAAATTTATCATAATCGAAAGGATCATAATCCTTTGGATAAATTTTATCTTGATATTCACTTAAATAAGTGCTGCAATTTCTGTTCAGCACTTTCCTATTAGGAAATAAATGGGAAATATCATTATCAGATAATAAATCAATCAAATCTGCATCCAACCAAATCACTTCCTCTTTTTTTATAAATTCATTTTTCTCAGTAAGAAAAACAGATTCTTTTTCTAAATAGGTTTTTAATGGATTAAGTATTTTTTCAATGAACAGAGTATGACCAGTTGAAGGATCAAATGGGTATAAAATATTTGTAAAATTACATTTCCATTTATCATTTGTTTTAAATATTTGAATACATTTATTTGTTATCAGATCGAATATCTTAATAGCTATCCATTTATTCCATAAGCAATCTCTGTCTATATCCCCTCTGCCAAGATTGGTAATAAAATCTGCTTGTATTAAAAATTTAAGACCACTTTCGACCTCTTTAATCGGGATAAAGCTAAATACACCTATATGCGCTGTTGCTTTATGAACGGAAATAATATTAGAGTAATCGTCGAGTTTAAAAACCGCAGCAAGCTCTCTGACTTTTACTTCAGACCTCTCCCAATCAATTGTGATTTGGTCTTTTTTTACATCTTCAGGGACTTCATATTCATCCTGTATAACTAACCATTTTTCTATTGATTCGCCTTCTGTGATTGACCAGATTTTATAATACTCTGTTTCCTTAATAAGTGATTTAGTAAATTCTCGCTTTGTACCACTTAAGTCATCTATGAAGGCAATTGTTTCTATATTTTTTAGAAATAGAAGAATACGATTATTAATATGGTTTGCAGTTAATTCTAGTTGAATTTGTTTTATAAAAGAAGCGGATTTTATTTGGATTTGAAATTTTGTTTTAAAATTATCAATTTCATCAACAAATTTTTCCTCCCAAACTGGAGTGACTTGCCAAGGGAATCTATTCTTCTCCCAAACAGATTTAGAAAAAATGAAATTATAAGGGTATGAAGATACTTTGACATAATTTGAAATTAAGAACACTGATTTAAAACCAACACCAAGATACCCGATATAATTATCAAGTAATTTATCTGAGTCACCAACTGCACATAAACTTTGAATATTTCTTTCCGAAAATGGGTTCCCATCATTAGAGATAATTAAAGAATCATCTTTTAAATGAACTGAAAATTTTTTACTTTTTTCATCATCAGCATTTTGTAGAAACTCCATTAAAAAACTTTCATAACGGGGGAAAGCTTTCTGTAACCTATCAATTGAACCGGATAAAGACTTTAATACAATCTCATTAGAAGATTCAATATCTTCTTTTAGTTTATTAATAAATATTTTTGGTTCTGTCATAGATTTACAACCTAATCCCAAATAAAACAATTAAACAATTTGATAGTTTGACAATTAGACAATTAAATGTTTCTTCGAACCCATTCTTCCAATCCACCAGTAACAATAAGCTCTTGTGCAGCTTCACCAACAGAATCGATTGAATAAGTTTTTTATCAAATACAAATATCTCATTAGCCCCATCTATTCGGCCTTTTTAAAATGAATCCGTTCTTCTTCTTAACTTCATCATCAAACCATTTAACAAAAATATTGACAACTGAGGATTAAATTATTATTTTTGAACCAGATTTAACAGCGCTTACGATAGCATCGTAAGTTTGACGTCCCGAGAAATCGGGACGTTTCTATTTTAAAACAGTTTGACAATTAAATATTTCTGCGAACCCACTCTTCCAATCCACCTGTAACGATAAGTTCTTGTGCTGCTTCACCAACAGGATCAATTGAATAGGTTTTATTATCTGTTTTTCCTCCAGAGGCGGATCGTTCCGAAATTAATGAATTAGTAAAATCTATTTTAACATTCATTCCTGTTTTAACTGTGAGCTTATCTTTTCCATACTTTGCTTTTAAATCATTTACAAGCTGAGGACATTCAATCAAAAGATAACCGTTGTTAAGTGCATTACGTTTGTATGTTTCATTAAATGAACCGGCAATTACTAATTGAATTCCTTTATACTTTAATGCAGTTGCTGCCTGCTCACGTGATGAACCTGTTCCGAAGTTGAAACAACAAATAAGTATATCACCTTTCTTTGCAATCTTCACAAATTCAGGATCGTAGTTTTCCATTACAACTTCTGCCTGCTGCTGCGGAGTGAAATCATCAATGTATGTGTATTTGCCGGGGAAGATTCCATCAGTGTTAAGATTATCCTGGTGACAAAAAATTATTTCGCCTTCAACCTGGGTAGGGAAGCCATCAATTATTTTTACTGATGATTTGCTCCCTTCAGGTTTAGTGTTCACTTTTATTTCGCCTTTAACTTTTGTGGATTTGCCATCCCATGGGTAATCAATTATTCCCGCAACTGCTGATGCAGCGACTACAGCAGGAGATGCCAGATAAGCAAACGCTTTTGGTGAACCCATTCGTCCTTTGAAGTTTCTGTTTGTTGCGGAGACTCCGACTTCTCCATCCTCGAGCAAACCGGTTCCGAGTCCAATGCAAGGTCCGCATCCAGCAGGAAGTGGAATCGCACCTGCTTCAAGCAACGTTTGCCAGTAACCAGCTTTCTCACTTTCTTTTTGTACTTCACTTGATGCAGCAGCAACGTAGAACTTTACTCCTTCAGCAACTTGCTTTCCTTTGACCATCGAAGCAGCTTCTTTAAGATCATCCAACCTGCTGTTCACACAGGAAACAAGATATGCTTTTTGAATTTTAACTTCTTTCTGTTTTAATTCAGAAACAGACGTCATAGTTTTTACGGTGTTGGGTCCGGAGACATAAGGTTCGATTGTAGATAGATCAATTGATAATTCTTTTGCATAGAAAGCATCATGGTCAGCTTTCAAAGCATTTTTTTCTCCCGCTTGCGGGATCCCGACTTGTCGGGATAGTTCATCTATTCGTTTTTGATTCATTCTTGGATGAATCCCTTTTCCATCAGCATCGGAAAAGACTCCTTCCAAGCCACGTTTGGAAATGTAATCTGCTCTTTGTCTCAGCCATTTGATTGTGAATTCATCAATTGGAAAAACTCCTGCAAGTGCACCCCATTCGGTTGTCATATTAGAGATTGCTAACCTTTCTTCGATTGTAAGATGACTAACACCATCACCAACAAATTCTATAGCATGATTAAGGACTTCATCTTTATTAAAGTATCCGCACAAAGCAATGATTACGTCCTTACCTGTTACTCCGGGCTGGAGTTTCCCTTTCAATTCGACTTTTGCAATTGGCGGAACCTGCCACCACGTTCTTCCTGTTGCCCATAAAGCAGCAGCATCTGTTCTTACAACAGGAGTACCGAGACATCCGAGCCCGCCATACATATTTGAATGTGAATCAGAAGCAACAGCCATTGTTCCAGGCCACGCATAGCCTTCTTCACACATAATCTGGTGTCCGATTCCTCGTCCGGCAGGATAAAAATCTGCACCCATAGTTCTGGAGAACTCTTCAATCTTTTTATACTTCTCAAGATTTTTTTCACTTTTGTTTTGAATGTCGTGATCCAATGTGTGAACTATCTGCCGAGGGTTAAAAAGTTTTGTTGCACCGATTGATTTGAATTTAGGAATTACTGCACCGGTATTATCGTGTGTCATTACGTAAGCAGGTTTGATTGAGAGATAATCACCCGCGTGAACTTCATGCTTAGGGTTTAAACCCACAGCATATTTCTGAGCTATTTTTTCGATTAGTGTTTGGGACATTTTATCTCCGTAATCTCGTGCTCTGCCAGAAGTAAGAGGCGAGAAGCAAGAAGTAATTTATTTAATTTTCTTTTTTAGTGATGTTAACATTGCAAATAAGCTGTTTGTTAACTTTTCAATTTCAACTAAGTCCGTTTCTCTACAAAGATTGAGTTTGATTGTGATTTCTAATTGTGTATCAATTTCTACAATGGAAGATCTGGCGATTTCTAAAAATCTGATTTTTTCTAACTTTGATGTTCGAGAAAGTCCTTCGGCAATATTTGAACTTACCGAGACTGCTGCTCTTCTGAGTTGATTGGTTAGTCCAAACAATTCTTCTTTAGGAAATCGTGAGGTTAATAAATAAATTTTTGAAACTAAGTCTAAACTAAAATTCCATATATCTAATTTTTTATGACTAAGATCCAACATTCTAACCTCTTACTTCTCGCTTCTTACCTTTCACGCTTTGAACGGTTCAAACGAAACAAAATCCGCATGATGAACAATGATTGCTTCGACACTTCTCTTTGCCAAATCTCCTTCTTTTGCATGATAAGCAATTATATGTTGTACTTCATATGGCAACCCAAATCTGTCAGCCATAGAAACTCCACTGAATGGATGACGAAGTAAATGTCCGGCTTTGCTTGTCATAAGTTTTCCTTCCACTTTATCATATTCAATTAACTTTCCAACATCAATAAGGATTGCGCCTGCAATGAGAATATCCATATCAATCTTAATTTCATCCCTAAAATTATCTTTCATTCGTTTTGCAATATCAACAGAAAGCTGTACTGCGGTTCGCTTATGATTCATAAAAGATATTTTGCAATCTTTTATTAATAAAGAAAAAGGAATCACTTCAAGATCTTCAGGTGTAAGAACAGAATTCTCAATTGCATAAACCCAGCAATCCAGAACTTTCTCTCTTAAGTCTTTACTTTGAATCAAGTTTATTTCGGGCCAGATTGATAGAACTTTTTCTTTCATAAGCCTTTATGTAATTGTCATGCTGAACTTGTTTCAGCATCAGATTAATAATTTGTAGATCCCGAAACAAGCCTGCCTGCCGGCAAGGCAGGTTCGGGATGAATTTTTACAAGTTAGAAATAATCTCATCTGTCATCTGTTGTGTTGTGCAGGCACCGTGTTTGAATACCTCAGGTCCGCCTTTTAGTTTCATCATATCATAAGTTTTTACTTTTCCTTCTTCAACAACTTTTGCTATTGCTTTTCTTATCCTGTCTGCTTTTTCAGTTTCACCGATATGATCAAGCATCATACAAGCACTTAAAATCATTGCAATAGGATTTACGATTGATGGATTCAATTCCTGGTATTTTGGTGCGCTGCCGTGAGTTGGTTCAAATACTGAAACTTCTTCTCCGATATTCGCACTACAGGCAAAACCAAGTCCGCCGACTAGACCAGCAAAACCATCGCTAATAATATCGCCAAACATATTTTCTGCAACTATTACTCCGTAATCTTCGGGATTTTTTGTAAGCCACATCATCTGTGCATCAATGTTAGTATCCCATAAAGCTATGCTGGAATATTCTTTCGACATTTCTTTTGCAATCTTCAGCATCATTCCAGAAGTTTCGCGGAGAACATTCGGCTTCTCACAAATAGTTACATTCTTAAATCCGTATTTTTTTGCATATTCAAAAGCAGCCCGGATAATTCTTGTTGAAGCATTTTTAGTAACTATCCTTGTTGAAATTGCAAGCTCTTCATTAGGGACATCTTTAAAAGCTTTCCACTTTGGATGAGATTCAAATGCATCGCGAACATTCTTTGGTGGATTTGTCCATTCGATCCCGGAATATAGCCCTTCAGTATTCTGTCTGAATATCACTGTGTTAACCATCGGTTCTGTATAATTACCTTTGCCGTCTTTACGAATGAAGTTAAGAGGATTTCCTTTAATTGAAATACAAGGACGGATACAGATATCAAGATTAAAATGCTGCCTCATTCCAACAATAGGGGAGAAGTAAGAAAGTCCTTTTCCTTTTAAGGATGGATCGAGTTCTTTTTCTGCAGCATCTTTAGGTTTGGAAGTGATTGCACCAAACAATCCGATTTTGTGTTTTGCAAGTAAAGCAATTGTTCTTTGAGGAAGAGCATTTCCTTCTTTACACCAGAAATCCCAGCCAATATCACTGTGAACATATTCTGCCTCGAAGCCAACTGCATTTAATACTCTTATTGATTCAGGAAGGACAGTTTTTCCGATGCCATCACCCGGCATAGCAACAATTGTTTTATTCATAAATCCTTTAATAAATAGTAATTAAAATTTTGATTTAAAAATTAGATAAAAGACGTGAAGCAAACAATTGTAAAGTGGCTAAAATACTTCATTACTCCATGGTTTTTGAAATAGATAGGTATTCATTCTTTATTTTCCAGGATTTTTTTGACTTTCCTTTTGATTTTGAAGAGTATTTCTTTCCCAAAAAATTCCATCATTATATCCCTGAATAGAATTATCTTTATCAGCGAGCTGGATTCTTTTTTCAGCAAGACAGCAGTAGTATTCATCAATCTCAATTCCCGCAAAATTCCTTCCAAGTTTTTTTGCAGTAACTAATGTTGTACCTGAACCCGCAAAAGGATCGAAAACAAAATCTCCTTTATTTGAACTTGCAAGAATTATTTTTGCTAAAAGCTTTTCAGGTTTTTGTGTGGGATGTACTGTATTTTCAGGCATAGACCAGAAGGGAACTGTTATATCTGTCCAGATATTTGATGGATGAGTTATTCTGAAATTATCCCTTCCATTTTCTTCCCAGTCTTTAGGTTTTCCATCATTAGTTTTATATGGAGCAATTACCTTGCGTTTTATTTTTACATCATTAAGGTTAAAAGTATAATTATTGGAACGAGTACAAAACCAAATATCTTCAATGCAATTTTTCCAGTTTGTTTTTGAGCCTCTTCCTTTTTCTCTTTCCCAGGTAATCCTGTTTTGAATTTTAAAATACTTTTTAGCAGCACTATAGACGGCATTTGATGATTTCCAATCGGAACAGATATAAATGGAAGCATTCTTCTTCAGGAGTCTAATAATTTTTGAAAGCCATGAATGAATCCATTTCTCATAATTCTCATCATCCATTTCTTTGAATTCTCTAGAGTTGAATTTTTTATAAAGATTATATGGGGGATCAATAAAAAGAAGATCAATATAATTACCTGGCAGGAGATCTAAAGTATTAAAAATATTCCCATTAATAATTTTATTTCCGATCTGTTGTAGAGAAACTTTATTCTTAAATGTAAGGAGTTTTTCTCTTAAAGATTTTATTTCGGAGGGCGATAAAGTTAAAGTTCTGTTCAGCGGGGCTTTGCTTTTTTTCTGCTTGAAGCTCATCAATGATTATAAATTTTTGCCACTAATATAATCATTAAACCTGAATGTATCTTTCCTTCAGATATTTAAGTTCATCAATAACAGATTCATAAGATTCCAAGAGTTTAAGCGTCAATATTCTTGTTTCTTCATTAACCTTATTTTTAGAAACAGACTCTTCTATTTTCTTTGTTATATCAGCTATAACATCAATCCCGATAGTTGCACTACCCCCTTTTAGCCTGTGTGCAAGGAATTTAATCTTGTAGCAATCTTCTTTCTCAACATAAGAAGCAATCTCCTGCACAGTGCACGGTAGATCTGTTATATAAGTATCAATTAATTCTTTAAGAAAATTAATATCTTCTTCAGTCTGAATGTCATGCATAGATGTTATTTTTTGAAAATCAATCATTGAAGCGACTCCTTTTTTTTGCGGGAATTCATTTTGTTTTTTACCATTAATATTCTTACTCCACTTGGAAATAATTTTTTTCATTTCATCGTAATTTACAGGTTTTTCAATAAAATCATTCATTCCGGAATTTTCAAAATCTTTTTTGCTTTCCTGCAAGCTACTTGCAGTTATTGCAATTATAACCGGTTGGTTTTCTTTACTTAATTCCTGTCTAATTAATTTTGAAGCTTCATAACCATTTATTTCTGGCATATTTATGTCCATCAGGATAAGATCATATTTCCTGTTTTTAGCAGCAGCTAAAACTTCTTTACCTGTTACAGCTATATCAATTTCATAACCAAGTTTTTCAAGTATTCTTTTAGTTACTTTTTGATTAACAATATTATCTTCACCTAAAAGAATGTTAAGAGGATTCTTATTATCAATTTCAACTGGAACATTTTTCTCTTCTATTGCTTTGGATTTTTTATATGCATTATTCAAATGCTGGATGATATGTTCCTGAAGTTGTGAATGTTTTATGGGTTTAGTTATAACTGAAGTTATATTGCTTTTATCACCCGAAGATAAAGTTTCCTGTTTACCGAATGATGTAAGAATAATAATAGGCATATCTTTGCAGCTTCCAATCTTTTTTATTTCCCCGGAGAGAGTCATTCCATCCATCAATGGCATATTATAATCAAGAACAGCTATATCAAAAACTTCACCGTTTTTCAACCAATTTAAACCAAGAGAAGGATTGTCCGTACTCTTACATTTCATTCCCCAAATTTCAACCTGAGTAGTTAGAATTTTTCTGTTAGTTTCATTGTCATCAATAATAAGAAGTCTTTTATCTTTTAGTTGATCAGTTTGTCCTCGAAGATAAATTTTTGAAACTGAAGAAACAGAATCAGCAATGATTGTAAAATAAAATGTTGTACCTTTACCTAATTCGCTCTCAACCCACATTTTTCCCTCCATAAGTTCAACTAGCTTCTTGCTTATGGAGAGTCCCAATCCGCTTCCACCGTATTCATGGTATATTGAAGCATCAAGCTGGTTAAATGCCTGGAAAAGATTTTGAATTTTATCTTTAGCTATACCTTTTCCTGTATCCTTAACAGAGATTAATATTTCATACTTTGTTTTAGTAATTGGCTTTGCAGAAATTGAGATAAAAATTTCACCTTTATCCGTGAATTTAATTGCATTGCTTAAAAGGTTTGTAAGAATCTGACGCAATCTTGTTACATCTCCGCTAATAGCTGCAGGTGTACCGTTTTCAATAAGATATGCGAGATCAATTTGCTTTTCTGCTGCTTTGGAAGCAAAAAGATCGAGAGAATCCTCTATGCAATCACGTAAATCAAAAGCCTTTTTTTCAAGATCGAGCTTACCGGATTCAACTTTTGAAAAATCAAGAATATCATTTATAACAACCAGAAGCTGGTCTCCGCTTAAGCGTATTGTATCCACATAATCCTGCTGCTCGCTGGTTAATTTTGTATCCTGAAGAAGTCCAATCATGCCAATTACACCATTCATTGGTGTACGAATCTCATGACTCATTAGAGCAAGAAATTCACTCTTGGCTTTATCTGCTCTTTCGGCTTTTATCACAGACTCATCGAGAGCTTTGTTTTTCTTAAGAAGTTCTTGTTGAATTTGGTTTCTCTTTATAACTGTGCCCATTGTGGAAGCCATGGCAACAAGTAAAGATTCTTCATTTAAATTCCATTCCCTGTCCATTGTGCAATCATCAAATCCAATAAATCCCCAATAAGCTCCGTCAATAATTATCGGAACAATAAGGATTGATTTTATATTCTGATCAACAAATACTTTTTGTTCGTTAGGAGAGAGGTCCTTAATTATAAATTTAAGAGTATTACCCGATGAAAGATTTTCATAAAAATCTAAAGTTGAAAATCTTGAATAGGAAAGTTTTTTCAACATAGGATTTTCAATCTGCGCTTCAATTGAATCAGCAGCCCATTCATAAACCAGACTCATAAACATTTCTTCGGTCTCATCACTAACCTGGTGTTTGCAGATGTAGGTTCTGTCAACCTCTGCAGCAGTTCCAAGTATTCTTAATGCATTGTTAAATCCCTTTTCCTCCTCATTAGTAAATATTAAAGATTTTGCTGCTTCCGCAATACCCTGCAAAAGAAGATCTTTTTTTACAAGAAGATGTGCATTTTTATTTCTTTCGGTAACATCCCTGAATATGCTTAGGAGAAGAGATTTATCTTCAATCTCAATGAAGGTATTTGATATTTCAAAATCAGGGTTTTTTCCATTCCAGAGTTTAAAGTTTACTTCCAGTTCAGTTTTGAATGATTTGTTTTTAAAATCAGATTTATATTTCTCAAAAAGCTGTTCTTTGTGTGAACTGTCATAAATAACAGTGAAAGGGAATTGTTCAATTTCAAATTTCTTTTTTCCTGCCATATCTGCAAAAGCTCTATTGCACATATGGATAATTCCATTTTCATCGGTCAGTCTCATTCCATCAAGAGATTCTTCCCAAATCCTTCTAAAAGTATTTTCTGATGAGGCAAATTGTATCTGAGCCTGAATATAATTACTTATGTTCCTGATTATACCCTGGAAAATTTTCTCATCTTTTATATGAACAAGCTTTCCCTGAATTTCAACCGGTACCTCATATCCATTTTTATTTATAATGCTTCCGGTAATGGAAGAGTTATCATTTATATAAGAAAGAAGATCATTTAACTCAACTTTATTTTTTTTCTCATTTACTTTAAGAATTTCGTAAAGCGATTTGCCGATAAACTCATCCTGCTCGTAGCCAAGAATATCTTTACAGGATTTACTTGCAAGAATAATTTCACCGTTTATTGAAGCACGGAAGACTATATCCAAAGAAGCTTCGGATAATAAATTGAAATGCTGATATGAATTTTCAACTCGGTTAAGAAGGGAGGAGAGGTCTTTCAGTAAGTTTCCATAAACTTGAGTAAAAAGGTGATTATTTGAAAGTTTTTGAACTGCATCCCGTAGTTCTGTTACTTCTTTTCTAATAGAATTATTTTTTTCTTCGAAATCACTCATCTAAATTAAACATTCTGTTTCTAAATGATGTTTATTTTCAATGAATCATAGTAGCATTTGGGATTGACACAGTAATCTTATGGATAAAGAATCAAAACAGAGTAATTTTTGCAAAAACTATTCCATTAAAATTACTGACGTTGTTTATAGCAAGTCCTTATTTAACAACATCTTTAAGGAGGGATTTTTTTTGTTTATATAATTATGCAGAAAACAGAAGAATTTTCTACATGACAGGTTATTTTTGGATAAAAAAGATGTTTCAAAAAATGAAACACCTTAAATAATTTGAATGAAATCTATTCTTCAAGTGTACTTAAGTTGCCTGGATCCAGACCTAATGCTTTAGCTTTTAAGACTCTCCTCATTATTTTCCCGCTTCTTGTTTTTGGAAGTGAATCTACAATTTCAATATGTTCTGGTTTAGCTATCGGTCCAACTTCATGTCCAACGTGTTGTCTTAATTCTTCAACCAGAGTATCAGTTTTATTAACTCCCGTTTTAAGAATAACATAAGCATGAATTGCATTTCCTTTAACATCATGAGGCAATCCTATTGCAGCAGCTTCAGCAACGGAAGGATGACTTACAAGTGCACTTTCTATCTCGGCAGTACCAAGCCTGTAACCTGAAACTTTTATTACATCGTCAACCCTTCCGATAATCCAAAAATATCCATCATCATCTTTTCGTGCAGAGTCTCCGGTCATATACATTCCGGGATATTTACTCCAGTATTGATTTACATATCTGTCAGGGTCATTATAAATTGTTCTTATCATAGCTGGCCAGGGAGTTTTAATTACAAGGAAACCTTCCTCATTAGGTTTAACCGGGTTGCCATTATCATCAACAATATCGGCTTCGATTCCGGGGAAAGGTTTTGTACCTGAGCCAGGTTTTAATGGAGTGCAAGGCATAGGTGTTATCATAAACATACCTGTTTCTGTTTGCCACCAGGTATCCATTATCGGGCATTTTTCTTTTCCTATTACCCTGTGATACCATTTCCATGCTTCAGGATTAATTGGTTCACCAACACTTCCAAGTAAACGGAGCGAAGAAAGATCATGCCTGTTTGGCCAGGCGTCTCCATAACGCATAAATCCTCTTATTGCAGTTGGTGCAGTATAAAGAATATTTATTCCGTACTTTTCAATCATCTGCCACCACCGGTTTGGAAAAGGATAGCTTGGAGCTCCTTCATACATAAATGAAGTTGCACCATTTAATAATGGACCATAGACAATGTAGCTATGCCCTGTAATCCATCCCGGATCAGCGGCACACCAGAATCTGTCATCTTCATGAATATCAAATACATATTTTAAGGTTGAATAAATTCCGACCATATAACCACCGTGGGTATGAAGAATCGCTTTTGGTTTTCCTGTAGTACCTGAAGTATAAAGAAGAAATAACGGATCTTCAGCATCAGTCTTTTCTGCAGGGCAGAAACTGTTTGCGATTGGAAGAGCCATTAATTCATGATACCACATATCGCGTCCCTGTTCCATATTTATTTGATGACCTGTACGTTTAACTACAACAACACTCTGAACTGTTGCAGCTCTCTGTAGAGCTTCATCTGCAATTTTTTTCAGCTCAACAATTTTTCCTCTTTGGAAAGCTCCATCAGCAACAACTAAAACTTTTGACTGGCTGTCTTCAAGTCTTTCATGTAAAGCTTCAACTGAAAAACCACCATAAACAACTGAATGAACAGCTCCAATTCTTGCACAGGCAAGCATAGCAATAATAATTTCCGGAACTCTTCCCATGTAAATTGTAACACGATCACCTTTTTGAATACCAAGCCCTTTAAGAACGTTAGCAAACCTGCAGGTTTCACGTTTAAGAGCAAAATAGGATAGAGAAAGGGATTCTCCGTTTTCACCTTCCCAAATAAATGCAAGCTTATTGCGGCGAAAGGTTTTTACATGAACATCAAGACAGTTATAGCAGATATTTGTTTTTCCCCCGGTAAACCATTTAAAGAAAGGTTTGTTTGAGTCATCTAAAACTTTATCCCACTTTTTAAACCAATGGAGATTATCGGCTTCTGATGACCAAAAGGAAAGACTCTCTTTAGATGCAAACTTATAAAGCTCGTCACATTTGGCATTTGCATGATTTTTAATTTCTGCCGAAGGATAAAAAACATCTCCGCTTAATTTTTGCTCAGCCATTAAATTACTCCTGAATATTTATTACAAAGTTTTGTTTTGTTAATCTAAGATCAGTTATTATTCAGATTCTCCTTCAAAAAGTTAAAAGAAGATAAACTTATAAGCAATATTCTGTTTTAATGAAGAAAAGCGATTTCTTAAAATAATTCTTGCAATAATGAATAATATTTATAATTTTAGCACCCCCGACAATAGCTGTGAGTATTTTATATATTCACTTAAAAAATCGGGAGCCGTTTAATGAGTTAGTGCCTAACCCCGTCAGATCCGGAAGGAAGCAGCGGTAAGTACAACCTCATGTAATCGGTTTCCCGGTTTTTTTATTTAAATAACTCTGAAGGAATTAAAAATTCTAATGTACCCCCTGAAGCTCTGACTTTTCCTTCAAATTTAATTTTTGCAATACTACCTTTTTTGAATTCGACATACGATCCCGAAGAAGAAACTAATGCTGAAAGATGGCGGGACATATCAGGCTCATGACCAACAATTGCAATAACATCTTCATCGAATGATTTTATAAAATCTTTAAAGTCTTCAAATTTAGCTCCACTTGTAATTCTTTTATCAGTAATCACTTTCTCCTTGTAATTAAAAACTTCAACTATTATCTCTGCTGTCTGAACTGCTCTGGTAAGTGGAGAGGCAGCAATAATATCAAATGATTTTATTATCTTTTTCCAACCCTCGGCAGCTTTTCGGATAGATCCTTTCCCTTTAGGTGTTAATTCTCTTTTATGATCTGATTTTGTCGGAGAGATCGGTTCTGCATCTCCATGCCTGATCAAGTATAGATTCATAGTTAATCCGGATAAACAACAAAAATTAAATCTACAAACTGGTGAAAATCCATAAGATGTTTATTCAATTCTTTCCCGGCATGTGAATTCATCTTTCTGTCCCACTCATCTTTTGATGATATAGCAACCTCGCAAAATTTCATGTATTTAGTTTCCACTAAAAGATTACTTTCAACATCTGCTGCTTTTACTTCGCTGCCATTTATTTCAGAAAGATATTTCAATGTATGATCATTAAAAAGATTTATTATTTCTTTATTGTCCGTCTTTTTAAGAAAAAGTAAAAGTTTATAGATCATCAATTAATTTGTTCAGTTGTATCTATTAATTGCTCTTTAATTGGTTTATAGTGAAAGCTATCAATTTCTTTCTTTACAAACTCATCAAATAAATTCTGAGTTGATGTATATTTTTTTGCTGATGGATTATAACTGAAATTATCTTCTTTATTATTTATAAATGATTTTTCTGAACTGCTGATACTGGTTTTAATCAGGCTATCTGATATCTCAACAATATCCTGGAAATATTCTATTTCAGGTTTGGCAAATTTTGTATGAATTCTGAAAACCATTGAAACTCCCGACGAGTCTGCTGAATAAAGAGAAAGCCTGTTTAGAAGCAAAGTATCTTTAGACAAATAAGCTTCATCTATTTTGATGAAATACTTTCTGCCTGATGCAATCTTTTCTAAATAAATATTTCCATTAAGAGATTCATCTTTAAGAATTGGTGTAAGCAAAGAATCATAAACTGCAAACTTATTATACAATGGATTCGGATTTTCAAGCAGAATATAATAGTAAGTCTTACTATCAGCAATTAAGCTGTCAACTATTACTGAATTATAGTTTTTCATGACCATGAGAGAATAATCAATCAGGTTTGCAAGTTTATTGTTAGCAGCTGTATTACTATCAATAGCCTGATTAACCAGCTCTTTAATTACTGCAGAATTAATTTTTTCAGTAGTAACAGTATTTTCTTTTCTATCACAACCGAAAATGTAAATGAATATCAGGAACAGAATTAAGTTTTTCATTTAATACTTTTATTAGATAATATCAAAATATAGTATTTTATTTTGAAAATCTTTTTTAATGAAATATAATTTGAGATGGGAATCAGATCAGCTATGATTATTCTTTTTCATCATTTTCCGGTTTAGCTATATTAGAAAAATAATTTAGCAGAATCTCAGCTTTTTGTTTTCCAATTATTGTGATTAGTCTATCAATATCTGCAGATTTTACGGCACTTAAACTGCCTAACTCTTTAAGCAGTTTTTGTGCTGTTGACTGACCAATCCCTTTAATATCTGTAAGTTCTGTCTTAATTGTTCTTTTACTTCTGCGGCTGCGATGAAAAGTAATTG
>MHAF01000077.1:0-147 GCA_001802865.1 Ignavibacteria bacterium RBG_16_34_14
GTGCAAAAGTATTTAACGAAAAACTTGCACTTAAAAACAAGATCGCTACTAAAAAAAGAAGATTCTTCATTTCACTACCTTTCTGTTATATGATTTATATAAAACTCAAATCCCAAATAAATAACAATTTCTAAATTCAAAATACAA
>MHAF01000077.1:229-17579 GCA_001802865.1 Ignavibacteria bacterium RBG_16_34_14
AAATATTAAATAACTTTTGTATTACTTTCTTTTATCCATCCAACTTTACCATCTTCCAATCTAATTTTTACCCATTTATCAACTTTATCTTCTAATCTAACCTTCAGTCCTTCATGAATTATAAATGCATCATTGCTTCCTGAATCAGGAGAAAGTTTAACATTAACTGTATTTTCTACTACAACACCATTTTTAGTATTTAGTTCCTCATTAAGTTTAATTACCAAAAGTGTGCTGCTTAAAATTAATAAGATAAAACCTGCAAGCCCTGATATTAAAACAACTTTTTGCTGGAAAGTATTTCTTACATAAAAATAAAAAGCGATAGAAAAAATTAAAAGGAGATAAAAAATGTATGAAATTATTATCCACCCGGAAGCAGTGAATAGTGCAAGCAATCCTTCCCACCATTCAAAAAGAAAAAATTTAGGAAGCGATTCTAATTTGTCAATCGTTTTTAAATTTGCTATTGCAAGATTATGCTTTATATCTTCATCACCGGGAGAAAGCTTTAATGCTTTTTCATAATAAAGAATTGCATAGCCAATCTTTCCTTCACGGTAATATGCATTCCCCAAATTGTAAAAAAGTGCAGTTCCCTCATACCCGGAATTAATAAGCTTTCTATAAGATTCAATTGCCTGCTCATACTGCCTCTGCTGAAAGTATTCATTTCCCTGCTGAAAAATTTTTTCTTCATTTTGTGCAAATGAAAATGAATTGCTAATGAATAGTATTGAAATAAAACAGAGCAATATTTTTTTTCTGATTCTAAGCATATTTTTTAGATGATACTGATTTTTCGATATCAATAATCAATTCGGATAATGCGTTATACATATCATTCATTGTGGAAATTCCATCAGTTGAAGGTGCGAATCTAACATACTCACACTTCTGTGCAATTTTCTGAAACCTTTCAGTAATATTCGAATCAACATTTCTTTTCTGCAATTCAAAGACTGCTCTTTCTACAGAGAATTCTGATTTTGGAATCCGTAGTTTGTCTTCAAGATAACCAAAGAGTGCCTGTGATAATTCAGTATAAAACTCGGTATCTTTATTTAAAGACATCAAACTAGCCGCAATTTTTAACCTGTTCTTAGCCACTTTTTGAGCTTTCTGATATCTTAATAACTGAATATTAGCAGCGAGCTTTTCGTCTCTTTTCTTAAATGCAATCAATCCTATAACTGCCAGCAGTGGGAATCCGACAGCAGCCCAAAAACCAAATTTAAAAATCAACAGTTCGCTTTTTCTACTCAGATCACCTGAAGTTTTTATGTAACGAATATCTTCACTTAAAAGTTTGACCTCTTCTTTATTAAGTCCGCTGATATCCGGCTGGAACACACGATCTCCCTGCTTTACATTAATAGTATACGAAGGAGATGATAATGTGACATACGTTTTCTTGGATGGATTAAAATAAGAGAATTTTATTTCCGGTATTTCTTTTTTCCCGGGAGTTCTTGGCACAATAAGATACTCTAAAGTTTTTCTACCGGATACTCTACCAGATCTGTTAATTTGTTCAGACACTTTGGGATCATATTTTTCTACGCCTGCCGGAAGTTTGATTTCAGTAACATCAAGAAGTTTTATATTTCCTGTTCCGTTGATATCTACCTTTAAGCTAACAGGTTCATTTGTTTTTGTTTCTCCTTTATCAAGAGATGTTGTGAGTTTAAAATCACCAACAGCGCCGGAAAAAGTTTCCGGTTTATTTTCACCCGGAAGAGGCAGAACATTTACTTTTAATGTATTTGATTTGGCAAGATAATCAACTGTTTCTCCCCTGCTGAAAGGATCTGCAAAAAATTCATCAAAAATACTGTTGCCCTTTTTCTTTTTCTGAATAAGAACAGGAACATTAAGTTCAAAAGGTGTTACTGAAAGCTCGCCTGATTGTGATGGAAACAAAGCAACTTTTTTTAATACACCAACTCTGAATTGTTTCCCATCTAAAACTTCAGTAGTGAAAAGAATATTTCTGTCAGTATCCAGTTCTTCAGCCCAGAAACCTTTATATTGTGGAAGTTTGGAGACTGACATTTGTGAAGCAATATTTAATCTTGTATAAAGCTTATAAGTTACTGTTACCTGTTCTCCCTGATATATCCTTAGTTTATCTGCTGTTGCTTTTACAAAAAGATTTTGCGAAATCTCTTCATTAGCCGATGGCTGATTATTCTGGTTTGGCTGAGAAGTGCCTCTAACAAACTCAATAGCGATCGGTTCAGTTTTATAAATCATCCCATTAAATTCAATTGAAGCACTTGCTATTTTTACAGTTCCTTCAGACTTACCTTTTAAAATGTATGAATAGATTTTTGATCCTGAAGCAGCACCATTAATAAATTCCATGCTTGTTGATTGGTTAGGACCGCTAAGTACATAAAAATTATTCAAATCAGGTGGAGAGAAATTCTTAAGACCATTTATGTTATCTGCAGAAAAGGTAAATGATAATTCAAACTGATCATTCAAACCTATTTTTGATTGGCTGACAGTTGCAACAAAAGTTTGAGCAAAGCTAAAGCTTTGAATTAATAGAATAAATGCAATAAATATTTTTAGTGATACTTTTTTCATAGTTCTTATGTCAAATTTCAAATTTCAAAATATAGATTAATTTTTTCCATTTGAGATTTGAAATTTGAGATTTGAGATTGAATACTTACCAATCTTTTTCTCTTTTAACTGCAATCCCGGTTTTTTTTCTGATTTTTTTCTGAATATCCTGTTCATTATTTTTTAATGCCTGAAGGATTCTTTCAGCTTCTTCTTTAGATATTTGATCCTGCTTTTGCTGAGCTTTTGTATTATCCTGCTGAGTCTGCTCATTCTGATCAGGTTTGTTCTGATCCTGCTGCTTCTGTTGATCATTCTTATTATTCTGCTGATTCTTATCCTTGTTTTGATCCTGATTCTGGTCTTTATTTTTATCCTGGTTTTGATTTTGTTGATTCTGCTGCTGCTGGTTTTGCTGTTTCTCTAACTGGTTAAGTGCATAAGAAAGATTATACTTTGTTGCCTGGTCATTCGGATTAATTTTTAATGCATTCTTATAAGCTTCAACACTCTCTTTTAGTTTTTGAGATTTAAGAAGAGAGTTACCAATGTTATGATAAGCTTTAGCTTTCAAATCAGGATTTTCACTCAATTCAAGTGAAGAATAAAATTCCTTAAGCGATTCATCATACCTGCCTTGTTTATAATAAGCATCACCAAGATTAAAATGCGCTTCAAAATTTTCAGGTGCTTTCTCCTTACCTTTTTTAAAATTCACTTCAGCATCTGCATACTTCTCTTCTTTGTACTGATCAACACCTTCATTAATCTCAGACCGCTGAGCATATAAGGGGGTTGAAAGGAATAAGAATACAAGGTATAAAGGTATATGGTATAAGGTATAAGGTATTCTCTTAAACACACTTAATGAATGGATGAATGAATGAATGGTTGTATGAAATTGAATCATTAGAGATGAATCAAACTCTTGCACTTGAACTTGCTCTTGCTCCTGAACTCCATTTTCCATTTTCCATTTTCCGTTTAACATTTTAAATTTACCTGCTTTTTATACCGAGTCTTGAAATAATATTATTGAACCACCTGGTTTTTTGTTCGCTCAAAAAGAATTCAAAAAGAAGCAAAATAATTGCCGGTGCTAAAAAATAATAAAATCGGTCTTCGTAATCAGTTACTTTTTTCACTCCAAATTCTGCTTTTTCAAGCTCTGAAAGCTCTTCATAAATTTTATCAAGATAATCTTCATAGTTCGAGCCTCTGTAATATTCTCCATTTGCAGAAGAAGCAATTTGCTTTAATGTTTTTTCATCAAGTTTTGTAAGAACTATATTCCCCTCATTATCTTTTTTAAAACCAGTTTGTTCACCCCTTGCATTATAAATAGGAATAGGAGAACCACCGGTTGCGCCAAGTCCGATTGTAAAAATTTTAACCCCTGCATTATTTGCTTCCGCAATAACAGTATTTATATCTCCTTCATGATCTTCTCCATCAGTAATTATAATAATAACTTTTTCAGTTGGTGCAGATTTATCAAAAGATTTTAATGCAAGTGAAATGGCAGTTGCAATTGCTGTACCCTGGCTTGGAACAGAATTAAAATCAACTGCTGAAAGAAAAAGGTTAGCGGCAGAATAATCTGTAGTTAAAGGGATTTGAACATACGCATCTCCGGCAAAAATAATTAAACCGATTCTATCACCGCGTAATTTATTTATGAGATTAGCAATCTGGTATTTAGCCTTTTCAAGACGGTTTGGTTTTATATCTTCTGCCCGCATACTGTTTGAAACATCAAGAAGAATAAAAACATCTATACCTGTCTGCTTAACTTCTTCCATTTTTGTTCCTACCTGCGGATTAGCTGCGGTTATTATCAAAAAGAACAATGAAATAATTACTAAACTAAACTTAAATGTATTCTTCAATCCACTAAATGATGGGAACAAAATATTATGAAGCTTCCTTTCAGAAAATCTCTCAAGCAATTTTGTGCGATTCTTCCTAAATAACCAGTATAAAACAATAATAACTGGTATTATATAAAGTGCATACAAATATTCAGGGTGTGCAAATCTGAACATAGACTATGGCAGCTTTCTTAAAATTGTTCTGGATAATCCTAATTCAAGCAATAATAAAATAACTCCTCCGCCAAGCCAGGAGTAATAAAGCTCTTTGGCATTACGATAAGAAGTTATTTCTACTTTAGTCTTCTCAAGCTTATCAATTGTTTTATAAATTTCTTCAAGCTTTTTATTATCTGTTGCCCTGAAATATTCTCCACCTGTGGTTTGGGCAATTTCTTTCATTAACGGCTCGTCTATTTCAACGGGAACCATTTGGTACCTTGTTCCGAAAGGAGTCTGTACAGGATAAGGGGCTTCTCCTCTTGTACCAACGCCAATTGTATAAACCCTGATATAAAAAGTTTTTGCAATCTGCGCAGCTGAGATGGGATCAACTTCACCTGCATTATTAATCCCATCAGTTAATAAAATCATTACTTTGCTTTTTGCTTTGCTTTCTTTAAGGCGATTAACTCCATTCGCAATTCCGTTACCAATAGCAGTACCATCTTCTATCATCCCTGTTTTTATATCTTTTAAAAGATTTCTTAAAACATAATAATCTACAGTAAGCGGGCATTGTGTAAAAGCATCTCTTGAAAAAATTACTAATCCAATCCTGTCAGAGGTTCTTTCCTTAACAAATTCATCAATAACATCTTTTGCCGCTTCAAGCCTGTTTGGCTTAAAATCTTCCGCAAGCATACTGCCGGAAATATCAAGAACCATTGCAATGTCAATTCCTTCGGTGTAAATATTTTCTCCCGACTGGAAGTTCTGTGGCCTTGCAAGTGCAATAATAAGCAAAGCAACGCCAATCATTCTTAAAACAACAGGAAGATATTTTAATTTTTCACGCCAGGTTGGTTTAAGTTCTTTAAATATTTTTAAAGAAGAAAAATTAAGAGATGGTTCTGTCTTTTTCCCTTTAAACCAGTACCAAACAGCCATAATAGGCACAATCAAAAGAAAGTAAAGAATCCATGGATTTGCAAAAGTTACATTACCCGGCATTTCTCAAAACCTCTCTGCTGGTTTCTCTCTCTTTCGGAATTGTTTTTTCAACAATTTGATATGCTTGTTTCATCATTTCTTTATTTAAATCCGGAACGGGATTGTATTTTGCAAATTTTACAAGATCAGCATTATTAAGGAATTCTTCAGTTGTTTTTAAAATCTCAGTTGTATCATACCTCTCTTTTAATCTTCTCATTACTTCAGTTGTTGTCAATTCAAGTGCCGGTAGATAAAATCTCTCCTCAAAATATCTTCTTATTATCTCTGTAATTCTTGAATGATAGTCTTTTACTCTTCCTTTCTGCCATAGTTCCTCTTCTTCCAATTGGTGCAAATTATTTAAGGCAGTTATGTATGATGGAAGTCTTGGAGCGGTTTCTTCAATATCTTCTTTACCCTCAAGTTTTTTCTTATATCTTTTATAAAGAAAATATGCAGTAGCTGCTACTGCTAATATTATAAGCAAATACAGAAGAACCATTTTCCAGTCGAGAGGAATTTTGATCGGTTCTTTTACATCTTTTATATCTTCTTCAGGCTGAACTGCAACTGTATGAACAGTAAAATTAATAGGATTAGTATTTACCGTTTGAAGAGTTGTATCGTTACCCGTTTTATAACCTACAGGAATTCCTGGAATTGAAACATCCAACGAATCATAGACCGAAACTATATACTGAAACTCAACAACTTGCTTTCCATTTTCTTCAAGCAGTACAGGATCTTTAACCTCAATTATTTCTATATCTTTAAAAGTCTCTCCTATTAGAGGATTACTAACTTGTATTCCTTCATCATATTTGACTTTAACTGTAAGATTGATATAATCCCCCACAAGATAATTTGCAGAATCAGTATAAGCTTCAGCAGAAATATTCTGAGCATAAATATTAAGCGATAACAAGAAGACAAAGGCCAGAAATTTCCCTACCATCTTTTTTCACGCTTCCTGAAAAATTGAACAAGAGGTTTTATATAGCTCTGTTCGGTATTAACATCAATGCTGTCGAGTCTGCTTGTTAAGAATAAAGATTTTCTTCTCTGCATTATTCTTTGTCTCATTTCGCTTACAGTCTTTTGCACTTTCGAATCACTTGTGTCAATCCATCTATCTTCACCGGTTTCGGTATCTTTAAATTTTATCATTCCAATCTTTGGTAAACTGAACTCTCTTTTATCACTTAAGACAACGCCAATTAAATCGTGCTTCTTTCCTACTATTCTCAAAATGTTTTCGTAACCTTCATCCATAAAATCTGAAATAAGAAATACAATGCTCTTTTTCTTTATGGCATTGTTCATATACTCCAAGGCAGATTTAAGATTCGTCGCTTTCCCTTTAGGTTCAAAAGAGAGAACTTCTCTTATTACTCTAAGAACATGCTTCTGTCCTTTTCTTGGAGGGACGAATTTTTCAATCTTATCCGTAAAAAGAATTAAACCAACTTTATCGTTATTCTTCATAGCTGAAAAAGCAAGTATTGCACTTAACTCTGCTGCAATCTGCTGTTTTGTTTTTTCAACAGTTCCAAAAAGAAGTGAACCGCTAAGATCTACAAGAAGAATTACAGTTAACTCTCTCTCTTCTTCAAATATTTTTATAAAGGTATGACCAAAGCGTGCGGTTACATTCCAATCAATATTTCTTATATCATCACCAAACTGGTATTCCCGCACTTCTGAAAATTCCATTCCTCTTCCTTTAAAGACAGAATGATATTCTCCTGAGAAAACCTGGTTAACAAGTCCTTTTGTACGAATCTCAATTTGTCTAACTTGTTTAAGAAGTTCTTTAGTCAGCATAGAGGTCCTTTATCACGTGCTTTTTAATAGAGTCTTGTATAAAAACGCTATCGTCACTCTGAGCGAAGCGAAGAATCCTAATCTTTGTAACAATTTTTTTAGATTCTTCGTCCCTTCGGGACTCAGAATGACAATTTTCATTACGTCTTCCATCTTTTTAAGGCACTTCAATTTTATTTAAAATTTCCTGGATAATATATTCCGATGTAATATCTTCGGCTTCCGCTTCATAAGTAACTGCTATTCGGTGTCTTAATACATCGAGACAAATTGCTCTTACATCTTCAGGGATTACATAACCTCTTCTTTTTATGAATGCCATCACTTTTGAACCAAGTGCAAGATTAATTGAAGCTCTTGGTGAAGCACCATAACTTATTAAATCTGTAAGACCATCAAGACCAAAGTCTCTGGGATTCCTTGTAGCAAAAACAATATCAAGAATATATTTCTCAATTTTCTCATCTACATAAACATCATGAACAAGTTCTCTTGCTCTGAGAATATCCTCTGGTGAGACAACAGGTTTAATAACAACAGGTGCAATATCAACATTCTGCTTCATTATCTTTGATTCTTCTTCACGGGAAGGATAAGTTATTTTAATTTTCAACATGAATCTATCAACCTGAGCTTCCGGTAAAGGATAAGTCCCTTCCTGCTCAATTGGGTTTTGCGTTGCAAGAACCAAAAATGGTTCTTCAAGCTTGAATGTTGTTTCACCAATTGTAACCTGTCTTTCCTGCATTGCTTCAAGAAGAGCACTTTGCACTTTTGCGGGAGCCCTGTTTATTTCATCTGCAAGAATAAAGTTTGAAAAAATAGGACCTCTTCGTATGAAAAAATTTGATTCCCTCTGGTTGTAAATCATTGTACCAACCAGATCAGCCGGAAGAAGATCCGGTGTGAATTGTATTCGCTGAAACTTTGCTTTCACTGCTGATGCGAGAGTTTTAATAGCAAGAGTTTTTGCAAGCCCGGGAACTCCTTCTAAAAGAATGTGACCATTACCGAGCAATCCAACAATAAGTCTTTCAACCATTGCTTTCTGCCCGACAATTGCTTTACCTATTTCATTAAACAGAAGATCAACAAAAGCGGACTCCAGTTTTATTTTTTCGTTCAAAGCAATTATATCCAAATTAAAACCTCATAAGAATTATTAATAAAATTTACTTTAGAAAAGTAATGAGATTAGACGCTTGTAAAGATAAAAACGTTGCATTTTTTTATCAATACAATTTAATCATTATGAACTTTGAAAACAGCAAATTTAAGGTAGGAAGTTTCAGGCATTGCGGGATGTTGCGGATGATCAAGTGAAGCTCTGTTAAAGTGTATTAGCTGAATTCTCTTTTGACTTTTTATTGCAGCCTGGTTTATGATTTTAATAAAGTCAGCCTCTTTTAAATGATTAGAACATGATGATGTTGCCAGGAAGCCTCCATCATTTATAATTTGTAAAGCGAGTCTGTTAAGCTTTTCATATCCTTTAATTGCTGTTGGAAGATTTTTTTTACTCTTTGCGAAAGCTGGCGGATCAAGAATTACAACATCAAAAAACCTTTTATTCTCTTTGCATTTATTCAGGAAGTCAAAAACATCTTCAACTACAAATTCACTTTTTGATTCGAGATCATTCAGACGAAAATTTCCTTCAGCAGATTTTAATGCCGGTTGTGAAGAATCAACAAAAGTAACAGATTCAGCTCCGGCGTAAGAAGCATGCAATCCAAATCCGCCGGTATTACAGAAAGCATCAAGAACGTTCTTCCCTTTGGAAATTTTTTGAATGAAGAATCTGTTATCACTTTGATCAAAGTAAAACCCTGTTTTATGTCCGGTGCTAAAATCAATTTTATATCTAATCAATCCATCATGTATAATTTCTTCATTCATATTTCCGAAATAAATTTTATCCTCTTCGGGAAGTCCTTCAAGTTTTCGGAAGTATGATTCATTTTTCGTAAAGATATTTTTTGCTTCAAATTCTTTTTTAAGAATATCAATTATAATTTGAATATCCCTCTCCATTCCTGCAGAATATACCTGAAGGACAAAAGTGTTATTGTATTTATCAATTATAAGTCCGGGAAGAAAATCACTCTCACTAAAAACAAGTCTAAAAGAAGTTCTGTTGGGATAAAATTGCTTTCTGAGACTGAATGCAGTTAGCATTTCCTCTTTTGCGAATGAATTAAAATCCTCTCCTTCTTTTATTTTAAGCACTCTTACAGCAATAAGAGAATTTTTATTGTAAAAGCCTTTGCCAATAAAATTGTTCTTGTAATCAAATACTTCAACAATATCACCATTATCTGGTTCACCTTCCGTTTTGGCAATCTCATTGCTAAAAACCCACAGATGACCTGAGATGATTCTTCGTTCTTCGTTTTTCTTAAGATAAATTTTAGGAATCATTTTTTCTTTAAATTTGATATAGAAAGATACTTTTTTATAAAGTAAAAGGAATCCGATATGAAAATTCTTGCTATAGAAAAAGAAATAGAAGGAGTTAAAGATGAAGATTACAAACCTCACCTTAAAGCAGAAGCAATGAGAGCATGGAAACTTTATCAGCAAGGAATAATAAGGGATTTATATTTTACCGAAAAAGATCATTTTGGAGTTTTAATTCTTGAATGCAAAAATGCTGATGAAGCAAACCAATATTTAAATACTCTTCCTCTTGTTAAGGAAGGATTAATCAAGTTTGATGTTTTACCTTTAATTCCCTATCCTGGATTTGCAAGGTTATTTAACACCGAGTCGTAATCGTAATCTTTATCATACTCGTAATCCGTTAAAAGCGATTAGGATTAAGATTATGATTGAATAAATAAGAAACACATTTATATGAAAAACTTTGAAGGAATTATTTTTGATGTTGATGGTACGATTGCCTCAACTATAGAGCTAATTCATGCTTCGTTTAACCATATTACATCTAAATATCTTAATAAAAAATTAACAAAAGAAGAAGTAATTGCTTTATTCGGACCTACAGAAGATGCAATTCTTAAAGAATGGTTTGGAGATAATTTTGAAAATGCAATTGAGGATTATTATAAATTTTATAAAGACGAACATAATTTAGCTGCCGTATATCCGGGCATAAAAGAGCTTTTAAGATCTATAAAAGAAAAAAATATCCCCATTGGAATCTTTACAGGGAAAGGTAGAAGAACCACGCTTATAACTTTAGAAGTTCTGGGATTGGATAAATATTTTGATCTTATAGTTACCGGAGATGATGTTAAAGAACACAAACCCTCCGGTGAAGGAATAATAAAATTTATAAATGCATTTGGTTTAAATAAAGAAAAAGTTTTGATGATTGGAGATTCTGTCGGAGATATTAAAGCTGCCCGTGAAGCAGGAGTTAAAATAGCTTCTGTTGTGTGGGATAAATATGTAAAAGAGGAAGTATTGAAACAAGGAAGTGATTACCTCTTTCACTCAGTTGATGAGTTGAAAGAATTTTTAGAAACAAACTTATAGGTAATAGCTCTTAATCGTTATTTAGTATTTATGAATTATACTTTATATAAAAAGGTTATTGCTTATAGAAACAATTATTAGTAAAATATATCAGGTTTAAAATAAAAGCGGGGTTTTTATGAATAAAAATACTTACCTGTCAGTTATTCTTTTCTTGGGGTTATTCTCTGCAAATAATTTTGCTCAATCCGCATTTCCTCTTGAAGTAGGTAATACCTGGTACTATGAAATCACATATGAGTTTTATTATCCACCACGACCACCTTCTTATTATACGTACAAGGTTGTTGATGATACTATTATGATTAATGGGAAAAGATATTGGATTATTGATCCCGGAGATATGCTATGGGGTCGGTATATTAGAAGCGATACTCAGTCTGTTTATTATTGGGAACCAAATTGTAATAATGGCAATGGTTGTGAATTAGAAGTTTTTAATTTAAATAATTCTATTGGTGAAGATGATACAATTAATTGGGGCGATTATTTATTTGCTACTTTACAAGGATTATATCAAACAACATTATTCAATCATTCAACCAACATTTATGAATACTTTCTTGGGGGATTAATTTTTTCATATATCAGTTTTTCCAACAAATTTGGTTATACATCCTTTTACTATATGGGTGATTACCAGTACGAAAGAGATAACTGGCAATTGAAAGGTTGTATTATTTCTGATACTCTTTATGGTGAAATGACCGATGTTGAGCCAGTAAATGAAATTCCTAACAAGATGGATTTATTTCAGAACTATCCGAACCCGTTTAATCCAACCACAAGTATTCAATATGCAATAGGCAGTGAACAATTTATTACTCTTAAAGTTTATGATGTTTTGGGAAATGAAGTATCAACTCTAGTTAATGAAGAAAAACCTGCTGGTGAATACAAGGTTAAATTTCAGTCCTCAGTTGGCAATCAGCAGTTGGCAAGTGGAATTTATTTCTATCAACTAAAGGCTGGAGATTTTATTTCAACGAAGAAGATTATCCTAATCAAATAGGAGTGTTCAATCCTATTCAATTAATTATAAAAATATAGGAGTAGAATCATGAAAAAATTGAATTACACACTTATAGTTTCTTTATTACTTGTCACCAATATTTTCCCCCAATGGCATGCTTACGGGCCTAAGGGAGGTTATATTAGTAATCTGATTAAATCAGGTAGTCATTTTTTTGCTTCATCTTCAGAATGGATTCCGGGAGGTATTTATGTCGGCGGATTGTTCCATTCGTCAGATGATGGCTTAAACTGGCAGACTTTAAACACCTCGTGGTCTAACGAAGTTAAATTAATATCGATTCTATACTATAATAATATACTTTTTGCCGGTACGGATAGCGGCTTGTATAAAACCTATGATTTAGGAGGTACATGGTCTAAAGTAACAAACGGATTAACAGGGCATGTTATTCAGTCAATCCGTAATGATAATGCTAATAATCTATATGTTTCTACAAGCGATAGTGGATTCTTCAGGTCTGACAATGTAGGTTCAAACTGGGTTCAAAAGAATAATGGATTGTCAAGTATTAGTACCGGAGCATTTGAGGTTATTGATAATGAAATGTGGATCAATACGTCTGCTTCTCAAGTACATATGTCTACAGATTATGGAGAGAATTGGCTATATACAAATTCATTAGGATTTTTTTCTGTTACCAAAGATGATTCGTTATATTATATGTCCCGATATGGTCCAAATTATTTTATAGAAAGATCAGTTAACGGTACAAGTTGGGGTGGCTCTTTATTATATGGTTATGCCACCTACGATTTAGATTATTTCCCTCCCTATATATATGCAGGCACCGGGTCGGGATTGTTTTTCTCGACCGACCGCGGAGAGAGCTGGGTAAGTGATAGTATTTATGCAATCAATTCATTTCTTATAGATTCTCAATTAATGTATGCTGCCACAGGAGGAGAAGGAATACACCGAACACCTTTAGCAGTTCCCATTAATATTATCTGGGAAGAACGAAATAACGGTATTCATATTACATTTAATAATTACTTATTGAAGAAAGATAATTATCTTTTCTCGGGAGCTCCAAACGGGATTTTCCGTTCAACTGATGATGGCGTTAACTGGAGTTTGATATACCCGGCTTCTAATATCGCCTGTTTATTAGAAAACGATAACAGGATATTTGCAGGGGTTTCTTACTCTTCTTCATCTCCTGTTTTTTATTCCGATGATAATGGAATTATCTGGAATCCGATTGATACGAGCTTATCTTCTTATTACACTTTTGGGATGACAAAATTTAATGACAAAATTTTTGCTTGTACCGAGTCTGCAATTTATTCATCTACAAACAACGGCGGTGATTGGCAGAAACATATCGTTACCGGTGGATCGGGTTACTATATGTCTATTGCTCATAATGATTCGAACCTGTTTGTGAGTGATGCTTATCGTCAGGTTTTTAAATCCTCAGATGAAGGAAATAGTTGGGCATTGGTTTATACGTCCCCGAACACGATCAATACTTTAACTGCCGATAGTGTTAATGTTTATTTAGGTACGTGGAATGCAGGCATTCTGGTTTCGACAGACAACGGATTGACCTGGACTGGTCTAAATAATGGATTACCTCCAAATGCAAAAGTAAAATGTATTTGGTTAAATAAACCTTATATGGTTGCGGGATTGTTACAAGGGGTTTACTCATCAACTGATTATGGTGACTCCTGGAGTCCATTTGGTGAAGGTATAAAAGTCCCTGTAAACCATATTATTTCAGATGATAATTATTTATATGCTGCCTCTACAGGCAGTGGAGTTTTTATCAGACCGCTATCTGAAATCACTATAGTCTGGGATAGTCCGGATCCAACTGTCATATCTTTTTCTTTGTACCAGAATTATCCCAATCCATTCAATCCAAGCACAAAAATAAGATTTACGATTTCAGATTTCGGATTTACGATTTTGAAAGTCTATGATGTTTTGGGAAATGAAGTTGCAACATTGGTTGATGAAGAATTGTCAGCAGGAGAATATGAAGTTGAGTTTCAGTCCACAGTTGCCAATCAGCAGTTAGCAAGTGGGGTTTATTTCTATCAATTAAAGGGTGTTTCATTCATTCAGACAAGGAAAATGATTTTAATTAGATAATCTTTAACTTTTATCAAACTATAATGAAAAAACTTTTAAACAAATTTATTCTGCTGCATCTACTTTGCTTCGTATTCCAGTCTTGTAATGATTCTTCAATTGAACCTGAAGAACAATTTGTTCAAATCTATTTTAAATATGATTTCAGGAATGAACTAAATACCTTTGATAATACTTACCAGAAAGATTTGATTTTGGATGGAGTTATTATAGTTCCCTTCTGGTTAACTGCTGAAGAGCAAAATAAAATTATTAAAAAAGCAAACGACGTTAATTTTTTCTCAATGCCAGATACTTTTAATTATTCTTCTGATGACAGCATTGCAATTGTTATCGATCCAAATCCAGGTGAGCAGGTTTTGAGAATAAAATTTAATGGGAAAGATAAAACTACAATTTGGATATTTTATATTTCACAAAACGATCCGCAGCTTAACGCGCTGATAGAATTGAGAAAGAATATAATATCAATAACAGAATCTAAACCTGAGTATAAAAGATTGCCGCCAGCAAATGGTGGTAACCTTTAAAAAATGGAGTTATTATGAAAAGACTTATAAACTTTTTACTTATAGTAATTCTCATATGTTTTTTTTACAGTTGTGCCGAAGAAGAAATTTACTCCACCTTTGAAGATGGGGTTTATGAAGGTACATTTACTATGGTTGAATCCAATAATACGATTCATACCGGGAAAGTTACTTTTTCATTTATTCATAATAAATATATATGCATTCCGGAGAGTCAATTCCTTCCCCCATCAGGAGGAGGTAACTTCCAAATTAGTAAAAATATTTTAACACTTGAGGATAAAGTAGCTCATACAGCAAATTTTGATTGGTCTCTTATTTTAAATGGGAAATTCAATTTTACTTATGATGGTAAAAAATTAATTCTAAAGCAGAATGATAGAATTAATAATCGTTATCGAACTATTGATCTAATAAAACAAGAATAAGATTTTTTAAGCTCTTTGGATTATTAGATCATTCTCTCCTATTTTTATGACAAGACATAATCAATTATCCCATATGTTACAGACAACGAAACGCTGCTTACTTATCGCGGTGGAACTCTTAAATTAGATGCTGTTTGTATTCCTTGCGCAATTTCAGGAATGATTCCCATCTTTTCATAAATTGGACGAATATGCTTTTTAAATAACGGTAACTGCCTGGCAAAAATTAAAGCTCCCGTTATGCAGCAAATTCCACCAATGATTAAAGTATTTGATGCACCAATTTTACTTGCAAGGCTTCCGGCAATTAAACTCCCGAACGGAGCCATTCCCATAAAAGCCATAGTATAAAAACTCATTACCCTCCCGCGCATTTTATCTTCAACGATTGTTTGAAGTATAGTATTGCTTGAAGCCATCTGAATCATCATTGAAGCTCCGGTTATTAACAACATCAAAAGAGACAAAATAAGAGTAGTTGATAAAGAAAATAATATTAAGCCAATTCCAAGTGATGATGCTGCAAAGACAATAACTTTTGCAAGCCCTAAGATAGATTTTCTTGAAGCCAGATAAACAGCCCCGCAAAGGGCACCTACTCCAACAGCACCCATTAAAAAACCTAAAGTATGCGGACCACCATGTAGAATTTCTTTAGCAAATACAGGCATCAGCACTGTATATGGCATCCCAACAAGACTTATCAATGCCAATAAAAGAAGAATTGCCCTTATCGGGATAAAACTAAAAGTGTAATTAAAACCTTCTTTCAAGTCTTTAAGAATATGTGATTTTTCCTGTTCCATAATTGGTTTAATCTTCATAACCAGGAGAGCAATTATAACTGCAAAATAGCTGATGCCATTAATTAAAAAACACATTCCTTCGTCTACCACTGCAATTACTATTCCCGCAACCAAAGGACCAACTAATCTTGCACCATTAAAGACTGAGGAGTTTAATGCTATTGCGTTACTAAGGTCTTCTCTTTTTTCAACGATTTCTACCATAAAAGATTGTCTTGCTGGTAAATCAAAACCATTGACAAAGCCGGAGAATACATTTAAAAGAATTACAAGCCTTATATTAATAAGATCTGTAAAGACGAGGATTGTTAACAAGAAAGCCTGGATCATTAAAAGAACTTGTGTTGTTATAATAATCCGGTGCTTATTTAGCCTGTCAATCAAAACTCCAGCAAAAGGTAAAAGAATAAATGTAGGTATCTGACTTGAAAACCCTACTAAACCAAGGATAAAAGCCGAATCTGATAACCTGTAAACAAGCCAGCTTAAAGCAACCTGCTGCATCCAGGTTCCGGTTAAAGAAATTATTTGCCCGCTGAAGAAGAGTTTATAGTTCCTATATCTTAGTGCTCTGAGTAATAATTTTAATTTCATAAATACGATTTTGCTTTAATCCGAAAATAAAAAAACTTTTAAAGCAATATTTGTTTGTCAAAGCACAAACATTTGTTTGGTATTAATGTCCACCTCCCAATCCAAATGGAACGATAAAATAAACTCTCGGCTCTATTCTTTTTTGAGGTTCATAACCAACAATATTATCATCAGCATCTCGAGTAGGAGTGAATGTCCAGTTATAAACAAGAGAGACAACCATAAACGGGTAAGGTTTATAACCAACCTCGGTAAAAAGATATGAACGGTCATCAAGAGTAAACAAATCTTTTTCATTTCTAATGTTTATCTTATCATAACCGGCTCTTAAGATAAAAGGAGCTTCTTCAGGAGCTATCTCAGATCCTAAATGAAGAATTCCGCTGTTGGGAGTTTTATCCAATCTCTGGTAACTTCCAATTACATAAAGCAAACCAAGAGCATTAATTCCCAATTCACCGTACCAGCCGTTATCATTATCGGTTAAACTGTTAAGGATTCTGGCTTTGCTGGAGAATGTCCCGCTTGTTTTATCAATAACTCTGAATCTTTCAACCTCATAAAAGGAATTGAAATACCCGGGAATATATTTATCACCATTAAATCTTCTTTCAAGTTTTGCTGTTGCCTGCACAAGTCCTAAAGGATTAAACTGTGCAATAATCCCGGTTGCAGAACCGCTTCCAAAATCAATTATCTTTGCAAAGTCATAATACAGAGTAACATCGGCAAAACTTCCTGAAAGAATTGGAAGACCGATATCAAACCCGATAATATTAATTGAACCTGCATCCGAGGCAATATCAAACTGGTCAAGACTGTCGTTGTAATTTCCACCAGTTATTCCGGCATTTTTATCAAAGTCTGTTGCATAAGTTACTCCCAATTCAATATTACTGATAATTGGAATATCAGCAAGAGAAGTAAAATG
>MHAF01000077.1:17661-20406 GCA_001802865.1 Ignavibacteria bacterium RBG_16_34_14
AAGTCAATATCGAGAACAAGCCCGGCCTTCCTGTTATCAAAAGAAGGACTGTTATTGTAAAGATATATTATGCTTCCATGTCCAAGTGTGTAATAATCAAGTGCCCCAAGCTTAATGAAGACAGGATCATTCTTTAACCCATATCTCACATATCTTATAATGCTTATGTAATCTGAGAAATCATTAAAAGTTTCCTTCCTTAAATTTCCTTGCGAATCAAAGGTGAGACGAAGATCAAGCCCTACTCCGAAATTAGCAAATGAAAGTTCGGGCGCGAGAAAAATGGTATAGTGTGGTTCATCATCAATCCAGGTTAAACCTGCACCTCCCATAAACTGTCCTTCACCAGGTTTTGGATATTGCTGGAATTGTGAGAAAGAATTTGAAGATGTAAAAAGAGCTAAGATAACAATGTAGATTATTTTCATTTTATTATTCCGAATTTTTTGTTAGAGGAAAATATGAAAAAGAAAAACTTTATTGAAATTATAAAATAAATCTCATCTAACTATTGCCAGCTTTTGAGTTACATCCTGGTTCTTTCCATCTTTGCTTATAATTACTTTATAAAAGAAAAGACCATTTGCTATTTCATTTTCATCATCATCTTTTCCGTTCCAGAAGATAGAATTAAAATCAAAATCGAGTTCAGAAGAAGCTTTATTTATCTCTTTAATTAACCTTCCGGCAATTGTATATATTTTTATTTTCAGCTCATCGGGAATTTGTGTAAGCTTAAATGTAAAATAAGTTTCCCCCGATGATGGATTTGGATAATTATAAACATTGAGAATTTCAGTTTGTTCATTTACAATAAAATGTTTTTCAATTCCTGATGAATCAGCAATGCTGCCTGAAGCATTTTTAGCAAAAACTTTAAGTGAATATTCACCTGTGGATAATTGAGGTTTATATGTAACAATCATTTTAGGATTAGAAGAATTAAACTGGTAAGATATTTCCGGGTTATTAGCAAAATAAATTTCTTCGTTGTTTAGTAAAAGAGTAATAGACGAAGTATCGTTTACAGGAAGAAGAGATGGATCAAACAATTCAATTTTTATTTCCGGGGATGCAGATACATAATCTCCGTCAAGTATATCAACTCCATCAAATGTAATGTTTATCGAGGGAGTCGAAGTATCAGCTTTAACATAAAATGGAATCTGGAAAAAATTATTGTCTTCAAAAATTTCATTTATTTTATTTTCCGGATCAATTGTAATTATGAAACTATTGCTTCCTAAATAATTTGCAGTACTTATTTGTACTTCAAAAAATCTTTTACTTAATGAATCAAGTTTATTAACAAGAATATCAGACACTGCTTCTCTTTCATTATTTGATTTAAGAACTTCAACTAAGATTTTAAAACTATCCGCAGGAGTTTCACTTGTATTGTAAACTCCGAAAATTAATTTTAAATTTTCTCCAATGAGAAGAGAATCTGAACTAATATTAACTACCTGGTAATTTATTGCTAACTCCGGTGGGATGATGTAGTTAATGCCCAAGGAATTGATTGAAGGTGATTCAAAGAAATCATTTGCATTTAGCTTTGCAAGAATTTTAATAGAAGGGTAAACTGATTCATTAATTTGATTGAGAGAAGAAATATTATTCTCAAAAATTAAAGTGTTTAATGTATCAACATCACCACTGGATTTAATACCAAGAGGTATATATTCAATTGAGGAGCCAGGAGGAAGTGAGTCCTGTTTTTCTATATTCAACCATTTATAAGATTTATAAACTATCGGGAAAACAATAAATCCGCTCTCATTATTAACAACATTTGATTCTGAAGTTTCAGCAAAACCTAAAAATTGTTTTTTGAAAGATTCAGGAACAGAACCAATTGGTGCTCCTTTTTTGCCTATAATACACCACGAGTCACGGTATCTTATACTATCAATATAAAGAGAACCGAATTCTTCTATTGTTCGTCGTATCTCAGTTCCTCCACTGAATCCCAAAACCGATTGAGCACCATCTGCACATATTGTCATAGCAACAATTTTCCCTAAAGGAAGTGAATCAAGATAAGCTTTCATCAATTCGCCGGCATTACCATCATTAAAAATAAAATACCTGAAGTTTGAAGGTCTTAATGTTATTGAATCAATTTCAGCAGTTGCAATGCCCCAATAAAATGTATTCGGAAGAAGTTCTTCTCCATTGTACATCATAGAACCAAATTCTCCATCATCAGAGCCTGCCGATGAGACCTCAAGCAGATTTTCATTGCTGGTTAAACGCCAGGAATTTTTTGATGAATCAAAAACAGAATTAAAATTTTCAATGTCCTCATTCCTAAAGGATTTTTCTATATACCAGGTAAAATTTTTATTAATATTAAAAAATGAATAAACATCAGACCACTCTTGTGTCGGTTCATTAATTTTAATCCTCCACCAATATCTCTTATCTTCCTGTAAAGAATTTATTTTAATGGTTGTAAAAACAGTGTCAATATTTTTAATAAAATCCTGTGCATTATTAAGATCAGGATTATCAGATATAGATAATATTAACTCATCTGATACATTATTAATTATTAAAACAGGATTGAGAACTTTAATACTATCACGTGCTGTATTATAAAATTTCTCTATCTCTATTGGTCTTACAGAAGTTGAAAAAACTGTAAAGGTGTAAGAAGCAGAATTATCAGTTTCATAAATTTCATCAATAGAATTTTGACTATCCAACTCAACTTCAACTCTATGCTGCCCTACTCTTCTA
>MHAF01000078.1 GCA_001802865.1 Ignavibacteria bacterium RBG_16_34_14
TTGAGTGAGTAAATAATCCGAACCAGATTGTATTCAGGCTGTATTTTGTTGATGGGTCAATTGTTAACCATCGAAATACTTTTAGTAATTGTCTTAAGAGTTTCATCACCGTAAGAATAGTTAGCAATTTCCAGGCGTGTATGTAATGCGAGTTTCTCCATAATATTATGAATATGACTCTTAACGGTATAAGTTGATACTCGAATTCTTTGACCGATCTCTTTGTTGGTCATACCTTCACCAAGTAGTCCGATAACCTCTTGTTCCCGCTTTGTCATCCGAACTGCTCTTTTTAGTTTGGTTTTACCTTCTTTTACTGCGTGATCAACAATCTGGGAAAAAAGGGAATCAACAAGAAGTGGCGGAAGAACAGTTGACCCCTCAGCTACTGTTCGTATCGTGATTAAAAAATCATTAAGCGATGCATCTTTTAGGATAAAGCCATTGGCACCTGCTTTTACATACTGTAAAATATCGGCTTGAACAGGTGCAAGATCCATAACAATAATTTTTGCTTCCGGGAAATCTTTCTTCACTATTTCTACAACACGTAAACTGTTTTGACTTCTCAATCCCAAATCCAAAAGAACCACATTTGGTTTTAACTGCTTGATTTTGACAAGAGTGTTTTTACCGTCTCCGGATGCGGCTATTATTATGATATCACTATGAGGTTTTAGAATAGCAAGGATTCCATCCCTAAGAAGACGGTTATCTTCTATAAGCAACAATCTGATTTTTTTCATAATCTTAATGAATTAAAATTTTATAATGAAGCATTATATATAATTAATAGAGTAATTAATTTATTCACTTATTACCGGAATTAAGATGCAACTATTTTGGATGTAAAACCAATCAATCATAAGGATGATAAATGAACTACATCTTTTTGGGGAGAAATGTCAGAAGTAAAATTACTCACCAAGTAATGAAGTACTATCGGCTGCAATTTTATAAGATTCAGAAATATGAACATGTTTTGCAATCTGCACACGTGTATTCAGAGATAATTTTTCTAGGATATTATGAACATGACTTTTTACAGTATGGGTTGAAAGATGAAGTTTTTGGGCAATCTCTTTATTGGTATAACCATCCGATATAAGTTCGATGACCTGCTTTTCACGTTTCGTCATGCGAACAGAGTCAATGATAGCAGAAGGTTTTGATCCGTTTACCGCATATTCAACAATTTGGGAAAAGAGTGAGCCAGTTAAATTGGAGGGTAAAACCTGCAAACCTTTTGCAACAGACCGGATGGTCGTAAGAAAATCGTTAACTCTTGCATCTTTTAATATAAATCCTGATACTCCAGCCTGTACAAATTCAAAAACATCAGCCTGCAATGGGATAAGATCCATCATTATTACTTTGGTAGATGGAAAATTTTTCTTAACCAGTTTCACTAAATTCAAACTATTCCGGCTTCTGAGACCCAGATCGAGAAGCATCACTTCAGGTTTATATTTGTGCATACTCATCATAATGTTCTCGCCATCTCCAACAGTTTCAACAACATTCATATCGTGTTGTTTTTTAAGAACAGCTGTAAGGCCTTCGCGTAGAAGACGATTATCTTCAATAAGCAGTATCTGGATTCTTTTCATTTAATCAATAGTTTTAGAATTCAGAACATTATTTTATAAAAAAGTACGAAATAAGATAAATAAAAACCGAAATTTATTCAATTTATTGGAAAGATTTTATAGGGAATAGGATGGAATAACTTATTGTTTATATTTGTAACAAAGCAGAACCTGCTTTTGATAATTCCTGATCAGGTAACATAATATGTTCCCACTAAATTTTTATAAAGATGCTGACACTTTATTGAAGCTTAACTCTAAATTTTGAGCACTCAATAAATAGTAGAAACTTGTTTAGAGAATAAAAAAGACTTTATCACTAATTGAATTTTTGATCGAGTAATCCCTTGTTATTCTTTTCATTTTTCTTTTCTCTTTTTGCTGCCTTTTTTTCCTTCATTGTTTTCAATGGTTCTTTTTTCGAACCTTTTTTAGCGTCCTGTCCTTTACTCATGATTTTTTCTCCTTTTGATTCTAAAGTTTAATTAACACTTCCTTTTTGAAAAAACACAATGAGAAGATACAAAGATATACCACTAAAATGTATCCTAAGAAAGGATGAAAAGTGGACTATATATTTAACGGCTTAATACTTCAAAGAGAGCTATTGGATATTTTTCTGAAATGAAATCCATAAATCGTAAACAATATTGCTAAAGAAAATAACTGCGGTTTGCGAAATAGCGACCAGAAAAATAATTTCCAGTAGTATATCCTTTCCTCACCAACCACACCTAATTTAAACATGGATTTAAATAGTGCAAGAATGTAATTCGGATTAAGGTGAAAAACTTTCTTATTCTTCGGTTCAAAATCTTTTATGAATCGCATTACACGTTCATAATAATATTTAGGTGAATAGATTTTATTCAGGATTTTTTTATATCCATCAAGAAGCGCTTTTGAATCCATCCGCGGAATGAAGTTAATTGAAAAGTCAGTATTATTGCCTGTAAAATCTTTCAGCATTCTTCCTTCTTTTTCTAATCTTTTCTGAAGCTTTGTTCCCCTTGGTGCGTTTAACAAACCAACCATTGCAGTTACTATTCCGCTTTCCTGAACAAAGTTAGTAAGCTTTTCAAAAATTGAAGGAGGGTCATTATCAAACCCAACAATAAATCCTCCTTGTACTTCCAAACCAGCTTTTTGTATTTTCTTCACACTTGAGATTAGATCACGGTTACTATTCTGAGTTTTATTACACTCAATTAAGCTCTCTTCATTCGGAGACTCGATTCCTATAAACACAGCTTCAAATCCTGCTTTTACCATCAAATGCATCAGTTTTTCATCATCCGCAAGATTGATTGATGCTTCCGTATTAAGGTAAAAAGGATTTTTTCTTTTCTCCATCCAATCAGCCATTGCAGGAAGAATTTCTTTTTTCAATTTTGCCTTATTGCCGATGAAATTATCATCAACAAAAAAAACAGGTCCGCGCCAACCCGTAAAATATAATGCATCTAATTCTGCTATCACTTGTTCCCTGGTTTTTGTGCGGGGTCTTCTTCCATAAAGAACGGTTATATCGCAGAAGTCACAATCATAAGGACATCCGCGGGAATACTGAAGATTCATAGAAGTATAATTATTCATTGGTAAAATTTCCCAAAGAGGCAAAGGCGTAGTTGCAATTTCCGCCCAGTTTTCAGAAGTGTATTTTTGTTTTGGTTTTCCTTTATCCAGGTCATTAAGAAATTGCGGAAGGGTAATTTCAGCTTCATTAAGAATCAAATGATCAACGTTTTTGTAATATTCAGAACTGCTTGTAAACAAGGGTCCACCTGCTACAATTTTTGTGTTTAACTTTTTACATCGTTGTATTACTTCATCAACGGATTTACTTTGAATTGACATTGCACTGATGAAAACATAATCTGCCCACAGAATATCAGCATCCATCAATTGGTTTGCATTCATATCAATTAATTTTTTATTCCAATCTTTGGGCAGCATTGCAGCAACTGTTAAAAGCCCTAATGGCGGGAAACTGGCTTTCTTTGATACAAACTTCAAAGCGTGTTTAAAACTCCAGAAGGTATCTGGATATATTGGATAAACCATGAGGATATTCATTTGTTATTCCTTGAACCTATTAATATATTCTCAGGAATATAAGATTTTTTTCTAATTGCATTATCAACTATTTGAAACTAAAAATCAATCATTCTTTTGGATGAAAAAGGAACTACATCTGTAAGATAGGAAAACTAATCGTCAATAAAGGAGATTCTATCGGCTATTTCTTTAAAACCTTCATTAGCATGTGCATATTTAGTAATCTGAACCCGTGTATGTAATGCAAGCTTTTCAAGAATGTTATGGACATGACTCTTTATAGTATGGGTTGAGAGGTGAAGTTTTTGTGCGATTTCCTTATTGGTCAAACCATCTGCAATCAATTCAATTACCTGTTTTTCACGTTTTGTCATACGTACGGATTTAATAAGACTGGAGCTTTTTTGTCCGCTTACAGCAAATCCAACAATCTGGGAAAAAAGCGAATTTGTAAGATTGGGAGGTAAAACCTTATTTCCTTTTGATACAGATCTGATTGTTTGCAGGAAATCATCAACAGTTGCATCTTTAACTATAAATCCCGATACACCCGCCTGAACAAACTCAAGAATATCTTCATGCACAGGAACGAGATCCATTACAATTATTTTTGTATTCGAAAAACTTTTCTTTACGGATTTAACTACCTGCAGACTATTTTGACTACGCAAACCTAAATCAAGAAGAGCTATGTGTGGTTTTAAAGTGTTTATTTTCTGAAGAATATTTTCATTTGTCCCGATTGCTGCCGCTACTTTCAGATCCGGTTGTTCTTCAATCATGGCAGATATGCCTTCACGCAGGAGGCGATTCGATAACCAGCAGCCGGATTTTTTTCAGTGAATCAGTATTTTTATAACTCAGAATATACCTTTATAGAAAAATCTGGATTAAGATAATTAACAAGAAGAATTTATTCAATTTTATTGGAAAGATTTTATATTTAGTTGAGTGAGGTTAACCTCAATATGTTTCAAATAACTTTGATGTTGGCCTACTGAGTTTAAAGTAGAAGAGTTTTACTAAGTAATATTTTTATTTAGTTACTGGAAGAGATAGATTTTTACTTTTTTCAACAATCTTTAAAATCTCATCTATCCATATACATCGAGCGAGTCCCCAATTCTGAGTCTCAAATGAAGAAAGTCTTTCTATCATTTGTAATTTAGGATCAGGTTGAAGTAGTAAACCTTCAACTTTTTCCCCTAAATGTCCTACAACCATACCTACTAAAAATCCACCCTGCCATGTTGCTTCTCCTATTTTTCTTCCAAATAATATTTTTGAGAATATAGGACTTCCACTGTTTCCACCAAATGAAAAAGCATCAAGCAAAAATTCCGGAGAGGATTCAGATAACCAAGCAACAGATCCAGATCTAATTACAGGCTCGATTTTCAAAGAAGCACCAATACCAAAAGGAAAACCAACAAAATATAATTCATCTCCGAGAGAAACATCATTATGAAGTTTAATTCTACTTCTTGGTATAACCATAAAATCTGCAAAACGAATTGAATCTCCTGTATTGATGCTTTTACCTGTGGTAGCTAAATCAATAAGAAATATCCCAACATCATTAGTGGTATCAACAATAAAAGAAGGAACAGGGTGCTCAAAAAATTTCAACTTTGCTCTTAATTTATTTTGGGTCAACACCCAACTAATTTTATTAACTATCACTGTGTCAGCATTTTGTTTTTTTAAGTATGATATAAATGAAGAATCTGCATTTACTGAAATAAAAAGTTCTGATTTATTTCTAATTAAATGGCCTGCTGTTATAACAATAGGATAATCAGGATTGGAATAATTCCAAAGTGTAAAACCAGTACCATACGGAACTATACTATCCCCTTCCTGTTTTTCCAAAAGAATAGTAGAACTTAATGATTGTTGATCAAACCATTGAGCGGTTACATTGAAATAAAAAGTTAGTAGTAAGAAAATTGTAATTAGAAAATTTTTCACAAGATAACATTATGAAAATCGAAATTGAACTTAAAGATTGTATGAAAGAGTATTAATAAATTTATTATAAAGTAGTGAAAAATCGTTTTTCTATTAAATTTTTGATTTACTAATGAATCTACTTGGAGTTATGCTAGGTTTATCAATTACATTTGACGGAATAATAATAAGATCAACTCCTATAATTACTTGATCATGAAAATTTTGATTTTCAGTTGTGCGATAAGCCATAAATAATTAATTCTTATATTATAACTGCACAAAGTTTAAACTTAGCAATGTTATAGCAACGAAAGAAGTTTGTTAAGAACTAAATCAGTAATTCCGTTTACTATTTTCTGTGCTCTCACTTTAGAATCACTGGATATTTTATGGAACTGCATTTTATTTAAATCAAGCAGGTCCTCCATTAATTCCTTAAATTCATCCCTTGTTATTTTACCTAGTGCCAAACGCTTGACATTTTTTTCAGTAAGTTCTCCAATACGTTTTACGAAATCCGTACTATCACCTTTTGCTTCAGAGATAAAATTAATTAATTCATCTTTAGCAAAATCAGTTGTATCCTTAAGTAATTCATTTAAATGATCTTTTAAATCTTTTGGCATATTTACCTCTTTTATTTTTCAGACAATTTTCCATTTTCTGTTGCTATTGCAATATCAAAAGCGGTTTCCAAAATCTCCCATTTTGCTTCACAATAACCAGCAGATAGCTCATTATTCTGTGATTTAAATCTTTGAACAGTTTCGATTATCAGAGAATCAATTATTTTCCATTGTGCGATAGTATCATCATTTTTGTTTTTACCTTTTTCATATTCATATCCTTTTGAAGATTCTATTTTAAAATTTTCTATTACTTTAAAATCTTCTTCACCCTTGGCTCCATTCTCCGCGAACGATTGGAATGCAACTTTCATTTCACCTTTAAGGTCAGTCAAATTTTTATATGAAATAGAATCAAAATATGAAACGTATTGACATCCTATCAGTAATAAAAGGATGGAAATTAGATTTGATAAATAAAAATTACGTGAAAAAACAAAAAACTTATAATTAATCTTTTTCATGAATACCTCATTTAATTATCGTTTTCGATACACGTATAAACGATTATTTATTAAAGTTTATTAGAAAATATTTTTTCACCCCACCAACTCATCAGGTAAACATCGGTTTGCCCCGCAGAAGATCCGCCCAACTCCATATTACATATCTCACAATCAAAAGCGAATCTACATCAGGAAAATTTTAATGTTAAAAGTTAAATTTATTTTCTATTGAAAAATTTGAAACTATATTTATAGAATTTAACTATGATGATATTTGTGTATTACTTCTTGATTCTTTTAATATCCCAATATTTTTTTTTCTCATTCCAATATATTTTATAAATATTTCCCAATCTGAGTCGATAAATCACTGGTGAAGAATTTGTAAAAATTTTAAATATGGGATTTTTTACGTAAGAAGGTGATATCCACACCTCTTGTTTTATTACTAAAAAAGTATCTAAATAAGATTCATTTATGCCAAGCAGAACTTTAATATCTTGGTTTGAATCGTTAAAAAGTCTAATACTAGTTTTTGTTATTTCCTCTCCTACTTCTTGAGATTGGGCACAAGAGGTAATCAATAGAGTTACCAAAATTAAAATGAAAAAATTTCTATTACTATTCATCGTCTATATTCTTGGAATTTTGGATTTTACCTAATAAATAACCGGCAATAGTACCTAATAAACCTACTGCTGGTGCGATTTGGTCATTACTATATCCTGCTGTTATTAAAAATAATGTGCTTGTTATTATTAAAGTTATTAATAAAAGTTTGATAGTATTATCAGTATTAATTTTTTTTGATTTTATGATGAAGACTTCAAGTAATATTACAACCAGTCCAAAAGCTAAAACAATTATTGAAAGCGAATATTCAAGTCTTGAGAGAGGGATAATAGTGTCGGAAGTTTCTTCGGGTTCTGGCATGGAATTATTTATTCCTGAATTTGAAACTGAGTTTGAATCCTGACCGAAAATATATAAACCCGCTAAAAATATAATTGGGATTGTCCACAATAATTTTTGGTTTTTCATAAGTATTTGTTATACAAATTGAATTTGGCTAAAAAAGTATAGAAATAAAATCAGCCCCACCAACTCATCAGGTAAACATCGGAAGCCCCGGAGAATGCATTCCCGTCAAATCTAATTTTTGTGACTCAAACCTGAAGCGAATCTACTTTAGAAAGAATTCAGTGTCAATAGTTTAAAAAAACAATTTTACTTTTTATTATTTAATGCTAAAAGAAATTTGAGACATCAGTCACAAGTGATTGATACCGATGCGGAGTACTGGATAGGTTTCAGAAATTGAAACCGTCTTTTATTCCGGTAAATCTGGTTTGGCTAGTTCTTCCCGAATCTTTTTGTACTCTTCCCAATTAAATTCTTCTAAAAATTCAGCGGCTGCTTTTGCGCCTCTTTTGAATAAATCTAATTTATCTTTATCAGACATAGAAAAATTCAGCCAGTTATGGTCTCCGGTTTCAACCTTTGTAATCAGCTTTTCATAATCAGGATTTGTTAAAAGGAATTGGTAATCGAGAACATGGCGTGCACTATTAAAAATTGCCATTAAAAATTTTGGAATATTCTTTACGAGACTTACTTCATGACGGTCATCACCCAGCTTTACTCCAAATGTAGGAAGCCTTGGAACTATTTTACGATTGTGAAAAACATCAATTGGAAAATTGGATAGTACACCGCCATCTACAAAAACAGATTCTTCAGGAGGTTCACCTTTATACCTGACACAATTGTACCAGTCTTCTTTATTTTTGTTACCTGTCTTAACTTTAAATGGATGAAAGAAGAGAGGAATTGACATTGATGCACGAACATAATCTGCTGGAGAAACATTCTCCGGTTCTTTCCAGAACAGCTTGTTCATTTCAGGAAATATTACTCTTGTCTCAGTTGTAATTTCTGCGGCAATTATTTTTAATTTTGGCTCCAAACCATCAATTGTTTTGTTAATACCTTTTCTGATTGAAAGGCTTTTGGGAAGCCGTCTTAAAGTCCCGAGATCTTCAGTAGAATTAATATTATTCTTTTTAAGAATTTCCAGAATCCATTTCCTGAATTCTTCACCCGGATTTAAACCCTGATGTTTGAAGAAATATTTCTGAGACCACAATCCCCATAATAGCTTTAAGAAAATTGTAGATTTATTCCTTACAGCATTTAAAAAATTTTTCACATAAAAGGGACCATCAACAAAATCAAAAAGGTTTTGGTTTACCAGGTATTCAATTATCTCTTCGGTTTTAGGTTTACTAATTACATCAACAGATGCAAGAAGTATTGTATTTATAGCACCTGCAGAAGTTCCCGCAAGACTGAAGAATCTAATGCCAACCTGTTCGAGCACATAAGTATAGCCCAGTAAAGCAATACCAAGCACTCCGCCTCCTTCCTGAACTAAATCAACATATTGATTCCCTTCTTCATCTAAAACGTCAGACACAATCAGGTTCCCGGATTTTAATTTGGTAATTATTTCCCTGACTTCTGTATCCTGAGTAAAGTATTCTATTCCCATTTAATTCCTTTCATTATTTTTATTTTACTTTTTCTTTATCCTCAGTAGGTTTTGTTCCTGTTCCTCTTATTTTTATAAGCTTGCTTAAAAGATCAAACCAGAAGGGTGAACCAAGTGAAATTGCAAGTGCTGTAACAAAGCAGCCCAAAAAGCTGTTCCAGAATCCATTTATAAAGTTATCCCAAGAACCCCAGCCTAAATTTATTATTTTATTTACAGGCTCTACATCTGTTTTATAAAGATTATGCGCAGTTGTAACTAGACTATCCAAACGTTTCACAGTAGTAGTATCTAAATCTGACAACTGACGATCCTTTACATAATTCTCAGCAATATTCACGATCTGTTCCCGCGCAGCTTTATCTTTTGATAAGCGGTCTACAATTTCGAATGTATTTACATTAAAGGATAACGAAACTATTAAACCGGTAATAAGAATAATAAGCTGTGTTTGTCTTTTGTACCATCCTGAAGCTCTATCCATTGTATCATTAAACCACTTCTCAATGATTTCTTTAAACTTGTACAGGTCATCATTTGCATCTTTAATAAATGAGCTGATAAGTTTTATTGTGTCACTTTGCAAATTAGTTTCTCCGGTTTTTTTCCCAAGTAGCTCCAGGTTATTATTAATATTCTGAAGTGGAGTAACACCATCTGAAGTTCCGTACTCTTTAAGAATATCTGTAAGAACTTTTGAAAAATTATCCTGTGAGATATATGAGGGAGTTTTGTATAAAATTCCACTGCTCATATACTTAATAAGAGGATGATCAAAAAAATCTTTAAAAAGTTTATTTCCAAGCAGATCTTTTTTATTTCTCTTTCTCTTAAAAATTTTAATAAAAAAACCTTTAAGTACATTATCATCCTCGTCTGTAAGCATTCGCCGGATTGCATGTCTAAGCATTTGAGCTCTAAGGTTGAATGCAGAAGCAATAATTTCGTTAATAATTGTTACAAAGATGGAGTAGAGACAATAAACAAATACAAGTCCGATTACGACATCAATTACAACATTGTCCAGCATGGAATCTCCTTAACTATGATTTTTAAAATATTCAAGCGAATATGGTTTTCTTCCTATTTTCTTTCGACAAGCACCTGCAAATCAGCTCTTTTTGCATCATCATTCCATCTTTGCATTAAATAATTATTTGCCGGCCTAAGTTTACCAGTAGCATCTCTTATCAAATGAAGAAACGAATAAGTTTTATCCTGGCGAACTTCGGCTGTTGATGTTTCAATAACCGGAATCCAGGTTCCGGTATTATAAAATCTTTTATGGTCATTATTAATTTTGAACTGATATTCCCCGGGATTATGAGTATGCCCCATTGTTATAATTTTGTAATTAGTTCCTTCTAAACGCAGCTTCGCGAATTTATCAAGGCTTGATGGTTCACTTAAGTGAAACCATGCAGCTAATCTTGACAGAAGATATGATGGTATTAGTAAAATCAGACTCTTTGCAAACTCTAATACTTTGGCAGCAATCCCGCCACTTTCCTGTACTTTGGAAATTCCCTCCATTAGCGAACCTATTACCGGCAGATTAAAAAAGATAACCAGGCCAACAGGTATCAGGATTGCCAGCAGAAACCAGAATACCTTGCCGAACATAAAACGGACATACCGGAAATTGGTAAGTAATATTCTTAAAAGAAGAGGAATATGCTGGAGTAAAACTTTTATTCCCAGTGCGAAATTTTCTCTCATAAGAATTGGAAGAACATTTCCTGAGGGTCTCACATTATCAAGGAATGGAAAAAATAATTCTATTCTGTTTAACAGGTACCTGTTAAAAAAAGAACCAAAAGGAATATTCATTTGTGAAGGATTATTTTTTAAAACAGGCTCATCAAGAACCATGCAAAACTTATCGTACCTGTGTCCATGTTCAATATAAAAGTCTTTATCTATTTCTACTGAGTCATCTATGAATGTGATATTTGGAAGAATATTTCTTTTTAAAACATCCTCAATATTTTTATCGTTCTTTTCTGCAATTGCTTCAGCGATAATTAACCTCAGGTAATTCCTTACCGCAGGCCAGTAAAGCTCAAGGTCGTGATTGCCTTTCACAATTATAATTTTATTTCCACGTTCCATCCATATACTTAGAGCTTTAAAGAAATCAGGATGCCCGCGTTTTATCTTAACTAATTTATAAATGGTTTTATAATCGTCAGTCCTGAGGCCGAATTTTTTTTCTTTTTCCGAAATACTATTTTCAAGGTCTTCCCTTGTTTTTATTATGCCTATTTTTGCAAGCTCATTCATCCATTTATTATATTCATCATCAATTATTTCTTTAGGAGGTTCTTTAGGGTTTCTAAGGATTTGTCCTTTAAATAAATACTTTAATTTTTTTACCGGCCGGATTTTTTTTGATTTCCCAGGATATTCGGTAACTCTTAAGAAATCAAAAATATCTCCATTAATAACAAGCAATGCATTAGTTGTTTTTTTTACATTGTCGGCATATTCCAAAAATCTGTAAAAAGAATCATCTGCAAAAAAGTTTTCAGTTCCTCTATATATTCCGACAGAGTTTCTGCCGGAAGCAATGTGAAGATCGCTGACAACAAAAACCTCTTCACCATTAGATTGGTAAATAACCGGCTCTGTCCTTACAGGAAGAGGCTGACCAAAAAAAGAACTTTTTTGTTCCTGGTAAGTTTTTTCATTAACAAAATATTTTGGAGCCGTTCCATTCTCTTCGCAATTAAGTAATAATTCTGAAATAGTGAGATAATTTTGCTGCATAATTTTATTGATTTTAAAACTCTTACCCGTTATTTTCTTTTATAAATTGAACTGCATAATCAGCAAGACCCATTACAGTCAGCTGAGGATTAACTCCAATGCTTGTTGGAAATACACTTGCATCACAGATATAAAGATTATTGAAACCAAACACTTTGAATTCGGGATTTACAACTCCTTTTTCCTCACTGCCGCTAAGAATATTTCCACCCTGGGGATGACCAGTGCCAAGAGTAATTTCACTTGGATCTTTTATAACTTCATGAAGTCTTTTAACCTCATCATTTGTTCTGAATTCATAATACTTAAAAGTATTGGGCATTACAGATTCGGCACCGCTTGCAAGCATTATTTCTCCGGCAAGTTCAAGTCCGGCTAATAATGTTTGAAAATCTTTTTTGGTGGGGGTATAATCTATTTCTCTTCCGGTAAGACCAGCTACTCTTACTTTTGCATTAGATTCTGAACCGGCTAAAATTCCTACACAGGCAAGCCTGTCATAACGTTTCATATTATTATAATGATCTTCAAACCATCCGGGCATTGCTGTTGATTGGAACATTGGGGGATTAAACCAGGATTCCATAATGTAACCGGTATCAGGGGAAATTTTCATGTAATGAGATATCTGTAATCCATCGTAGGAATCTATTTTATAGGGATAAGCAGCAGTTAATTGTGAGCCAACGTTAAATGAAAGATTCTCGCCAACATTTTCAATTCCCAGTTTAGATTTTAAAAGAAGTATGCTTGAAGAAATAGCTCCTGCTGAAACAACAAATGTCTTTCCATAAACTTTAATTTTTCTACCGCTGTTGAATTGGCATTCTACATACGAAATCCCGCTTCCGTTTTTACTCAGTTTTATGGCTTCACAGCCAGCTATAATTTCCAGGTTTTCCTTTCCATATTTTTTTTGAGTTTCAGGCAGGATAGTAGTAAGCATTGAAAGCTTTTTATTATACTGGCATCCTATGTTGCAATATCCACAGCCAAGGCAACCTGATATATTTGCGTTAACTGAATCAGTAATGTTTGGCGGGGAATCATAACCTAACTTCTTACATCCTTCTTTAAACAAATATCCACCTGGATTAAGTCTTACTTTTCCATTACCTGAATCTTTATCTCCATTCATACGATTAGTTCCAATCATATCCCAGACCCTGTCCATAGATTTCATAACTTCAGTTTTATTCAATCCGGTATTAAAATTTTTATTCCATTTATCAAGCACTGGTTCAGGCATTTTAAAACAAACAGCATTATTTAAAACAGTTGAACCTCCGACACAGCTTCCCTGGAAAACAGTAAACCGGAAATCTCTCGCTGCCTGGATAGCTCCATCCTGGAAAAGTCTTGAAACCATTTCCATTTCATTTTCATTAAACGTTTCCGGTATTTCATGATTACCCCGTTCTATCATAAGAACTCTTCTTCCATTTTCAACTAATCCTTTTGCCAGTACAGATGCAGCAGCACCAGAGCCAATAATTATCACATCACCTTCAATAGATTCCTGTTTTATATCTTTTTCGGATTTAACTGATAGTTCAGGAGATTTTTTTACAGGAAAATTATTTAGCCTTTCACTTTTATCTTTTCTTTCAGAAAAGGGTATATAGCCAACTGAAACAAAAGTACGCTTATCACTATAGTATCCTATGTAACACATCTGCTTGGCAATTCTAATCATTCCCTGGGCAATTACTCTCCAGAATTCAGGAATCAAACGAGTTTCAATATCTCTGTAAAATCTTTTTTTCAGAAATTCAAGCCTTTTGTTAGCAGAGAGATAGGGAAGAGGAGGATAAAAAGATAATAAAGGGTAAAAGTATAATCCTGTAATTACTAATGCCATTGTCCATTTGAATTTAGCCTGAAAGGTTTGGAAATATGTATCAACATTTTTCGCTACATCTTCACAAGTAATAGTTTCATTCTCACCATAGATGACTACCTCTGCGAGAGCTTCAAGGGTTTTAAATTGCAGAGGTGAAAAGTATTTTAATCCGTACCTTGCTCTTTCAGCTGATGATAATAAAATAAAAGTTAGAACTGCATTCAGAACATCGAAGATTAATGAGATTATAATTACAACTTTAAGGGATAAAGAAGTTTTCCATAATACTATAACAGCCGTTGTATCGGTCCACAAAAGTAAATATGCTCCTATAACAGCGGAAAAGACAAACTGCCAGGCAAACAGTTTTACTAAAAGCATAAACCTTCGTAAATCTGAAACTGCATACCAGCACATTAATATATTTATAAACGACAGGGCAGAAAAATTTATAATGAATAAGGAACTTAAATTGGTAAAGGATGGCACAATAAGACTAACAAGACAAAAGGCTAAAAAAAGAAAATTAAATATGAGCAATACCTTCAAATAAATAATTAATCTTTTCTCATTTGATGTAAGCATTGTATCACTCCATTAAAAGATTTGAAAATCTAATTACTACCAGGGGAGATATTTTATTTTTTCTCTGTGTCCGAGTAAAAAGTAACAATAAAAAATATTTAAAAAAGGAAATACACGCAGATAAGCTTTACATAACATTAAGGTATTATCTCCGGGATTAGGACAAACGACAAAATCTCTTATTACTCTAAAGAAGCTTAAATACCATTTGTGCATATTCGGAATATCATAATTGAAATGCGCAAGATGCATATATGGTTCATATAATTTAGTCGGCGGTTCATCTTTGATGTATGATGTACGGAAATATCCAAGTTGTTCTGGTTTGCCATTACCCGTGATTTGTTGTTTCCACTCACCGAGATATTCTTTCCCATCCTGAATAACAAGCTCATTATATCCGAAATTCCTGCCATTCTTTTTCAGGAATCCTTTTTTAAATTTCTTACCGGAAAGATTGCCAATCCATTCATGATTCCAACCGCAATAAATGTAGCCATTAAGCTGTTCAATATCCGGAGGAGTACCTGTCAGTAAAATTTTTTCTAACTCATCTCTGCTTGCTTGTGCTAAAGTTTCATAAGTCCATATTTTTGAAGGCATATATTAATCCTTTCATAAGCTTTTTTAATTATTTAGTTCCTCTTCCAATCAAGACACCAATTACACCACCTCCAACAAAACCAGCAGCCTGAAGACCCCAATCAATTTTCCCTTTCTGAAGCTCACTTATATATTTCTGATTAAGTTCTTCATATTTTACATAAGCAGTGTTATAACCATTTTCATAAGCTTTACGGTTTAGTTTTTCTAATACTAAAACCGAATCCTGCAGAATAATTACAAATTGATTAAGAGAATCAACGAGTAATAATTTATCTTTTTGCGCCTGGTAAAGCTTGCTGTTATTATGGTCAATAATAAATGTTTCATTAAACCATAAAGGGATTAAAAGATATTCTATCCCTACTCCATATTTTTCATTAAATACTTCCGTAACTCCCCAATCTGAATTTGCAACTTCAGGAAAGGTTTCCTTGAATTTATTTTGAATATCTTCCTTTTTGCGTAAGCTTCTGATTGTAAATTGTTTCTCTTTTCGAACTTCTTCTAATCTGCTGACTTCCTGCCGGAGAACTTCAGCTTCATCTTTTTTTGAAGATATTTGTTCTCCAATAAGAAGTTCCAAAGAATCGCGGTAAGCAACAACCGTAAGAAGAGAATCCCTCATTGAACGAAGCTGTTCCATTTCTAATTCAGCAGCATGTATTTTTTCTTTATTCTGCCAAAGACCGCCAAAGTAAGCAAGGATTAAAAGAACTATAACCAAACAGATAATTACAACCGTAAATAATTTTTTAAGCATCCCTTACCTCTAATAATTCTTTGGTAGCATTTTTAAAACCAAGTGCATTAGCAATATTAATAATCAGGTTACTGTCACCTTCAACAAGATCGTAATTTACCTGATGACCATTAGCAACTGCATTCCGGAGCTTGATATATGTATTTCTGTTGTCACGTTCTAATTCCATTATAAGGTTTTTAACCAAACTTCCAGCAGGGACATACATTTTATTTATCTCAAGGATATTATTTTCAAATAATTTTTTTTTTTCTTCTTCAGTTACAGGATTTGCAGTTCCTTCTGCCATTTTCATTAAACTGTTTTTTAGAATTGTTTCAAAATTAACTGCATAACCTTGTATTTTTTCAGCCTGGTCAAGAGCATTAATAATCCTGCGTGCTTCTCTATAATCAGCCTTTGATGAATTAATATAATCCTGGAGTTTTTTTCCTGTAAAGGAACCATTCAGCATTCCGTGGGACATAATTTTATATGCGATATTTGGCGACAAGGCTTGATCCGGTTTTGTTATCAGATCTTCATCTTTAGTTAATCCCAGTTTTGCACTTAAATTTTTATAATTAGCTCTTCCAGTAATCTGTACATAACCTCTACCTCGGAATAAATGTCCATCGCCCTTTTCGGCATTTCCAAGTCTTTTGCCAATAGCAGTTCCTGCTTCATACTTATCGAAATATGTTTTTGGTCCTCTTTCAGTAATTGGCTGGTAAGTATCTGCGCACTCATGCTTAACAGTTGCCAGCATATAAGCTATCCAGCGGACATCAGTTAATGCCTGATCGGCTTCTATAAAGTTCAGTAAATTTTCCAAACCTGAAACCTGGTTCTGAGTCAGATTTCCAAAATTTGTCTTATAAGAATTGAAAAAAGACTGGCGATTAAATTTCATCACACACCTCCTATATATATAATTTGAAATTAAGAAAATATTTTTTAAATGATTTTAATTTTTTTATAAGTTATACCCCCGCTTCCTTACCAAGGTTAACAATTACATCGAAGAAAAGAAGGTCCCCTATCTTGAGGCAAAAACTACATTAGAAAAAAATCAGTGTCAATAGCTGGGTGAAATAATTTTGCTGCTGATCGGATGCCTGACACTAAGACGCCAGATCTGGATATTTAATCTTCTATGTCCAACGTTAATCTGGAATATTGGAATTAAGGAACTTTGGTTTTAGCTAATTACTCTATCATTTCACAATTCCATTACTCCAATTTTTAAGTAGATAATATTTCATCAATCCTTCTTAATTCATCTTCACTAAAATTCAGATTTTGTAAAACTCCAAATGCATCATCAATCTGAGATACTTTACTTGCACCAATTAGTGCTGAGGTTATTACTGGTTGTCTTAATACCCAGGCTAAAGACATTTGTGCTAACGATTGATTTCTCTCTTTTGCCAGGTCGTTCAGCTTTCTTACTTTTTTCAAAACATCTTCTGTAATTCTATCGGATTGGAAATAAGGAATGTGCTCTTTACCAGCTCTCGAATCTTTTGGAATATCTTTAAAATATTTATCTGTAAGAATTCCCTGAGCCAATGGAGAAAATACTATGCAGCCAATTCCTTCTTCATCCAAAACATTAAGTAATCCCCGTTCAATCCATCTGTCAAAAATATTATAATTTGGCTGATGAATAAGTAATGGTGTTCCCAATGAACGAAGAATATTTGCAGCTTGTCTCGTGTCTTCAGGTTTATATTGAGAAATACCGACATACAATGCTCTGCCGCTTCTCACTATATAATCAAGTGCACCCATTGTTTCTTCAAGCGGAGTTTCAGGATCAGGGCGATGATGATAGAAAATATCAACGTAATCTAATCCCATTCTCTTTAAACTCTGGTCAAGGCTTGCAATTAAATATTTTCTTGAACCGAAGTTACCATATGGTCCGGGCCACATATCCCATCCTGCTTTAGAGGAAATAATTAATTCGTCACGGTAAGGTTTTAAATCTTTTTGTAAAATTCGTCCAAAATTTTCTTCAGCTGAGCCATAAGGTGGTCCATAGTTGTTTGCAAGATCGAAGTGTGTAATTCCCAAATCAAAAGCCCGGCGAACCATAGCTCGGCAGTTTTCAAAGATATCATATCCGCCAAAGTTATACCAAAAACCAAGCGAGATTGGAGGAAGTTTTATTCCGCTTCTGCCGCAGCGTTTGTAGTTTGTATTTTCATAACGGGATGAAGAAGGGACGTGTGACATTATTATCTCCTTATCAATTTTAATAAACAGAAAATAATAAACCGAAAATTAAAGATAACTTTATTTTTTTATATACAATTCTGTACAAAGTTTTTCTGCTTATTATTTAATAATTGAAAGCAGAAATTTCATTTGCTTGGCGGACGATAACCAGTTTTACCAGCTTTTTTCATAGCTTCAACCCCATCTTCCATTGTAAGCAATGGAGTTGTTTTGCTTGATTTAAATGCACCACCTGCAGCAACAGCTAAAGAAAAAGCAGCGGCAGTTATATTGTCCGGCATTTGCATAATTAATACAATATCATATTCACCGAAAGAGATGAAAGCGCATTCAACCTTCCCACCCATTTTTTCAATTACCGGGCGAACGACTTCAGCTCTGTTAACGGGTTTATCAAGTAAAGCTTTCCAGGACTCGGTTGTGAAAGCTCCCTGCAAAAGAAAGTATGCCATGTTTTTTTTCTCCTTTCTTACAAAGAAGTGATTGATAATCGAAATTAATAAAATAATCTTCTATTAAAAAATTTTATTTACTTATGTTAAAAAACTATTAGGGTTAAAACCGTTAAAACGGTTCTTAAGGGTTTTTAGCTATATTAACACCGGGATTAATCCCGGTGTTAATAAGTAAAGAATCAATATTTATAAATGTTTCAACAGTTTATCTGATAGAGGTTAAATTGAGTTTACTCATTTATTGTTATCCGAACTTTCCTGACTGATAATCAATCATAGCTTGTCTTATCTCAGCTTCTGTATTCATAACAAAGGGACCATAAGAAACTACCGGTTCATTAAGTGGTCTGCCATGACAGAAAATTATTATTGAATCTTCAAGGGCTTCAATGTTTATTTTCTCATTATTGTTGTTGAATTCTACTAAAATAAGTTTGTCGGCAATTTCATTATTAACTCTTATTTTTCCATCAACTACATATAAAAGAATATTTCTTTCTTTTTCAACACTAATATTTAAAATTCCGTTTTTTCTAAGTTCAATAAAAGATGTAAATATATCAGTTAAAGAATCTATTTCACCTTTGGTATTATCCCATTTTCCTGAAATAAGATTAACAGTCAATTTACCGCTATCCAATTTTAATTTAGGAATTTGGTTTTTTTGTAAACCAATGTATTTGGGTGGAGTCAACTTTAATTTAGCAGGAAGATTAATCCATAACTGCAGTACTTCTTCAACTCCACCTTTTCGCTTGAACTCATCTGAAGAATTTTCTGAGTGAATAATTCCTTTTCCTGCGGTCATCCATTGAATACCTCCGGTAGTTATTATACTTTTTCCACCGCTTGAATCGCTATGAACCACATCTCCCTTTAAAATAAAAGTGAGTGTTTCAAAACCTCTGTGGGGATGAGGTCCAAAAGGCAATCCGCTGTTGTTCTGAGAAAATTCCTGAGGACCATGATGGTTAAGTAATAGAAAAGGATCAATTTGATCTATATAAATATTTGGAAATGCTCTGTAAGTAGATAATCCATTCATTGGTTCATCAATTGCATGATGTAGTTTTTTAATGCTTCTCATTTCTGAAAACTTAGTTTGTTAGTGAATATATGTTTGGCTATAAAGGTATAGGGTATAAGGTATAAGGTATTAATGAAACTCCTATACCTTTGAATCCTGATACCAGATCCCTGATTTTTAAATACATAAATCCGAAATCCAAAATCTAAAATCCGAAATCACTTTTTCTTGTACTTCCAGTTTCTTGATCTACCTTCAGATAGCCATTCAATTGTAGTTGTTATTCTTTTATTTTTAGTTTCATCAGTTTTTGCTTCAGTTATCCATTCAAGATATTCTTTTTTATGTGAATAGCTGAAGCTATTAAATGTCTCAAAAGCTTTTTTGTTTTGCTTTATTGGATTGATAAAATAATCCGGAATAACTAATTCAGTTTTCGGCTTTTTAGGTTTGGCAGGTAATTTAACACCATCATCGTTCAGCTTTTTTGCTTGTTTTACAAAATCAATAATTATTTTATCTGGAGGCAAATCTTTTATGCTCGTAATTCGTCCCAGGTTTCCCATTGCATCACCTCCTTTATTAAATATTTCGCCCAAATAACCTTTAGGGTCTTTAATCAATTTATACTTCCAAAAACCAAATACAGCGTGCTGTTTAAAACTTGCAAAGCTGCAAAATGGTCCTTTATATTCGAATGATGGCATTCCCCACTTGATCGTTTCTTCCACTTCAGGGTTTCCTTTATGAATTAATCCTCTAAGTTTGGTTAAAATTGGTTTTGCGAATGGCTGAGCTTTTTCTATATAAGCATCCACTCGTTTATTTTTTTTTCTCATAGGTTATTCCCTTTATAAATTTTAGAAATATTTATCGTAGCACAGATTACTAATCTGTGCTACGTTGTAATTTTACATTGAGGATAAAAAACTAAGAAACGGTACTGCTTTACCTATACCCCAAAGTAAGAGAGAACCTAAAATCCACACTCCAAATACAAGTATAAAGTATTTTGTTGTTGAATCTGATCTGAACATTTTTGCGAGACCAATACTTAAAACAGAATAAGCCCAAATAGAGAAAGGGTCAAGTTTACCAAGAACCCATCCTGTAACTGTTGTCTTATCCATATTAGCGAAAGAAGCCACACTCAAATCAGACATCAGTCTTCCAAAAGCCAATGCAAGTATTGCTGCAAGAACAACCTGGATGATGCTGATGTATGCTGTTAATCCGCTTCCAACAAGTGCTGAAGTATATCCGCCATTTCCTTTTAAAGCAATTTTTACAAAAAGGAAATAAATTAAAACCACCAGGAAAAATACGATTGACCCAAAGATAAAAATTCCTGCTGTTTGTAAAATCCAACCGACAGGACTTTTGCTAAATTTTTCACTCTGTTCTATTTGTTGATCTGCTTGCTCTCTTGTCAGCACACCTTTTTCAACCATTTCATTAATTGACTTTTCTTGCATTTGTTTTACTTGGTATGCTATCTCCTCATTGCTCATTACAAGTATTCGTATAATTGAAATAATAGCAAGGAGAATAATAAGCGGCAAAAGCCAATCAATTGTTCTTACCGGGAATCTTGCAATTTTTTCAAATGTTGCAGAAGGCTCAGTAAAAATTCCTGTCATTTTATCTGTATGAGTAAGTTCCTCCTCCGGTTGAACCGTAGTGGTTGAAGTTTCGGAATTCTGTTCAATATTATCCATTTTAACTCCTTAATAAAGTTGAAGGTAAGTGATATTAAAAAATTATTTATAGTTTATTCAAAAGGCAAGAAAAAAGTTGGATGGAAGGTGGAAAATATCATCTGCTTTTTGACGCTTCACCTTTGAGCCAAGTATTTGCTAAATTTAATCTGTTAATTTTATAAGAGTGTAGATATGCAAACGAAAACTATTATCGAGCCTTTCAAAATAAAATCAGTTGAACCAATAAGATTTACAACAAAGGAAGAGAGAGAAAAAATATTGAAAGAAGCTGGCTTTAATCCTTTTCTTATTCATGCCGATGATGTTTTAATTGATCTTTTAACGGACAGCGGAACTTCTGCGATGAGTTCCAAACAGTGGGCTGGAATTATGGATGGTGATGAATCTTATGCTGGTTCAAGAAGCTTTTACAGGTTTGAGGAAGCTGTTAATAAGATTACTCATATGAAATATATCATTCCAACTCACCAGGGAAGGGCTGCTGAGAAAATTTTATTTTCAATCATTGGAAGAAGTGGAAAATATTTCCCGAATAATACTCACTTCGATACTACAAGAGCCAATATTGAATTCACTGGAGCGGAAGCCGTTGATCTTTTGAACGAAACAGGAAAGCATCCTGAAATAAGAGCCGACTTCAAAGGAAATATGGATGTTGAAAAACTTGCAACATTTATAAAAGAAAAAGGTGCTGAAAATATTCCCCTCTGCATGATTACTGTAACAAATAATTCGGGTGGTGGTCAGCCGGTTTCAATGCAGAACATTAAAGAGACGAGTGAAGTTTGCAAAAAATATAATATTCCATTGTTCATTGATGCCTGCCGCTTTGCCGAGAATGCTTACTTCATAAAAAAAAGAGAAAAAGGATACACAGATAAATCTTTACTTGAAATTGCTCAGGAAATGTTTTCTTATGCAGATGGTGCAACAATGAGTGCAAAGAAAGATGGTCTTGCAAATATCGGCGGCTTCCTTGCAATGAATGATACTGACCTTGCAATGAAATGCAGAAATCTTTTAATAGTTACAGAAGGTTTTCCAACTTACGGCGGGCTTGCAGGGCGCGATCTGGAAGCAATCGCTCAGGGACTCCAGGAAGTGCTTGATGAACATTATTTGCAATACAGAATAAGGAGTGTAGAATATCTTGGAGAAAAACTTGTTTCTGCAGGTGTCCCAATTATTGAACCACCTGGAGGACATGCTATTTATATTGATGCAAAAAGATTTCTTCCTAATATCCCTTCAGAAAAATTTCCCGGGCAATCAATTGTTTGTGCGCTTTATATTGAAGGAGGAATAAGAGCAGTTGAAATCGGCAGTGTAATGTTCGGTAAATATGATAAAAATGGAAAACTAATTCCGCCGCCAATGGAATTAGTAAGATTAGCAATTCCAAGACGAGTTTATACACAAAGCCATATTGATTATGTTCTTGAAATAATTCTTGAAGTATTTAAGAACAGGGAATCATTGAAGGGTTATAAAATAACTTATGAAGCCCCGATGCTCAGGCACTTTACTGCAAGATTTGAAGGGATATAAATTAATAATGTCATTGCGAACGAGTCTTCGAGTGAAGCAATCTCAAATTAATATTGATAACAAAAGTTTGATTGGTTCATCCCGATAAACCTGTCTGCCGACAGGCAAGATCAGAATTCGCAATGACGAAAATGAATTACCGATGTGAAAATTAAAAAAGAATATACCTTCTCAAATAATAAACAGATCTGGCGGCTCCTTCCTTCAGAAACAGGAAAACTTGTAATAGAAGAAAGAGATCCTGAAGCTAAAGAAGTTTTTTTTAGTTGTATTGAAATTAATTCCGGAAATAAAATCTTTAACAAATTGTTCATCGAAGAAAAATTCTGGATTGGAATTGAAAAGATTTATAAAAATACAATTTTCTTCCACAGATTCAGGAAACCAGATATGCCCGGGCATATTGGTATTATTGCTTTTGATATCCTGAGCAAAAATATTTTATGGAGAAATGATGATTACATTTTTCTTTTCATTTATAATGATGAACTGTATTGTTTTAAGGAGAGGTTTGAAGGCAGGAACTATTTTAAGCTGAATTATAAAACCGGAGAATTGCTGGAAAATGTTGGCGAGAACGCAGTCGAAATAAGTACTTTAAGGGAAAAAATTTTAGATGAAGAAAATCCGGAAGGGTATTATTTTACAAAACAATTTTTTCCTGAAACAGAAGGTAATGAAAAAGTAAAAAAATTTTTGTTTGAGGAAAGAAATCAGAACCTTATATCGGGGAAGATTGATTACATTTTGCTTCAGAATCTTCTTTTTTTCAGCTTTCATCAAATACAACCTTCCGGTGATGAAATGAAGAATATTTTCAAGGCAGTTGATATTGACAAAGGAAAAGTTATTTTTGAGGAGGAACTTAACAGAGGTGTGAAGAACTTCGTTCCTGATTCGTTTTTTATTAAGGATGATTTACTTTTTTTATTAAAAGAAAAAACAGAACTATTAGTTTGTTCTATAAAAAAATAGTTCTGTAAGAATACCTTATGGAAATAACAGAAAAAGAAAAAGGGGTGCTGTTATTAGCTGCAAGAGAATCAATAAAAAGATTATTCGATCAAACTCCCCGTACTCAAATTGATTACCTGCAATATCCCTTCCTTAAACTTCATATTGGTGCTTTTGTTACACTTAAAATTGAAGGAGTGTTAAGGGGATGTATAGGCTACGTTTTTACCAGGGCAACATTGTATGATACAGTCTGTGAAGCTGCTAAACAGGCTGCCTTTTCCGATCCCCGTTTTTTTCCTTTAACAAAAGAGGAATTTGAAAAAATAAAAATTGAAATTTCGATTTTATCATCTCCTCAGAGGATAAAGGATTATGAAGAAATAATAGTTGGCAAACATGGATTAATACTCGATGAAGGTTATATTCGTGCTGTTCTTCTTCCCCAGGTTGCAATTGCAAATAGTTATTTGCGTGAACAGTTTCTTTCTGCTTTATGCGAAAAGGGAGGATTGCTTCCCGATACTTGGAAAATTCAAAAATTAAATCTGCAGGTTTTTACAGCAACGATTATTTCAGAAGATGAAAAGTTTGAATAAAATCAGGCAGCCTGCAGTTGCAGGTTTATTTTATCCCGCTTCTAAAAATAAACTGGAAGCCGAGATTAAAACCTTGCTTTCAATTTCAGATTCCCGGAAAACATTTAATAATATTTTTGGAATTATAGTTCCTCATGCAGGTTACATTTATTCAGGCAGCACTGCGTCATACGGATTTAATCTTTTAAAGAATAAAAATATTGAAACCGTAATTATCATTTCTCCAAGCCACAGAGAATACTTTCCCGGAATTTCTGTTTATGAAGGAGATGGCTATGAAACTCCTCTTGGAGTTGTTGAAGTAAACAAAGATATGACAGATAAATTAGCAGAGGAGAGTAAAATTATATTTAAAGGATCAGAAGGTCATAGGTCAGAGCATGCAGTTGAAGTACAGATCCCTTTTCTGCAGGTTCTGCTTAAGGATTTTAAAATTGTTCCGATTGTTATGGGAGACCAGGGAGATTTGTTTGTGGATGAACTTGCAGAAAAATTATCTTTAGCAGTTGACAATAAAACAATTGTTATTGCCAGTTCCGATTTATCCCATTATTATTCAGGTGATGCTGCAGATAAACTTGATTCAATTGTTGAAAAAAGAATACTCGATTTTGATTATGAGATGCTGCAAAAGGATTTCCAATTTAGAAATTGTGAAGCTTGTGGCGGCGGAACTATTGTTTCAATAATGAAAGCTGCTTCAAAATTAAATAAAAAGAAATCAGAAGTTCTTTACAGGTGCAATTCCGGAGATACAACGGGTGATTACAGGGAAGTTGTTGGTTATCTTTCGGCCGTTATTTACGGTGACCCGATTCTTATCCGAAGCGAGGCAAGCTGATTGTTTTCTGAAAAATCAAATATAGCTTTTATTGGTGCAGGTAAGATTGCATTCTCTCTTGTTTCTGCTTTATTAAAAGCTGGTTACAATGTTACTTCAATAATAAGCAGGAATAAAAATTCAGCTAAGAAGCTTGCAGGAAAATTTAAAGTCCCCGATTATTCCAATAATCTCAAATTTCTTACAAACGAAACTAAAATATTTTTTCTTACAGTTCCTGACAGCCAGATAAAAAAAACTGCCAAAGAAATTTCAAAACTTGATTTAGATTTTAAGGGTTCACTTTTTATTCATGTATCCGGAGCTTTAGATATAAGTGAGTTAAAATCGCTTAAGAAAAAGAAAGCCCATACTGGTTCTTTTCATATAATGCAGACTTTTCCTTCAACAAAAATTGTAGATATTAAAAACTGTTCTGTTGCAATAGAAGCTGAAAAAAAAGTTGCTAAAGATTTTCTTAACAAGCTTGCTTTAGATCTGAAGTTAAAGCCATTCTATTTAAGGTCAGATAAAAAAATTTACTATCATCTTGCCGGAGTATTGGCTTCAAACTTTCTTGTAGGAAATTTATTCTCTGCAGAAAAGATGTTTCGGCTAACCAAACCAAAGAAGGTAGATTTTTTCTCAGTAGTAAATTCCACTGTTAATTCCACTTTAGATAATATTAGAAATGTTGGTCCAGCAAAAGCTTTATCCGGTCCTGTGGAAAGAGGGGATTATGAAACTATTGAAAAGCATTTGAAAGCATTAAAGGGAAAAGATAAGCTTCTTTTTCTGAACTATCTTATTCAATCACTCTATTTGCTTGAAGTTACTGGTATAAAAAATGGGAAGTTGAACAAAGAACACAAAAAAATTCACAAAATTCTTGTTAAAGAATTTAATTTACTTAAAAAACTTTGATAAATAAGTAGACAGATAAAACGTTAAAACCGCAAATCCAGCAGATAAAGGTATTGTTAAAACCCACGCCCATAAAATATTTCTTGCAACTCCCCATCTTACAGCAGAAAAACTTTTTAAAGAACCAACACCGATTATTGCTCCTGTTATTGTATGAGTTGTGCTTACAGGAATACCAAAAACTGAAGCAAGAGATATTGTTAAACCTGCCGACGTTTCTGCACTGAAACCGCTGAAAGGAGTAAGCTTTGTTACTCTCATTCCAAGTGTTCTTATAACTTTCCAACCTCCAACAAGAGTACCGAAAGAAATTACTGAATAACTAAGTATCACTACACCAAACGGAACATGAAAGGTATCCCCAATAAGTCCGTTTGTAAATAGAACAACAGCAATAATTCCCATTGTCTTTTGTGCATCATTTGCTCCGTGGCTTAAGCTGTAAAAAGCCGCAGAAACAAGCTGAAGTTTTCTGAAATATTTATCTACTTTATAGGGAGAGTTAAATCTGACTATCCACAAAGTAATTACCGAAAATAATATTGCGACTACAAATGCAAGTATAGGAGCTAAGAAAATAAAGATCAGAACTTTAGTATAACCCGACATAATAATTGAACTGAACCCGGCTTTTGCTATTGCAGCGCCGCCGTAACCACCTATAATTGAATGCGAAACACTTATTGGTAAGCCGTAATGAGTTGCTGTTGCCGAACAAATAATCGCCCCTATTAATCCTGAAAAAATTACAAAGTTATCGACAACAGTAACATCAACAATACCTTTGCCTATTGTATTCGCAACATTCACCCCAAAGAAAAACGCTGCGGCAAAATTAAAAAATGCCGCCCAGAGCACTGCCTGGAATGGAGATAATACTCTTGTGGAAACTACAGTTGCAATAGAATTTGCAGCATCGTTCATTCCATTATAGAAATCAAAAACAAGTGCAAGGACGATAATCAGAATTGCAAATGTCATTCAGGTTAGTTGTTCTTTATGAAGATTGCGAGAATTATATTAGCTGCTGATTGACACTTGTCGCTGGTTCTTTCCAGGATATCAAGAATCTCTTTTACTTTGATAAGTTTAATTGCATCTTTTTCTTCTTCAAATAATTCCTTGTTTGCCTGCTGGTAAATTTTATCTGCTTCAGATTCAAGATCATTTACAGCCTTGCATTCATTAATTCTTCTTGCTTTTATATCTTGTATTGCAATACCCAGCTCAATTATCTGCTGAAGAATTATTGCAGAAACCTTATCAGTGTATTTAATCTTTTCAGTTATGTTAAAAGTTTCCACCCTGTTAGTAGCACCTAAAAGCATATCGCTTATTGCTGATAATCTTTTAACCAGAGCAAAAATATCTTCTCTGTCAAAGGGAGTTATGAAAGTTTTGTTTAGTCTTTTAATTATCTTAGAAGCAAGTTCATCGCATCTTTGTTCAAGTGGTTTTATTTTTAATAGAAGGCTGTAATCAATGACATCGGAAGAAAAAAGCTGGTTAGCGTATTTAGCCATTTCAGAAATGTGTGAAATCATTTCATTGAAATCTTCAAAATATTTTACTTCTTTTGGTCTAAGCTGCTTAAACATAATTTCACCATAATAGAAATTTTAGTTGATTCAAATATAAATTCTTTTTACAAACCTCTAAAGCCCTGAAAAAAAATTAATACTCATTTTACTATATTTGAACCAGTTTTAATAATTTTTAATAGGATTATATCATAGAAAAGAAATCAAATAATCGTTCAGAAGTATTGGATAAAATTGTTTCTCTTGCTAAAAGAAGAGGATTTGTTTTTCAGTCAAGTGAGATATACGGCGGATTAAACGGATGCTGGGATTATGGTCCCTTAGGTGTAGAGCTTCTCCGCAATATTAAAGAAGAATGGTGGAAAGCAATGACTTACCGCGATGATATTGAAGGACTTGATGCTGCAATTCTTATGCATCCCAAGGTCTGGGAAGCCTCAGGGCATGTTGAGAATTTTACAGATCCGATGGTTGACTGCAAACAATGTAAAACCCGTTTCAGAATTGATACTCTTTCAGAGATGATTAATGAAAAAAAGAAGAAGAAAATACTTGAAGATTTCAAAACAGGTATTCTTAATATTCCTGAATTCGTTGAAAAATACAATGAGACTTTTATAGTAGCCGAAGAAAGAAAAGAAGATCCTTTTGATCTGCTTCTCGAAAATAAAGAATTAAGTCAGAAACTTCTTCAGGAAATTAATTGTCCGCAGTGCGGGAACAAAAATACATTTACATCAGCAAGACAATTTAATCTGATGTTTAAAACTTTTATTGGTCCTGTTGAAGATACAGGAGCAGTTGTTTATTTAAGACCTGAAACAGCGCAGGGTATTTTTGTTAACTTTCTTAATGTTCAATCTTCTTCAAGACAAAAACTCCCATTTGGAATTGCGCAGGTAGGTAAAGCTTTCCGAAATGAAATAAACACAAAAAATTTTCTTTTCCGAACCCGTGAATTTGAACAGATGGAGATGCAGTTCTTTGTTAAACCTGTTGATGATAAAAAATGGTATGATTACTGGAAAGACGAAAGGCTCCAATGGTTTAAAGATCTCGGAATGACTAAAAGTAAATTAAGATACCATGATCATCCAAAAGAAAAACTTGCCCATTATGCTAAAGAAGCAACTGATATAGAATATGAATTCCCATTTGGATGGGGAGAGATTGAAGGTATACATAACCGAACTGATTTTGATTTAAGCCGGCATGAAGAATACTCAGGCAAATCATTAAAATATTTTGATGAAGAATCGAAAGAGAAATTTATACCTTATATAATTGAAACATCTGCTGGTGCAAGCAGATCATTTATGGCATTTATGGTAGATGCTTATTATGAAGAGGAAGTAAAAGGGGAAATGAGATCAGCATTAAAATTTCATCCAAGACTTGCACCAATTAAAGCAGCTATACTTCCTCTTGTTAATAAAGATGGAATGCCTGAAATTTCTCAAAAAATAGAAATAGATCTCAGGAAAAGATTTAAAGTATTTTATGATGATAAAGGTGCTGTTGGCAGGCGATATAGAAGACAGGATGAAGCGGGGACCCCTTTCTGTATAACTGTTGATACTCAAACACTTGATGATCAAACTGTAACTGTAAGAGAACGTGATTCAATGGAACAAGTTAGGATACAGATTGAAAATATATCTTCTTACCTGAATGATAAATTAAAATTTTGAGAATGACATTTTATTGGACTTTAGATAACTGCCCTTTTTTAATCCCCCCCAAAGGGGAGAATATTCAAAATTCCCTTTCCTTTGAAAAGCCTTTCATGTACTTCTTTTATTTCTTCATATTCCTTTCCTTAAGTAATAGTATCGCTCAAGATATCATGCATGGAACTTTTATTGTCATAGTTGGAAGACAAAATAAAATAATTGTAGGAGCAGATTCTAAGGCTGTCAACAACATAGATTCGATTAGATGTAAAATTAAAGTTATTGAGAATCGTGCCATAGCTATTACTGGGTTTGCGGGGGTTGGGAATAACTTTTTCCCCGAAAATATTGCATTCAATTGTATTAAAACAAATATGGATATTTTGTCTGCCTCTCAAATGTACGAAAAAATTATTTATGACACTCTCAGTACTATTTGGAATTGGGGACATTCTAAAAAAGGATGGAAGTTTAATGAAAAAGATAAAGTAGAGGCACTCTTTATTGGTTTTATAAACAACAAAACTTATGTTATTGAAAAAATTTTTTTCCCCTTTGATCTCGAATGGAAAACAGATAGTATCATAATAGAGACAAAAATGTTTATACCTACCACCCAAGTTTGGGGCGATATAAAGAATGTTTCTTATAACCCAGACGAAACTAATGATATTGTCTTCATAAATGAAATTATTCGGAATGCCTCTATTGTTTATCCGATGGAGGTCAGTCTCCCTGTCAATATTGTTGAGATAACTTCCACAGGTCATTGTTGGATACAAGGGAAAGAAAACTGTAATGGCAATGATGATTGTAAATAAGTGTTTATTCATCCCCAATCCTTCCTCTGATCTAAGTTGTTCATAATTACCTTTGGGAAGGGTTCCGAGATGGGCTTTTTCTTTAATTGAATGCGAATTAAATTCTATATCTAAGAATTATTCAAGAAACAAAGGAAACAAAAATGAAGCAGAAGAAACTAAATTTATATTTTACGGCCTTAGTAGTTTTGTTCTTATCTTATGTTTTTATGGGTGGTGATTGCAGCACAAATAATAAAGAAGAAATTCCTTCTCCAAATTCAGTTGCCCCTCCTGCTTCTATGACTTTTAAAGTAGAAGCTGAAGCGGGTGGAGATTCAAGAGTAACATTTAACTGGGCTGCTTCTTCGGATGAAAATGATACTGACTTTAAGGGTTACAGAATAATAACAGTTGAGTTAGATAGTAATAATCGCGTAACGTTTGTTTTCCAGGAACAGGCTTTAAATA
>MHAF01000079.1:0-1065 GCA_001802865.1 Ignavibacteria bacterium RBG_16_34_14
TGTATTAACATCAAAGAAAGTAGAAAAATCGGGAAGGTAATCTTGATATGCAGCTAAATGAAAAACATATTCAACATCCTGAAGTGCATTTTCAAGGGTTCCTCTATTACGGACATCTCCAAGAATGAATTCAGCTTTGCTGTTTAAATACTTGGGTTTTCCTTTTAGATGAACTGGTTTCTGAAGGTTATCTAAAATTCTTACCTTATAACCAAGCTGAATAAGTTTATCTACTGTATGTGACCCAATGAAACCTGCGCCACCAGTTACCAGGACTAACGACATTAGTTATTGTTTAATGAAATGAAAGAAAATTATTTCCAGTTATAGCGGGAATAATTAAATATTATTTTACTGCCATAAGGTTCAAGTAAAAATGGCATTTCGCGATATTCAGACATTGATTCTCTGAGATTATCCTGTTTATCCCGCTTGCAATAAGTTAATAAGAATCCACCACCACCAGCACCAGAAACCTTCGCACCTGTAGCTCCTCCTTGCAGGGCTTTTTTATACATCTCATCAATTAGTGCATTTGTAATGTTGGATGATAATTCTTTTTTAAGCTTCCAATTTTCAGATAATAGGTTACCTATGTTGTCAACCTTCTTATTTTCTATTAATTCTTTAGCCTTATATGCGAGGTTTTTAATTTGATTATGATATTCTATATGATCTGAAATTTTTTCTTTTTGTTCTGAGAGAATTGTGTCTGCTTTTCTTGTGACATTTGTGAAAAATAATAATAAATTTGCACCAAGTTTTCTCTTTAATCCGTTCAGAATACTAATTCTCTCAACATCAACTGTATCATCCTTATTAAATTTGATGAACGAAATCCCACCATAAGCTGCAATGTATTGGTCCTGCTTTCCAATAGGTTTTTTCAGGATACCAATTTCAATCTCGCATGCTTCTCTTGCCAACTGTTCAGCAGTAGGTTGTATCCCCTGATAATGATAAAAAGAATTTAATAGACCAACGGTTAAACTGCTGGAAGATCCCAAACCGGAACCTTCTGAAGGTATATCAGCAAGCATTGTTATTTCAAAACCCGTTGTCATA
>MHAF01000079.1:1126-9960 GCA_001802865.1 Ignavibacteria bacterium RBG_16_34_14
AAATTTTTTCATCGAATCTCTCTTTAACAATAACATATACAAATTTATCAATAGCTGTACTTACAACAGCTCCTCCACATAAGGAGTAATAATCTATAAAATCGGTTCCTCCACCACACAAAGATATTCTTAAAGGAGTTTGAGAGATAATCATTTACTTTCCTTAACTAATTGAACCATTCCGTTTTCTTTTTTATAGGTATTGCCATTAATATCCTTAGCTAAATCATCTTTATTGAAATCAAGTTTTTCGCCATTTATACCAACATATCCAATTACTTTTGCAGGAACACCAGCAACCAAACTATATGGTAAGACATTATTTTTTACAACTGCCCCTGCACCTACCATAGCATATTCTCCAATTGTAATGCCACAAATTATGGTTGCATTGGCACCAATACTTGCACCTTTTTTTATAAGAGTAGGAATATCTACGGAATGATATACTTTGCTTCGCGGGAATAAATCATTAGTTAATACACAGTTTGGACCTAAAAATACATCATCCTCAATAGTAACGCCATGCCAAATAGCAACTCCATTCTTAACCGTAACTCTGTTACCAATAGTTACGTTCGATTCAACGAAAGAATGATCGCCAAAATTACATTCTTCACCTATTTTTACATTTTTCATAATATGCGAGAAAGCCCATACCCTTGTATTTTTGCCTATATCTGTTGATTCACAAAGAGCCAAAGGATGTACAAAAAAATCAGGCATATACTTTTTCCTTTATTGCACTGCTGGCAATCTCTAATATTCTTACAACTTCTTTGCCAATTTCACCATTATTTCTCGGTTCCATATTATATTTAATAGAATCCAAAAAAGTATCAACTTCTAAAGCTAAAGGTTCCCCTTTTGGCAGAATAAGTTTTGTTATTTCACCAACTCCATATTGAAGCTTTGTTTTCTCACTTTCTTTATGGTTGATTCGGTTGTCTACCCCCTTATCATAAAAAATAACTCTGTCATCTTCATTTTTAGTTTCATCGTATTCAAAATTACCATTACTGCAAAACAACATAATCTTTCTTGTTTTATTTGATGAGAGCCAGCTTATATGAATATGTGCTGTTCTTTTACTTGGGAACTCCATAAAAATATGAGCATTATCTGTAATTCCATTCCACCACCTGCTTTCACCAAATGCATTTATTTTGTTTGGATATTCATCAAATAAATATAAGAGAATTGAGAGATCATGTGGTGCGAGATCCCACACTACATTAATTGAAGCATGAGGGGGTCCAAGATTGATTCTTTGGGAATTGAAATGAAATAATTCTCCAGGTTTACCTTCATTAATAAAATTTTTAATTGCTGTTACTGAAGATGCAAATTGAAAGATATGACCAACAGCAATTATTTTTTCTCTTGCTTTTGCAAAATCAACTAATTCACATGCATCATCATAATTATCGGTTAAAGGTTTTTCAATAAAGACATGCTTTTTATTCCTTAAAGCATCAAGTGCGAGACTTTTGTGTGTAGTAACCGGAGTTGCGATAACAATCGCATCAATTTCTTTATCTTCCAGCAATTCATTTGGATTGGCGGTTACAGATATATCAGGGAATAAATTCTTTATATACTCTAATCTACCAGGACGAAGATCACTTACTTTTAATTTTTTACATTTGGGGTTATTATAAAAGTTTCGGACTAAATTGGGTCCCCAGTATCCAATACCTATTATTCCAATATTCATTTTATTCAAACTTTATTTATTATTTAGCCCCTCTAAAGAAAAATACTGCAGGAATAGTCTGTAAAATAAGCTGTAAATCTAACCAGGGCGACATATTATTTATATAATACAAATCTAATACGATTGACTCTCTAAAAGTAACAGAACTTCTGCCCCAAACCTGCCATACACCTGTACATCCAGGCAAAACACTAACTCTTCTTTTATGCCATTCATCATAATGTTCATATTCATATGGTAAAGCAGGTCGTGGTCCTACAAGACTCATATCACCTTTAATAACATTGAAAAGTTGTGGAAGCTCATCGAGTGAAGTTTTTCTCAGTATTTGTCCTATCCATGTAACGCGTTTAATATTAATAATTTTTCTTCCGTTTGAATTCTCACTTTCTTTCATGTACTGGATCATCAATTTTTTTCTTTCCTCATCTTCGCCATTTTTTACACTCATAGATCTGAATTTATAGAACATAAACTGTTTGCCGCCTTTTCCTATGGCCCGACTTTTAAATAGGACTGGTCCGGGAGATGATAATTTAACAAATATAGCAATTATCATAAGCAGCGGTGAGAGAAAAATTATCAAAGCAAGAGCTATAACAAAATCAAAAACTCTTTTAAATATTAAATTAAGGTTATTATAATATTGTGTCGAAACATCAATAACTGGAACATCAATATATTTTTCAGTACCAATTTTTCTTGCAACCACTCCGAATAATTCTGAGGTTAGTCTTACTTTAACGTCAAGCTTTTTGCAATCATCTAAAATCTTGAGAAGTCTTTCATATCCCTGGCCTTCAATGGCAATAAGGATTTCATCAATTTTAAGGTACTTTATTATTTCTGATAATTGAGAGATTCTTCCTAAAACTTTTTTCCCGCTGACAACCTCTTCTCCTATCTCCAAATCATCATCTACAAAACCTAAAACTTCAATTCCTATTGGATTTTCAAATATTAACTTTGTAGCAAGAAGTCTTCCTGAATGCCCGTCGCCAACTATTAAAACATTTCTTCTGAATTGATTATTCTTAAGCTTTATATAGAGATATCTTAATAGTTCAACTCTCATAATATAAAGAGATGGCAAAGCAAAAAGAATAAATGTAAAAATGATCAAACGAGAATCAATAATATCTGTAGATTTAATTAGAAAGGAAATTAATACAATATTAAGTGCACCATAATAAAGAGCTTTAACAATAGTAATTAAATGAGATGCTCTGTTAAGAATAATGTTTATTCTATAAAGACCATTGAACTGGAAAATAAAAGTGAACACCAGTGAAAGAAATAAGAAGAGAAATAAAATAGGTTCTGACTGAACAAAAAATTTAAATATAGATAAACTATCGTCTTGTCTTAAAACAAAAATCGAACAGAAAAAGGAAATAAATATTACAAAGACATCTGCAATACCAAAAATAAATTTATATTTAGCTGTCCTTTTCATATTTACAATTTTCATAGTGATTGCATATTCTAATAGATTATTAACTTGAAATTAAAAGCTTAAGCAAATTCCTTTCTTAAAGTAATATAATTAACAATCTATTTTGCTTTACAATTTTTGCTAAAAGTATGCCAATAAAAAACTTTTGAAATAAACGTTTCTCTTAGCAAACCTTCGTAAATCAGTTCCAAAATGAAACTAAAATATTTTTATTCCAATATATTGAGACAACATTTCCTAACCACCATAATATTTTTGATCAAACATTAATTGCTGAATAATAGAATAGTTAAAGGAAATTCTTGAAGTTAAAATTATAATCATTCAATTGAGTGTTCATATTCTAACCTCAAATCTTGTTGATAACATCAGCAGCCTCTCTCCCCAGATATCATAATTATAATCGTAAAATCTATTTATTAAAAAATTCCTTTATCTTTTCAGCAACATATTCAATCTGGTTATCACTTAGTTCAGGATACATTGGTAAAGATAAACCACTTTCTGCTAATTTTTCTGAAACAGGAAAATCACCTTTTTTATATTTCAAATCAGAAAAACATTTTTGTAAATGCAATGGAATAGGATAATGCAGTCCTGTAGCAATGCCATTCTTATTAAGAAATTTAGTTAGGGAATCTCTTTTTTCAGCTCCGCCATTCCTAACCTGAATTACATATAAATGATAAACATGTTTAGCATAAGACATTTCAGTGGGAAGAATAATATCTCCTAAATCACATAATAGCTCTTTATATTTTGCTGCAACTATTCGTCTGCCATCAGTCCATTTTTCAATGTATTTCATTTTAACACCCAATACAGCTCCCTGAATTCCATCCATCCTATAATTATGGCCTAAAGATTCATGATGATATTTTTGTAAGGCACCATGATCTCTATACATTTTCACTTTGTTAGCCAACTCATCATTATTTGTTGTAACTGCACCAGCTTCTCCATAAGCACCAAGGTTCTTGCCAGGATAAAAACTGAAACATGCTATATCAGATAAACCACCTACTTTTTTGTTTTTATACTCTGCTAGATGAGCCTGAGCACAGTCTTCAATTAAACTGAGATTTTTATCCTTAGTTATTTTCGAAATAGATTCAATATCAGCTGGTTGTCCATAAAGATGAACTGCTACTACAGCTTTTGTTTTAGATGTTACTGCATCGCCAAGCTTATTAGGATCAATGTTATAACTGATTGAGTCGCAATCAGCAAAAACAGGTTTTGCACCTGTTAAAGTTGCCCCCCAAGCTGTAGCTACAAATGTATTCGCCGGAACGATAATTTCATCACCGGCTCCTATTCCTAAAGCCCAAGAAGCAAGATGATTTCCATCCGTCCCGGAACTTACGCCAAAACAATGTTTAACGTTATGTGCTTTGGCAAATGTGTTCTCAAAATCAAATACTACTTTACCAAGGATAAAGGATGTGTTGTCTAAAATATTCTGGATAGCGGGATTGATTTCATTTTTTATTGACTGGTACTGAATTTTAAGATCGAGAAAAGGAACCTGCATTAGAAAAATCCTTATTTAATTATTACAGTAAAAGTAATTATTTTATTCCAGTAACGTTGTTAAATTAATATAAATATTTATATCCCCCAAAAGAATAAAATAATTATAGATACTTACTATTTTGAAGAATACGAACATAATTCCGAATTGCGTGAATTTAATTCATAATCCTTTTAATATATTGTATCAAATTGATTTCATTTATATAGATTTGTCTCTATTATTAGCAATAATTACACCATTAGATGTGTAACAAAATGATCCACAAAAATTATTTAAATACTTCGTTCCATCATCTGGATAAAAAGTTCGGCGGTCATTTATCTGTTTTTGGATGGCATAAATATTGGCTATTTTTAAGGACTTCAAAAAATGATTCACCATCTTAAAATGAATAAAATATGATTTATACTTTTACCAGCCAATTAAGTAATCTATGGAAGTATAGACAATTAGCATCAGAGCTTTTTTGGACTTACATTAAACTCAGACATGTGGGTTCAGTATTAGGGTTTATTTGGACTTTGCTAAATCCTATTCTTTATATTCTAACTTATTGGGTAGTTTTCTCTCTGATAATCAAAATGGGTTTGCAAAATTATCCTCTCTTTTTGATTCCAGGTTATCTTGCTTGGAATTTTACTTTTAGTTCAATAGTAAATTCAAGTGAATCTATCCTTCAAAGTAAAGATTTGATAACCAAAATTGCATTTCCCAATGAAATAATTGTACTTACAAATGTTGTAGTTGGATTTGTTGATTTTATTATTTCATTAATTATTTTCTCAATTGTAATTTTGATTTTTTATCCACCTATTTCTTATTACATAACCTTTGTTCCTATTATTCTTTTCTTACAAATTTTATTAACAATGGGAATCTCATTAATTGTTGCTTGTATATCTGTTTATTTTAAAGATGTACCTAAGCTTATTGTTATTTTGGGAAATATTTTTTTCTTTTTAACACCAATATTTTATCCTCTTGATATTATTCCATCTAAGTTCCGGATCATAGCATTGATCAATCCGTTGGCCCAAATAATTAATATTTATCACGATCTGATTTATTATAAAGTATTCCCCAACCCAATACTTATTATAATTACAGCAATTGTTTCATTAACGGTTTTTACTATAGGTTTTGTAGTTTTTAATAAACTAAGATTTTCTTTTGCTGAATTGAGCTGATTAAATGATTATTTGTAAAGATATAAGTAAGAAATTCCGTTGGTACGAGAGAAGTGATTCTCTAAAAACTTCTTTTGTAAAATTTTTCGATAAATCAAAAAAGATATGGGAATGGTATGTTCTAAAAGATATTAATTTAAATATTAAAGAGGGCGAAAAAGTTGGATTGATAGGAAAAAATGGATGTGGAAAATCTACTTTGCTTAAGTTAATTGCAGGAATTCATATTCCAACCTCAGGAAAAATAATTAATAACTCAAGTCGTATGCTTGCTTTGATTGAACTCGGGGTCGGTTTTTACAAAGATTTAACTGGTAAGGAAAACATTAAACTTAACTGGGTTTTTAACGGATTGCCTAAATCAGAATTAAAAAATAAGTTTGATGAAATTGTTGAATTCTCTGGAGTTGGAGATTTTCTTAATACGCCGATAAAATATTATTCAAGCGGTATGACTGCAAGACTTGGTTTTTCCGTTGCAATTCATGCTAATCCAGACCTTTTAATCGTTGACGAAGTACTTGCTGTAGGTGATGCTGAATTTCAACAGAAATGTTTCAAGAAAATTGAAAATTTATATCAAAACAACATTACATTAATATTTGTTTCCCATAATGAAGCGGACATATCTAAAGTATGTAATAGAGTTATTTGGCTCGATGAAGGAACTATTCGTTATGATGGAAACGTGCAAGAAGCATTAAATCTTTATAAGGAAACTATTCCTGAGAATGCTTTATATGTTTGAGCCAATAAAAATAATAGACATTGATATCTCTCCCTTCAAAGGAATCACTGATGATTTAAGAGGATTAGGGAAGTACCAAAAACTGAAAGCTTTCATAAGGTGGGATAATATTTCAATCGGTTATATCAATGTTCCAATTATTAAAGGATCTGTCTCTAAAGAGCTAATTGCGGGGAGTATTATGAAAGAGCATTCGAAAAAACTTTCATTAATTAATTCAATGAAAAAGCATGAACTTACATCTGAGAAAAATAATACATTAATTGCAGAGAAAAAGCTTCCATTAGTTACCGTTGTAGTTTGTACGAAGAACAGAGTTGAAAATCTTGAATTATGTCTCTCTTCTCTTTTAAATCTGAAGTATCCTAACACTGAATTAATAGTAGTTGATAATGCTCCTTCGGATGATTCTACTAAAAACTTTGTAGAAAATTTCGCAAGTAAAATAAAATATATCTGCGAACCTAAACCTGGATTGTCCTGGGCCCGGAACAAAGCAATAAAAGAATCCAACGGTGAGATAATTGCTTTTACTGATGACGATGTTATTGTAGATAAATTATGGGTAAATGAAATAACTACCGTGTTTATGGAAGAGCCAGATACAATGGCAGTTACGGGATTAGTTATTCCTTATGAATTAGAAACTTATTCCCAGGAATTATTCGAAACATACGGCGGATTTAGTAGGGGCTTCGAAAGAAAATGTTATAAGTGGGCGCTTAGTAACAAAGAAAAAGCTTCAAAATATTTTGGAGGTACAGGAAAATGTGGTACAGGCGCAAATATGGCTTTCCGTAAAAAGATTTTTAATGAAATTGGATTTTTTAATCCAATACTTGGTGTTGGTACTCCAACAAATGGAGGGGAAGATCTTGAATTTTTTTTCCGGATTATTAAAGCTGGTTTTTCCCTTGTTTATGAACCTAATGCAGTTGTCAGACACAGGCATAGAAAATCTTATAATGAATTAAAAAATCAAATAACCAATAACGGAATTGGTCTTTATTCTTATATAACCCATGCTTTCATTACATACAAGAATGATCGATATCAGTTTTTCTATTTAGCAGTATGGTGGTTTTTTTACTGGGATATAAAAAGATTGTTTTTAAGTTTTAAAAGACCTCAATTATTCCCAAGAGATTTAATTGTTGCCGAATTGAAAGGATCTTTTCTCGGTCTAAATCGATATTTAAAATCAAAGAAAATTGCATCCTGTTTAGCTAATGTAAATAAATCCTTTTTCACTAATAATGTTGCACTAGCAAAAGAGAAACAATAATAATTTATGTTTGATCCGATCAAAATAGTAAGCCTGGATATAAGTAAACCCATAAAGGATATAGAGAATCTTAAGGGATATAATAAAGTACGCATTCTGTGCAAATGGCAAAATAATCCTGTATGCTGCCTAACCTTATCTGTTGTAAATGATATTTGTCCTGCAGAATTAATTATTAAGGAAATGGAAACTAAAGCAAGTTATGAGCTTATTCGCAAACTGCTTATGATTAGTCTGGAAAATGGAGTGAGATTAAATGAAAAATCACTTAGAGAATTATTGTTAAAAGATAATGTTGACGAATTTAAACAGACTCCACTAGTTACAATTGCTGTATGTACAAGAGATAGAGCAGAACAATTAAAACTCTGCCTTGATTCTTTAATAGAATTAAATTATCCAAACATTGATTTAATCGTGATTGATAATGCACCAAGCGATAATTCAACAAAACAGTTAGTATTAAATAAATATCCTAAATTCAAGTATGTATGTGAACCACGCCCGGGTTTAAATTGGGCAAGAAACAGGGCTGTTCTTGAAGCCAAAGGAGATATTATTGCTTTTACAGATGATGATGTTATTGTTGATACAAATTGGATTAATGCTATCTCAAAAACATTTGCTGAAGAACCTGATACTATTGCGATTACTGGTTTAGTAGAACCTTATGAACTTGAAGAAGATTCACATATTCTATTTGAAATGTATGGAGGATTCGGAAGAGGATATAAACCAAAATGGATAAATATAAAAGACAACTACAATAAAAGATGGCAGTACTTTATTACAGGTCAATTTGGTACCGGCGCTAATATGGCTTTCAGAAGATCAATTTTCAATGTAATAGGATTTTTTGATAATGCATTAGATGTTGGAACAGTTACAAATGGAGGTGGAGATC
>MHAF01000080.1 GCA_001802865.1 Ignavibacteria bacterium RBG_16_34_14
TGAATCCACTAACAGGTTTAATAAAATAAATTACTTCCTGAGGTTCTACAATAAACAACCTAATAAAATCTCTGAATACATAAAAAATATTTCCGCCGGTTTTTTTCTTCAGAGAGCTTGTATCATTTTTAATATACAAAGATTCTATTAAAGTAGAATCTCCAAGTCTAATTGCATATCTTAATCTTTCATTTGTTGATTTCAGGCTTTCGAGTTCTTTTGATAAAAAAATCATTCTGTTATTAAGCTCTTCAATCTTATTAATTTCTTCTTGAGAAAATTTTTTATTAGAGAGAAAAATATCGCCAAAAGGTGTTATTGAGAAAAATATGTAGCCGAGAATTGAAATTACTAAAGTGTAGCCCATAAATAGTGCGGCGATTTTAGTTAAGGAAAACTTATGGGACTTTGCACCGGATGCCGAGTGGTCAGGAATAATAAATACAAAAAAGTTCTTTATTTTTCTTAGTGAATTGAAAAATTTCAACCTCAAATCCTCAGTTTAACTTTTTTAATAAATCATCAAACTTAATCTTTCCTTCACGGATTAAATTCATTTTGTTATTAGTAAGATCAATAAGTGTGGAATATTCATGCATCAACTTTTTATTTGTATAAAAAATAGTATCAACATCAGAACCAAATTCATCTCTTATCATAATAGGATCAAATAATGGTTTCTCATTGCTTCTATTAACACTTGTTGAAATTACAGGCATTTTTATAGTATCAAGTAATTTCAAACAAAACCTGTTATTTGGAATCCGGAAAGCAGCAGTTTCTATATCTAATATTTTTGAAGTTTTTTTATTAAGCTTTAATACTACCGATACAGGATTAGGCCATATTGATAATAAAAAATCAAGATGTTTTTCGGAATGAATATCTGCATAGGTAAGAAGATTATCAATGTTATTAATAAGAAGAATATATTTTTTACTTGAAGGTCGCTGCTTTATTTTGTCAATCTTATTTACAGCTTCTTCATTAAAAGGATTAGCTGCAAAACCATAAATTGTATCCGTAGGATGAATAAAAATCGTTCCTTCCAGGTATAACTTCTTAGCAATTTGAACAGCTTCTTCTATATTATTATCTATATCAAATAATTCAGCTAATTTAGATTTAATCATTAAGCATATTCTCAATTTTTGAAATAACAACTTCCGGCTTTAGTAAATAACCACAATCAAATGTACTTATGGGACATTTATCATAACCATGGATTCCGCACGGCTTACAAAATAAATCATCGTAACTTAAATAGCTACTTTTTTCATTATAAGGATAAAAACCAAATTCATAAGATGTAGAGCAATATAAAGTTAAAACAGGAATATCTGCACACATACCCATATGAGTTGGAGCACTATCGTTTGAAATTAACAATTTTACATTTTTTAAAAACTCAATAGATTCGATTATAGAAAAATTGCCTGCACAGGAAATAATATCTTTCTTCTTCAAAGCTAACTCATTACAAACAACTTTATCTTTTTCTCCGCCAATAAGGACTACTTTATAACCTTTTTTATTTAATTCAGATATTATCCTTTCATAATACTCAAGAGGATATTGTTTTGTATTCCAGATGCTGCCTGGGGCAATAGCTAATGTATTTTTATCAAAATTATTTTCTAAGATAAATTTAGAAACCTTTTCTTTTACTAATAAATTAATTTTTATTTCAGGAATAATCTTCCAGCTTTGATCGTCATAATGAAAACCAATTAAGTCAAGATTCCTTTGCACTTCGTGCGCTTTATAATTATAAGGAATAATATATTTATATATATGCATGAAGCTGCTATTGTCAAATCCATATGTTTCCAATATATCGGATAATAAAACAATTAATGATGTTCTGAAAGAACGATGAGGAGAAAATAATTTTACATAGTTTCTTTCTTTTATCTTTTTAGAAAACTTATATGTTGAAAACATTGTTCTGTGCTCATTCCTTTTATCAAGTACAATAACTTCATTAACATAGGGTGAAGCTGAAAATATTTCCGAAGTTAATGGATTTGATACGACATCAATAACACTTTCAGGATTCAACTCTTTAAGCTTTTGCAGTAATGGCAAAGTTAAAATTGCATCACCTATAAAGGCAGTTTGTATTATTAATATTTTTTCTGAGTTAGTCATTTATCATTATTTATTGGTCATAAGCATCAAATAGAATTTGGCTATTTAATCTTTAAATCTTTTAATTTTTAAATTTTGTAATTCTTAATATTTCCACCTCTTATGCATCCATAGCCATTGTTCCGGATATTGCTTTATAAATTTTTCAAGAAAAGAGGTATGTCTTTGAGAAATTTCTAATACTTTTTCCTCTTCATTTTCAGGAAGATTATTTAAATCTATTTCTTCAAGTATAACTTTGTAACTATAATCATGCTGCCTTATTGTTAAACCATAAATAACGGGAGCTCCTGTTTTTATTGCAAGTATTGCCGGCCCTGCAAGTACAGCAGTATTTATTCCAAAAAATTTTACCCTGATTCCTTCAAAAGGACCTCGCTGATCAGCTACCATTGCAACAATATTTTTATTTTTCAATTCTTTATAAACCTGCCTTATTGATATTCCCAGGGGAATAATTTTATTAATCCATTTGGTCCTTACTTTATTCATCCAATTATTTACAAAAGGATTTCTCTGTGACTTTACAACAACATGAAAAGGTATATCTATCCTGGTACTTACAGAGGCAGCAATATATTCCCAGTTACCAAAATGAGCAGAAAGAAGTATTACCCCTTTATCTTCCCTATATTTTCTTTCAATAAGATCAGCATTACTTAACGGCAGAATATTAATAATTTCTTCTTTGCTCATTCTCGGCAAATACATTATTTCTATTAAGCTTATTATAAAATTTCTATAGCAGCTAAAAGCGATTTTTTTAATGTTGTCTTTATCAAATTCAGAAAAAACTCGATTCAAATTTTCAAATACCACTTTTTTTCTAATTGGAATTAAATAAAAGAACAAATATGCAAGCGGAGATGAAAATTTTCTTGCAAGATTTAAACCGCAAATGCGAAAAAAATAACTTAGCGTAATGAATAAAATATATTCGAGAATATTCTGCATTAAATAGTATAGAAATAAATACAAATTTAAACAATAGGCAGGAAAATAATTAACCCCGGTTAAACATTATAGAAAATATTTGGCTAATACTTACCAGGGAAAAACTTTAGATGGAACGAATTCTTCTTTCCCAATTATCATCGCGCAGTTCTCCCCTTGCCGTTGAATGGATTAATTGATAATCAGAAAAGTTGGTTAAATCAGCAAAGACAAATATTACTCCGCCTTCAATTTCATTATAACGCCATACTTCATACGGCTTTGAGTCAATCTGATTAGGGAATCTTTCAATTTCACTTGGTTCTCCATACTTCAAAAAAATTCTGCCTCTGTCTGTTTCCCATCCCTTTTTACCTAAAGCAGCAAATTGCTGATTGCTAACCTCAATTCGTTTAAGGTATTCCAGATAAAATTCATTTCTTACAGTAGAAGGTTCAATATCTCTAGCATTCCAAAATGAGTATAAGAACTTTTGTTTACCTTCCTTGCCGGTTAATGAACTATATTGTTCAATCTCTTGTTGTGTAGCTATATACTTAGATTTCTTAAATAAATCATCAAGCTCTTCTTCAGCCATTGCTCCAAAATGTGTAGCAAAGATATTTGTTATTTGAGAATAAATAGAATCATTAATTTTTACTGACGGATTCAGCACATAAAACTTTTTAGATGAAGAGACACCGTAGTTTCTTATACTATCAATTAACGAAATAGTCAGAGTGTAGGAATCCGTTGGGAATTTATTTATTGCTATTGTCCCAACCTCAACTCTTGAATCAATATTCTTTGTAATACTTTTTGATTTATTGTAAAATATATCTCCCCTGCTATTATATACTAAAGTATTTAATTTTAAAGGAAAATCGATATTTATATTTTGCAGGTTGTATAGTTCAAAATAATGAAACAAGACAGGCAGGTTTTCACCAAATATTGAAGTGGGTAATGGTATAACTTCAAAACTATTTTTATAAAACACAGAACTCTTATTAGGACTATCCTGCAATATTTTAGAAGCGATCTGTATATTACTTATTGAAAGAGAACTTCCTATAAACGGTTCCACTTTAATAGATTCTTTATAAGTCCTGCTAACTGTACTATCAGTAAAATTTCTTCCACTGATATTACAAACATATTCACCTATAGGTAAAATAAAACTTATTATACCAACAAGGCTTTTATTCATATCGGAAGTATCTTTTATCTCATGATTTATTCTCCACTCTCTATTAATAATGGCTGTGTGAATTGATGTGTCAGCAATCTCTATATCTAAAATACCTTCAAGAAGAATGCTTGAATCGGTTTGAATTTGAGCAAGACCTTTTTGCCCAAATGAATAATAAAACTCTACATAATTGGAAGAAGAATCATAACCAAATTGAGCATAATCAAAATCAAAATCTAACTTTTGCTGTGCACTTATAAAAAAAGGAAGAGAGAAAAATAGAAGGGCTTTTAATAATATTCTCATAGTAAATAAATTTATAATAAAATAAAAAAGGCGTCCCAAATATGGACGCCTTTTAAGATTAATTCAAGACAAATTATTCAACAGCTAATTTTACAGTAAAGTTATGATTTGGAGTTGGGAAATCTTTTACTTCCCTGTAGGCATAATCAAAAGCCAATCCCATACCATCGGCAAAACTGTAATTTAAGCCGGCTCCAAAAGTAAATCCAAAAGTATTGTTAACTGTATTCTCAAGAAGCATATCATATCCGCCTCGCACAAAGAATGTGCTTTGAAAACCATACTCCATGCCAAATTTTAATTCATCTTCCAAAGCATTATTATTCCTGAAAGTGGTTCCTATCAGAATATTATTCTGCTCATTGAAATTATAGTTATAAGCAGTGCTTAATTCAAAATAGCTGGGGATCTGGAATTCCTCTGGAACTACTTCATAGTTCCCGCTGGTACTACCGGGCTGGCTTCCGGGAATTCCAGTTCTAACCTGAAGATCTCCTCCTGAATAAGACATATTTGTTCCAATATTTTTAACAGCAGCACCAATAGATAGGTTGCTTGGAAATCTATACTGAACACCAAAGTCTAATGCAAATCCTGTCGCACTTACATCCATAACAGATTCACTTATAACTTTAGCATTTACACCAATACTTACTCTATCTGTAATAACTTTAGAATATGTTATGCCAGCTGTTAAAAAAGAGGGAGAATAAGTTGAACCATCTCCGTCAGGAGCCTCGAATGTTGTAACCGGAATATCTCCAAAGTCAAATGTCTTTATACTGAAAGCAAAAGAGCCTAAATCACTAAGATTAGTCCCTATTGCAAAGTAGGAAACATTTATATCTGCCAGATATGACATATAACTGAACATTGCTTCGCTCCCAGTAGTATGGCTGAGACCCGCTGGGTTATAATAAATGGCTTCTAAGCCTGTAACATTGGAGAGAAAAGCACCTCCCGTAGCAATACTTTGAGCACCAACAGGTATTAAGAGCTGATCAGCACCGGTTGTACCTTTTCTTGATGGATCTCCGGCAAAAACCAGCAATGAATTGATTATTAAAATTATTGTAAATAGCAATTTTCTCATTTTATAAACTCCTCAAATTTTGAATCAATTTTAGTTTAAGCAGCCGCTTCAATAAAGCAGCTGCTAATTATTTTTTTTTAGAATCTATTTATTTGTTTTTGAGGCATAATTATAGTGAATTTAAGAACTTTATCACCGTATCCTTTAACTGTAACAATTGCAAGATATAAACCTGATGCTGCTCTTAATCCATCCTCATTCCTTAAATTCCATTGTAAGAATGGTGAAGTTAGGTTGGATTTATCAGCTGTGGTTAATGTTCTTATCAATGTACCTGATAGTGTATATATCCTCAACGTAACATCTTCAGGAGGCAGATTAGTAAATGTTATAAATGGTTCATCCGGTGCAGAATTTGAATAACTTGTTGCCGGATTGAAACCAAACATTGGATTTGGATAAACATTAATCTTATCAAATAATGCTTTTTTATCTGCTTCAGAAAGTTCACCTTTTAATTTTGTCTTAAAGGTAAACTGATCAGCTCCAGTATAAGGATAAGTAGTAACTGGTATATAAAATGTACCGGTTGGTGTAACTCCTGGGTTCTCTTTGGGTTTTGCAAGGCCCACAACATACATTGCATTAAACCATGGCGATTTCGCAATTCTTCTTTGTTCATCGGTTACTCCCTGAGCATTTGCAGGAACGGTATAACCTGTAGAAATATCAGCCCAAACAGTCGAATCGCCGAATGTTCCACCTGTAAATTCAATCTGGCTTCCGGTGGGGTCATAAGGGGAATCAAAAACAACAATCACTTCTTTTGTTCTTGTCACGGCGGTATCGGGGTTCCAAATACCATCAGGAATTCCATTAAAGTCGCCACCACTATTTCGTCTCTCAACAAAACCTACTGCAAGCTGATACTCTTGATTATGTTTTTCATCCACTACCCAGGCAGTAAAAGGAACATCAACAAAACCTTCTCTAAGTTTACCTACAGTACCTTTACCAATAGTGTCAGCAGCGGTTATTCCACCTGCGTACCTGTGACTATTTCGTGCTTGTATAACACCACCAATAAAACCATTCAGGTAACGATATGCTTTCCCAACACCATTAGCACCAAATCTAATCTCTACCCTTCTCAGCCTATCAGCAGTTATTACATTTGATACAGCATTTGCCGGAAAATTTGTTATGGTAGATTTCTGCGGTATATCTTTCCCTACATAATAAACCCCTTTTGCTTCTACAGTTGCAAATCGTTGATACCAGATTTGATCTTCGGGGATAAAATTAAAATAATTTGATTCATAAGCAGGAATTAAAGGTTCGACTTTCAAAATAATTCCTTCTGTAACACTTCCGGCAAAACTTGTAGTATCAAAATTGTAAATTTTCGATGAGTCAATTAACACTTCACCAGTTGTAGTGTTTGTTAATTTCCAGAATGTACTATAAACCGCCGTATCAGGTTGGGTTTCATCCTTAAAGAAATTTACTTTATAATCATCTCCCGTTAATTGGTCTGGATAAACAACCAGGTATTTAACATTTCCATCTGATGTTCCTGATTTCACCGCAGTCCCAGTTTTAGACGCAGGTGAATATATATCTTCATCATATATAACTCTTATAAGTGGAGTTTCAAATTCTTCCATTGCAACACCCAATGGATCGTAATAAGCACCAGGATATTGAGGACCATAAACTATTGTATCATTCTCATTAAATTCATCTCTATTAATAATTACATTATGGTTTAAATAAAAGTGAGTAATTGCAAAATAATACTCATGCCCTTTTATAAGAGGACCTCCAGTAAATGGATCACTTTCAAGTCTGTATCTGATTCTACCGGTTAAAGGGTCACCGTATAAAAGTATATCTAACTGCGTAGCTCTTTGCCATATACGATCCTGCCCGCCATTACCTGATACTTTATAAATATCATCAATAAAATTATCGAGATCATAAGCTGATAACAATTCGCTATTATCTACTCCCTGAATGCTTCCTGCTTTTGAATTTGACCTGAATGCTGTAAGATAAAAACCTTCAAGCTTTCTGTCTACATCAAGAACGGTATCAACACCTGTATAATTAACCTGCTCTGATGTTTCCCACGTTAAATCAATAAAACCAGTACCTGTTTGTACTTCATATTTTATTGCAGGAGGTGCAGGAAGTGTTGGGAAGTTACTGTCAAATAAAAGTTGTGCTATTAAATCATATTCTTTAGTTTTTGTAATACTGCTAAGTTGATTATCATCTCTTCCAACCACATAAGCTGCCACAATATCTACGGGTTGACCTTTTACTAATTTAAAAGGACCTGTATTCGACATTTGTCTCTGATCAGTTTCATAAGTATTTATCCATCCGGTTTGAGTTACCGGATCGCCTGAGTAAAAGAATCTTGGATCAACTTCTGCACAAGGAACTCCACCCAATACAGAACCATAAGTCCAGGTACAGGGGTCTAATACATTCCCGAATTTATTTGTACCTAACATATAGTTTCGTGCTTCAAGCCTTGTATTTGGATCTCCGAGTTCCGGATGGCTTTGCATATAATGAACAAAGGATGATAAGCCAAGATTTTTTGCACCAAGAACAGTTGCAATACCTCTTGCTTGTCCCTGAATATTATAAGCCGTATCTAAAACTGTTTCGCCTTCGTCAAAAGTTCCATTGCTATTTGCATCCACAAACGTTTCGCCAGGAATATAAGCAATTGGTCCCTGGAAAAAGTCAATCATAAAGCAGGGGGGGTTTACACCCCAATCATTATCAGGTCCATTATTGTAAACAAAACCTGAATTTAACGTAGTATCGCAACCAACAAGATCATCAAGATAAGCATCTTGTTCTTCTCCTAAATCAGGATCAGCCCAAACCCCTAAATAAACATCATCAATAACGTCTGCAACTTCCCCGGTGTTTAAGATACTATATCTTATAAATATCATATTTCCGGTTATACCTTTTGAAGCAAAAGCAAACACAGTTTGCCTAATCTCAATTCCCTGCGGATCAACATCGTTAAATCTTCTTAAAGCAGGATCTACCTGATCACTATATACACACCAGGCAGTTTCATCACCTATTAAATCAGGTCTGTCTTCGGTAGGATCCCATTTACCATTACCATTCAAATCAACCGGATCATAAGTTCCATCACCATTTCCATCATGATAATAAGCACCTAAAGCAACCGCATCTTTCCATTCCTCCCAGCTCGTGGCAAAATCACCGTCTCGAGCAGAAAGAACATAAATCTGAGCTCTTGAATCAGTTGGACCTGCTTCATAGGTTCCAGCTTGATAATCCTGGATACGGGAAGCAGATGCTACTGCATTAGCCCAAACATTTCCGTTTGTAACTCCACTTAAGAAAAAACCACCTGAAAAGAGAAAGTTACCACTTGTTTCGGATCCAACATTATTAAGTTTTCCACCTGCCAGATGACCCTCTATGGTTACTTCTCCCATAACTCCTTCTCTGTTCATGGGCATATTAATATTATTAATTCCCATAAAATAGGCATCTCCAGATTTAAGAGTTACCTTTTGAAATTTTTTACCACCCTCTCCTTCTCTGAAAGTAAAAGCAAGAGAAAATGAAACTATTAAAATAAGCCAGATGCCTATTTTTATTTTGTTATATCTATAATTCATTTTTTTCCTCATTAAAATTGTATCCATATTCAATTAATTAAAGTTGAATGTTGGAAAAATTAACTTTCAAACCAAGCCTGATTAATCTTGGAATTCCAAAATTGAAAGGATTTCTTTCCAGAGATTCATAATCCTGTCTGAATGCTTCAGGATATGAAACTCCTGATGTAAAGGTTTGCCCTTCCTCAGTTGCTAACCAACCGGTTGAATAGGGGCTGCCGGTTGATCTGTAAACATCAACAGGATTATCAGCATCAAGAAGATTTTCTATCCATAAATAAGGAGTAATGGTTGCACTACTGAAAGCAAAACCTTTTTCAAGTTTTAAATCAATTCTGAAATTTCCAGGACCATAAGATGAATTAACATATCCTTTTGTTTCTCCCCAGTTGGTGCTGCCCTCAAGTAAATTTTGTTCGTGTAATGGTGTGTATGGACGGCCGCTTGCAAACGAAATAAGTACATTTGCATTTATTAATTCAAAAACACCAAGATCACCTTTAGGTACAAAGAAGTCCAAATTAATTGTACCTGTATGTCGCTGGTCGAAATCAAGAGGTGCAATAACTTTTGGAATTCTTTCTTCACCAATATTTCTGAATGCAGCAACAAATGATGAACTTGTTGATGATCCGGTTCCTTCTGCAATGGAATAAGTATAATCAAGGGACATTGTAAAATAACTTATCCTCGATACATCAGCAGATATTGCGAGACCTTTTATTGTACCAAAATCTGTATTGGTCGGTGTATAATATTCCAGCCGCTCTCCACCCTGAGATCTTTGGAAAAAGACAAGTGCTGTATTTACAAGACCTTCAGTATTTTTATAAAAGGCTGTAATGTTTAATGCGGCAACGCTGCCCAATACTTGTCTGAAACCCACTTCATATTGAGTGGTAACTTCACTTTCAACCTGACCATTTAATAATGTTAAAGCATCATCACGAACAATTGCATTCAAATCAAACTGGCTTGCATAAAGCTGATTTAAAGATGGTTCCTGAATGAATTTTCCATATTGAGCATGAAAAACGGTACTTTCTGTTACAGGAAATCCTATTCCAATTCTTGGAGATATATGGAATTCCGGCTCCTTTGTAACAAAATCGGCTGGATCAAAAACGCCCGGATTTCCAAAAATAAATGGAAAGTTAGGATCTCTGAGAATATCAGTCTGAGTATCAAAATAATCAAACCTGATACCGAGGTTAAGAACCATATCGCTTAGTTCAAATCTATCCTGAAGATATGCATAAGCAATAAAAGGCTTTTTAGGTTCGAAATCCACCTGTATACTTTGTGCAGACTGACCATTAATTAAGACATGGTTTTCGTTCCGGTCACTATTGGTTGTTTGTGTACCTGTAATATTATAACCAAATACTGTTGGCTGCATTCTATAATATTTAGATTGAGGATCCAGGGAACTTAAATTGCTTGAAGCTAACCCAACCGGACCTATTGAGTAGAGTCGAAGCACATTATAATTAATACCTCCGCCAATTTCTAATAAATGACTTTCTAATTGTGTTGTTATATCAAGATCTCCTGAAAGGGTATTATTATTTGTTTTTGTATAACCATTAAATACTCTCCCTCTTGCATTAAATATTCCAATTGAATCTAATGCAATCCTAACCCCATTAGCAGGAACGCTAACACCTTCACGGTTAAATATTGTTAGACTATCTCCATAAGCAGGAAGATTATCAAAGTAAACTCCATCTCCTGTTTCTTCATCAAATATTTTGAAACCGAGATTTAAATTCCAGAAAGAATTGCTGCTGATATTCTGAGATATTCTTGCACTATATGATTGATTTAATCTTTCAATTTTTTGAAAGTGCATAGAATTATTTTTTGAATACAGATGAGTGTATCCTCGTGTATCCTGTTGATTTATGTTAGCACCTAATCTAACAGTCCAGCTTTCAATACTATGACTTGTTCTTCCGGTGAAACGATATACACCCGATTCATTATTAGGTATATAATCGTAAAATTTATTAATTGAGGAGAAATTTAGATTGATAGCACGGGGATCGCCATCTAAAAACCAACCTCTTTCACCGGAAAGGAAGAAAGTGTGATTGGCTATTCCTGGTATAATTGGTCCACCTAATGTAGCTGAGTACAGATTATAACCATAGTTATCAGTAAAACTTGATGACATAACATCAGCATAAATCGAGTAAGTAGGATCACCTGTTTTGGTAGTAACATTTACAATTCCAGATTGAGCTTGCCCATATTTTGCTTCATAACCACCAATCTCAAAAGAAATCTGCTCAATTGCAGAATTACTAACCTGGGAATAATTAGTACCTGTATAAATATCATTCTGAGGAATTCCATCAACAATATAAAGCACTTCATTACCTCGCCCACCTCTAACGTTAATAGTAGCATTTCCATCAGTGCCACCACTGCCTTCTGAAATAACAACACCGGCTTGTAACGATGCAAGCTTCTCAACACCTCTTACAGGAAGACGACCAATTTCTTCAGAATCAATTACTTTTTTTGTATTGGTTGATTTTTCCTCAAAGAATTTTCTATCCTGAACAACAATGTCAGGTAAAGTAAAATCTGTGGAAAGTTCTACATTTAATTCATAAGTAACGCCACCAACTATTCTTACTTCCTGAACAGTTTTGGGTGCATAACCAACGAAACTAAACCGTACTTCATAAGAACCCGGAGGAATATTAAGAATAAAATAATCCCCATCAACATCAGTAGCTGCACCCCAATCGGTATTGAGTATAACCACATTGGCTCCAATCAAAGCTTCTTTGGTATCAGCATCTACTACTTTTCCGCTGAGTTTACCAACACCAGTCTGTGAGTATATTGAAGCCGAGAAGATAAATAAAGTAAAAGCAAACAAAAAATTTGTAAAAATTTTCATCTCTTCTCCACCAATAATTTTGTTAATAATGTTCTCTTCTAATTGAAAAGAACCTGTCAATAAAGAATACCTAAAACTAAAGAATAAAAGTAAAATTAAAAAGTACACTTAAAAAAAAGGCGGGTAACTCTTTTTAAGAGCTGCCCGCCCGCAATCAAAATTTCACTATTTCCAACAATTTACTTCAATAACATCATCTTCTTTGATGATGTAAAGTTTCCGGCTTGAATAGTATAGATATATAAACCGGAAGAGAGATTCGAAGCATCGAAATTAACCTCGTGCTGGCCTGCATCTTCAAAAGAGTTAACCAAAGTTGCAACTTCTTTTCCAAGTACATCATAAACTTTTAATACAACATTGCTTCTTTCAGCAAGTGTATATTTTATTTGCGTACCTGGGTTAAATGGATTGGGGAAATTCTGTGCTAAATTAAAACTATTAACGAAATTTTCTCCATCTCCTACTCCTCCTGGAACAGGTAATCCAACGGTTGTTGAAAAATGATAAAATTGTGCTGTAACTCCAGGCAGAGATCCATTAACCTGGCTGCCGGCATTTGGATCACCTTGCATAACCATATGAACAGTACATGAATCTCCTGAAACAGGATTAGATTCTGCAAGACTTACCCAATCCCAATCAAGTAATGGGGAATCTGGTGTGAAGACTTCGGGTGCTGTCCAGGTTGCACCACTATCAGTTGAAACCATAAACCAACCTTTTGTAAATGTGGTTGAGTCTAAAGTTGTATTTCTAAATTCAGTTGTTGATTCGAATGCAACAAATAATGCCCTGTTATCTTCAGATTTACCAATTACAGGACGGGCAAGTGAATTCATAACATCAGTAGTACCTAAACCAGGGAAATAAGGAATGTTATTAGAATCTGCTAAAATTGCCGTTGTATCAACAGTAATATCAGGACTCCAAAAACGAATCTCTGAAGCTGCCTCAGGGAAATAGCTTGCAAAATCCGGTGTCTGCATATAAACTTCAAATACAATTGCAGGTGTTGTATCGTTGTAAACAAGATCTATTCCTCTGATAGTGCCCATGTAATTAGTATCACCGGGAATTACGAATGGTGTAAATATTTGTGTTGGTGTTCCCCATGTAGTTCCACCATCAGTTGAAGTTCTATAAAAAGCCTCGCCCAAAATACCAAGATAAGCGTGTCCAACAGTTCCGTCGGATGCTGTTGCAAAACAATAGGTTTCTGCCTGGTTGCCATCATAGAATTGCCATCCTGAAAATGTTCCGCCTGCTACATTAAGAACATTTGTGTATTGGAAATTTACTCCATTAACAGATGCTACAACTACTACATTATCATCATTAGTAACTCCTAATCTTGGCCAGATAGCATCACCATCGGGGGCATTACCCGGATCAAAATTAACGAAATCATTAACACCGGGTGCACTATTAATAAATACCTGTGCCCTTGTACTACCTCCACCTAAGTTACTATGATTAGAAATAACAACTGAAGAGAAGGATAAACCATTAATTGCCGGGAAACCTGATCTCGCACCACCAGCACCAGCTGTAGGAGGAACATTACCAACATTCGTCCAATTAACTCCGCCATCCATACTGGCAAAATAGGTGCAGGTTCTGTCACTCCAAGCAGATGTTTGTTGCGATGTTGTAAAAACAGCATTCAATGAGCCGCCATTCAGATCATACCAGAGCTGTTGTGTAGAACCATTACTTTGAAGATCATAACCTGTTGCAAGAGTTGTTATATTATTCATTGTATAAACAAACAAAGCTCTATTTACAACAGCGTTTGAAAGGACTATGCTTTCGTGATTAACCACTTGAGCATTTGTTGAACCCGTTTCTTCGCCGGTATTTACTGTTTTCTTTACCGCCTTGAGCTGGGCAAAAACAAGAGATGTGAAAAGTAAGAAAATAAAAATGAACCTCGTAATTGTCTTTAGCATACTGCTCTCCTTTTTTTGTTTATTAAAGTTATGAACCTACTTAAAACTTATTGTCTATAAAACACAAAACCAAAATACTATAACAGGTTTTTTATGTCAAGTATTAAAGAATCTTATTATTTTCTAAACCGAGTTACGGTTTTTTTTCAAAAATGTCAAGAGACTTTAAACCACTGAACTTAAATTTTGACCTTTTGGATATCTTTAACGCCTTTAATCGCAGAAATTCTATTTAATACTTTTTGATCTATTTCGCTATCCGTATTAATAATTGTTAGTGCTTCTTTACCTGCTTCTAATCTTCCCAATGATAATCCGGCAATATTTATATCTGCTTCTGCAAGTGCTTTCCCAACTGTTGCAAGCATTCCAGGCTTATCTAAATTATAATAAAACAACATATGTCCTTCAGGTTTTAATTCAAGATGGTACGAATCAATATTAACTATCCTGAGTTCGTTATTCCCAAAAACAGTACCTTCAAGTAATCTGTTCCCCCTATCAGTTTCACATTCAACTGATAAAAGATTAGTATAAGAAGAATTAGCCCCGGTTTTAATTTCATTAATTACAATACCTATTTCCTTCGCAAGATATGGAGCATTAATAAGATTAACTGATTCTGAAAGTTTCCTTGAAAGAAATCCTTTTAAAAATGATGCTGTTATTAAAGTTGCAGCGGAATGCAGCAAATCTCCGCTGAAGTTAATATTAATTTGTTTCAGCTGACCTCTGATTATTTGTGAATGAAGTATTCCGATATTTTCCGCTAATCGAACATATGGAGTAATTTGATTATCACTTTCAACTTCAATTGCTGCGGCATTAACTATACCTCTTGCAGATTTTTTCTGGAACAATTCAATAACCTGTTCAGCAATTTGAATTGCTACCTTCTCCTGGGCTTCTTCAGTTGAAGCACCGAGATGAGGAGTTGCAACTACTTTAGGATGATTAATTAATCTTCCTGAAAAATCCGGTGGTTCTGTTTCATACACATCAAAAGCAGCAGCAGAAACTTTCCCTGAATCCAAAGCACTAATTAAATCTGTTTCATTAATAATTCCACCGCGGGCACAATTAATAATCTTCACTCCGTCTTTACATTTCTGCAGAGTATTGGCTGAGATAAGATATCTTGTATCATCATTTAGTGGAACATGAACAGTAATGATGTCGGATTTTTCAAATACTTTATTCAGATCAACAAGATCAACTTCTAATTTATTAGCCAGGTCTCCAGAAACAACAGGATCAAATGCGATTACATTCATGCCAAAAGCTTTTGATCTTATTGCAACTTCTCTTCCGATTTTACCCAAGCCAATAATCCCAAGAGTCTTGCTGTGAAGCTCGGTTCCTTTATACGTTTTCCTATCCCACTTACCGGAACGCATTGATTGATTTGCCTGGGCAATATTTCTGCACATAGAAACCATCAAAGCCATTGTATGTTCTGCTGTGGAAATTGTATTACCTCCGGGAGTGTTCATTACTAAAATACCTTTTCTGGTTGCAGCATCAACATCAATGTTATCTACCCCGGTTCCTGCTCTGCCGATCACTTCCATATTGTTCATAAGAGATATTAATTCAGAATCAACCTGAGTTTCGCTTCTTACAATTAATCCATTATAAACAGGGATTATTTTTTTAATTTCATTACGTGAAATCCCAGGCTGATATTTAACTTCAAATCCACCGGCTTCAAAAACTGCAGCACATTTTTTATCTACAGCATCAGTAATGATAATCTTTTTCATTTCTTCAATAATAAACTGAATTATTTATCGGAGAATATTCAGACACGTTAAAGAGCAGCATTTAGTTTTTGTACGATCTGAACTTTAGGTACTGCACCAATTATCGTGTCTTTCACTTTTCCATTTTTAAATATTAATAATGTTGGAATACTCCGTACTCCATATTTAATTGATGTCTGTTGATTTTCATCAACATCAAGTTTTCCGATTTTAGCTTTGCCTTCATATTCATTGGCTAATTCTTCAACAACCGGAGCAATAATTTTACATGGCCCACACCATACAGCCCAGAAATCAATTAGTACTGGTTTATCAGATTTAATCACTTCCTGTTCAAAGTTATCATCTGTTAAAGTGATTGGTTTCATTTTATCCTTTTTTATTCTATTTAATTAATGATTAAAATTTTTTTTATGAACCGAATCTTTTTAGAGAAGGTTTATTTTATAAATAATCTTTTTTCCCCTGACCCACAAAGTTAACAATGTCTTCTCCACCATCGGCATTTATAACTCCACCGGATATCCACTCTCCTCCATCCCTGCAAAGTACCGAAATAACTTTAGCAATATCTTCAGGGGTTGTTAACCTGTTCCTTGGATTTTTTCTTTGAGCTACCTGAATCATTGGTTCATTACCGGGAATTTTTCTTAATGCAGGTGTATCTGTTACACCCGCCATTATTGCATTCACTGCAACATCCATTGGACCAAGTTCATAAGCAAGTTGTCTTACATGAGATTCAAGTGTAGCCTTGGCAGCCGATACTGCGCCATAAGCAGGGATAACCGAATGTCCGCCGGAACTTGTCATACCAAATATTCTCCCTTTCCTTGCAAGAAGATTATTTGTAACCAAATCCTGAGTCCAATAAACAAGAGAATGAGCCATTACATCAAGAGTCATTTCCATCTGTGCTTTGGTAATGGGTTGAGAATCGCCAAGTTTTGTAAATGCTTTCAAAGTCCCAAAAGCAAGTGAATGCAAAAGAACTTTTATAATGGGCTGCCCTCCAGAGATATTTTTTAATTCATCCATTATTTCAATTCGTTTTTTTTCATCGGCAGCATTAGCATTAAAGAATTTTGCTTTTACTCCATGAGCTTCAATACTTTTAATAATTCTTTCAACATTGTGCATTGTTGCTTGTCTATCCAAATGCACACCTGCAATATTAAATCCCTCTTCTGCAAGTTTAATTGAAACAGCTTCACCAAAACCAGATGAGGCACCAAGAATTAATGCCCAATATTTTTTATTCTCTTCTTTCATAAAAATGGGAAATTAAACTCCCTATTAAATCGGAATTTTGAGATTAAATAATACGAAATAGCGAAACGTTATACAAACAAGGGAAATTATCGTTTGTTAAAAAGTACTAGTGAATCTTCACCTAAAGTTTGCTGCATATCTGTAATAAATTCATTTGATACATTTACTCTTAATTCCCGCAAAGAAAATTTTCTGGGATTTGATCCGTTATCAGCAAGTGAAATAAAAACCGGGACATTACCTTTATGTTTTTCCAAAATCTTTTTTAGAACGGAAATTTTTTCAGGAGAAAGTTTTTCTTTATTTAAAAGAATTTTAATGCTTTCAGTATATGTCTCTCTGGCCTCCTCTATCGGCATTACTTTTTCTATGTGAATCTTTATTGCATCACCGCTGCTTTCGGGCCTGCCAACTATAAAAACACATTCCTCTTCTTTAATATATTTTCCATATTGGTCAAAAACTTTTGAGAACATTAAAGCTTCACACGAACCTGAGAAATCATCAAGGGTAAAGAACACCATTGTCCCTCCCTTTTTATCAATCTTGGTTTTAACAGTAGTAATAACTCCGCATGCTTTAACTACATCCATCTCTTCAAGCTGTTCTGTTTCCCCAAGTGAAATAGTTGTTAAAGATTTGTAATCAACTTCATATTTGCTTAAAGGATGACCGGTAACATAAAATCCGGTAACCTCTCTCTCTTTAGCAAGCCTTTCTTTTGAACCCCATGGTGGAAGATTTGGTAATACTGGTTCTGAAATTTTAAAATCTTCCTGATTTCCTCCAAACAAACTATTTTCCTTAGAGAGTTTTGAGTTTTGAACTTTAGAACCAAAATCAAGAGCTTCCTCAATAACAGAAAATAATCTTGACCTGTATTTATTAATTGAATCAAAAGCACCGGCAAGGACAAGACTTTCAAGTGTTCTTTTATTTACAATTCTCGTATCAACATTAGAACAGAAATCAAAAATACTTTTAAAATTTCTTTCAAGCCTTTCCCTGCTTTTCATAATTTCTTCGACAGCAGATTTGCCGACATTTTTTATAGCAGACATACCAAATCTTATTCTTCCTTTTTCATCAACATCAAAACCAACAGAGGGATTGTTTACATCTGCAGGTACAACTTCTATTTTCAGCTTCCTGCAATCTTCCAGGAATGAAGCAACTTTATTTGAATTGCCAAATTCATTTGTAAGGTTTGCTGCAAGAAATTCCGGAGTAAAATGTGCTTTAAGATATGCCGTCTGGTAAGCAATATAGCTGTAAGCAACTGAGTGACTTTTATTAAATCCATAGTTTGCAAAACTATTTATTGCATCAAAAATATCTTCAGCAGTTTTTTTAGGGATATTTTTTTTAACAGCGCCAGCAATAAAAATTACCTTCTGATTTTCCATGGTTTTGAGATCTTTTTTACCCATTGCCCTTCTTAAAATATCTGCTTCCGCAAGACTCATCCCGGCTACTTTATTTGCTATTTGAATTACCTGTTCCTGGTAAACAATAACTCCATAAGTTTCCTTAAGAATAGATTCGAGAACAGGATGAAGATAGATAACCTGTTTCCTGCCAAACTTCCTGTCAATAAAATCATCAATAAAATTCATAGGACCCGGACGATAAAGAGCATTCATTGCAGAAAGATCACTCAGGCTTGATGGTTTAAGCTTCTTAAGGTATTCTTTCATCGGGGCAGATTCAAACTGGAAGACACCTGTTGTTTGTCCTTTTGAAAAGAGCTGAAAAGTTTTTTCATCATTTAAAGGAACATCCTCTAAATCAATTTTGATGTTTCTTCTCTTTTCAACTAAAGAAATTGTATCACGAATAATTGTAAGAGTTCTTAATCCCAGGAAATCCATCTTTAGCAAGCCAGCATTTTCAATTTCCTTCATATTGAACTGTGTTACAATATCATTCTGCTGAACTGCCGTAGCGAGCGGAACATAATCGCTTACATCATTCGGAGTGATAACAATTCCCGCAGCATGCTTTGAAGCATTCCTGTTCATTCCTTCAAGCACCTTGGCATATTTAATTAAATCCTGAATTAAAGGATCATCAGAATCCTTTACCCATTTCAGTTCAGGTACGTCAGCAAGTGCCTGATCAATTGTAAAAACTTTTCCAAACTTGGAGGGGATAAATTTTGTAATCTTATTTACTGTAGGTATTGGTATTCGTAAAACTCTTGCAACATCTCTGATAACAGCTTTTGAAGAGAGACGGTTGAAAGTTATAATCTGGCTTACACAATTGCTTCCATATTTATTCTTAACGTAATCAATTACATCGCCGCGTTTATCATCTGCAAAGTCTACATCAATATCGGGCATAGATCTTCTTTCAGGATTAAGAAAACGCTCAAAGAGAAGATTGTATTCAAGCGGATTGATGTTCGTAATTCCAAGTACATAGGCAGCCAAACTTCCCGCTACACTACCTCTTCCCGGACCAACAGGAATATTCATCTTCTTGGCTGAATTAATAAAATCCTCAACGATAAGAAGATAACTGGAAAATCCCATTTCTTTTATTGTTTGGATTTCAAAATCAAGCCGTTCTTTTAATTCAGGAGTTGGCTGAGAAAATTTTTTTCCAAATCCTTCTCTGGTAAGAAATTCAAAATACTCCTCAGGATTCTGTGCAGGAGAATTTTCGGGAATAGGAAACTGTGGAAAATAATGTCCATCAAAATCAAGATTAAGGTCTATCTTCGAATCAATCTCCAGAGTGTTTTCAATTGCTCCTTTAAAATTCTTAAAGAGCTTCTTCATCTGTTCCTGGGATTTAAAATAGATTTCCTTCGTACCATACCGAAGCTGCTTGTAATCACTTCCATTCTTGTCTGATAACAGGAGAAGAATATTATGAGCTATACTATGTTCCTGTTCGATGTAATGGCAATCATTTGTTGCGACTAATTTTATATTCAGCTCTTTGGATAATTTCGGCATCCCATCAAGAACAGCTTTTTCAACTTCCATGTCATGGTTCTGAACTTCAAGATAAAAGTCATCGCCAAAAATTTCTTTGTAAGTTCTTGCCACGACTCTTGCCTTGTCATAATCATTATTAATAAGATGAACAGAAACAATCCCACCGGCACAAGCAGAAGAACAAATTAATCCATCGCTATATTTTCTGAGAAGTTCTAAATCAATTCTTGGTTTATAATAGAAACCCTCTGTGTGACCAAACGTGGAGAGTTTTATCAGATTTTTATATCCCTGTTTATTCTTTGCAAGTAAAATCAGATGATTATAATGTTTCGATTTTTTTCTACCATTGGTTTCTTCAACTTTACCTCTCTCAAACCTGCTGCCTTCTTTAACTATGTAGGCTTCCATTCCAATTATTGGTTTAATTCCTTCTTTAACAGCTTTATAATAGAATTCAGGAATTCCATACATAACGCCATGATCAGTAAGCGCAACAGCGTGCATATTATTTTTCTTAGCAGCAGCTACAAGTGATTCGACAGTACAGGCTCCATCCTGCAAGCTATAATGCGTGTGATTATGGAGATGAATAAAATCGGACATGTAAACTCTTTAAATTCTAATTTCTGGCAAAGCCATCCATTTGGAGAATCGTAGATTTCGGATTTCCCAAGTGCAAGTGTAAGTTCAAGTTCAAGATAAAACATCTTAAACAAGAATTTGAACTTAAACTCAAAAATGATTTGTAATCCGAAACCCTTTTTAATTAATATTTATTGAAAGGCTTCTTGAACTTTTTTCTTGAACTTGAACTTATCCCTTCCCAGTATGGCCAAAACCACCACTTCCTCTTATGCTTTCTTCAAGTTCTTCAGAAATAAGAAGCTCCGCTTTATAAACTTTTGAAACTACTAACTGGGCAATCCTGTCGCCGCGCAAAATCTTAAAATCTTCTTTGCTTAGATTCATCAAAATAATTTTAATCTCTCCTCTATAATCGGAATCAATTGTACCGGGTGAATTTAAAATAGAAATTCCATGCTTTGCAGCAAGTCCGCTTCTTGGTCTAACCTGAATTTCAAAACCTTCAGGAATTTCTACAGAAATATTTGTAGGAATTAATCTTAATTCACCGGCAGGAATAATAACTCCATCAGAAACTGCAGCTCTTATATCAAGTCCCGAACTTCCTGAAGTTGAATATGATGGGAGAGGTATATCGCTAAAATCTATACTTAATCTTTTAATCTTAATTGGGACAATCTCAGGCATTCTTATATAATCAGTTCCTTCTTGTCATAAATTTATTTTTTAAAAATGATATTTCCTTTTTATCAAGAACAAAAAATGAAATTGAAACTAAGAACAAAATAAGAAGCAGAAATTTGTAAAACAAAATTAACTGATTATTGTAATACAAAAAATAATAAATTGAACCGAAGAGAAGAATAAAGAAAAATATTAATGCAATTTTTTTCTTCTCATAAGAAATATTATAAAACTTCTGAGTGATAAAATATAAACCTGAAGCCATAACAATGTAACTTGATAAAACCGAAACAGCGGCGCCCATCATACCTATTAAAGGAATTAAAATAAAATTTGAAATAATATTTACTATTGCACCGGCTCCGGTTATTAAAGGTACATAAATACTTTTTTCTTTGATATAAACTCCTGCAGTAAAAACAACGTAAAGCCCGTTGAATAAATAAGCAAAAAGAATTACAGGGACTATAGTAACTCCGCTCCAATAAAGCGGACCTATCAAAGTCTTACCAAAAATTTCAAACCTGATTATATTATCCATAAACAAAGAAAGAGCTATAAGAATAACACTGGCAGCTAAAGTAAAATATGTTAAGACTTTAGAAAATATTCTCTTTGCATCTTCGCTCTTCGATTCCTGCATAAAAAATGGCTGCCATGCATATTGAAACATACTTACAAAGAGCATCATAAATATTCCAAGTTTATGATTAGCCTGGTAAATACCCAAAGTGTTTAAATCTGTCAGGTGCTCCATTATTGGTCTGTCAATTACTTGTATTAATATTGAACCTAGCCCTGCAGGAAGATATGGCAATCCGAACTTCAGCATTCTTTTGAATATTGAAGTACTGAAAGAAATGTTTAATAATTTTAATATAGAAGGAGTCAATAAAAAAAAAGTAATCACAGAAGCAGCAAGATTACTGATAAAGACAGCTTCAATTCCCATTTTTAATTTTAATATCAGGTAAAGATTAAGAAAAACATTTATGATTATGTTTATGACTTTGAATGCAGCAAATTTTTTTGCTTTTCTTTCTATTCTTAACCTGATGAAAGGAATAGCCGCAAGAGCATCCGCAAAAAGTATCAATGCAACCATAAGGAACAAATAATTATAGTTGTAGGGAACTGCAAGAGAATTTCCTATATGAACTTTAAATAAAATTATTATCGAACAGAAAACTAAGGAGATAATGAGAACTGCATAATAAGGAGTTGAAAAAATATCCTTCTCATTTCCAAGTTCTTCATCTTTTGCAAACCTGAGATAAGCCGAATCCATTCCATAAATGAATACAATATTAAGAATAGCAATAAACGCATAGATGTTTGTAATTACTCCATACTCTTCAGGAAGAAAAATGTTTGTATAGAAAGGAACAAGTAAAAAATTAAGAAACCTTCCGACAATAGTGCTTACACCATAAATCGCAGTATCTTTTGAAAGCTGCTTTAGTTTTTCAAACATTATCTGAAAAGAATCTCTTTACTGAGTTAATAAAAATTCCCGGAGGTCTTGTAATTTTTTTGTTCTCTTTTTTTATAAATGCATGAACTGTAAAACCTTCAGCAATAAGTTCATTAGTTTCTTTTCTAAGAACTTCATAATCAATATGAATTTTTAATGAGGGATATTCTTTAAGAATAGATTTAATAATCACCACTTCGTCATAATAAGCCGGCTGATGATATCTAGCATAGGCTTCAAGAACAGGGAGCTGGTAACCTTCTTTTTCAATAATACTATATGGTAAGCCAATCTCTCGTAACATTTCAGTTCTGCCAACTTCGAAATACTCAAAGTATTTTCCGTTATAGACAAACTGCATCTGGTCGGTATCTGCGTAACGGACACGAATTTCAGTTTGATAAATCAGCATTTCCAAAATTAGAAAAAAAATTTAGATACAATTTATCAAAAAGGAAGGTTAGTTAAGAAAGAAAAAGATATTGTGAAAATTTATTCTACAAACTCACCCATCTTACCAAATTTCTCACGTCTGCTTTCAACAAGTTTATCAGGTTTAATCTTAACAAGTTGTGCAAGTTCTTCTTTTAAGATATTCTTTAGTATAGAAGCTGCTTCTTTATGGTTAGTATGTGCACCACCAGAAGGTTCCGGAACAATACGATCAATTAATCCCTGTTCAAGAAGATCCGGTGCTGTAAGCTTTAAAGCTTCAGCAGCTTGTTCTTTATAATCCCAGCTTCTCCATAAAATACTTGAACATGATTCGGGACTGATTACAGAGTACCAGCAATTTTCAAGCATCAGAATCCTGTCCCCAATTCCAATTCCAAGAGCACCACCGCTTGCCCCTTCACCAACTATAGCAACAATTATCGGAACTCTTAGTTTACTCATTTCAAAAAGATTTCTTGCAATTGCTTCTGCCTGACCTCTTTCTTCAGCTTCCAGGCCCGGATAAGCACCGGGAGTATCAATTAAAGTGATAACTGGTTTATTGAATTTCTCGGCAAGCTTCATCAACCGCAAAGCTTTTCTATAACCTTCGGGATTAGGCATTCCAAAATTTCTGTAAAGATTACTTTTAGTATCTCTCCCTTTCTGATGTCCGACAATTAAAACTTTATATTCATCAAGTTTAGCAAATCCGCCTACTATTGCTTTATCATCTTTATAATTTCTATCTCCATGAAGTTCAATAAAACTACTTGTCATTTCATAAATAAAATCGAGGGTATAGGGACGGTCTGGATGACGCGCCAGTTGAACTCTCTGCCAGCGTGTAAGATCTTTATATAAATTGTCTTTCAACTTTTTAACCTTGTCTTCGATTTTCCGGATTTCATTTCCAATATCTAGATCACCTGAAAACTTTCTCATCTCTTCGAGCTTAGCTTCAAGCTCGATAATTGGTTTTTCAAAATCTAAAATAGTTTTGGCCATGCTATGATCTGGTTCCCCACATCTTGTTCAGCGTTTTACCCAGTATTTCAAGATCAAGCCAGATGTTTTGATTCTTAGCATAAAAGATATCAAGCTTCTCATAGTCTGTTGTAACAGTATCTTCTGTGTACCACAGACCTGTTAAACCTCTTTTACCCAGAAATAATTTCCCGTTATTCATTATTGTTTGCGGACCGACAAAACTTGCTTTTCCACTTAAAATCTGAGGAACTCCTAAAATAAATTTTCTGAAATCAGTTTTCTTATTACTAACTTTTGAAATGAAATATATCAAAGGATATATCAAAAACAAAACAAAGACTGCAAGCAGATAATCAAATGAAGATTTGATAAATTTCAACAAGGAATCTGAAATATTATAGCTGATTTGGATTAAAGGAATATCTTCAAGAATAGAAATTGATGTTTTTCCAACAAGAAAATCTAAATTATTACCTATCAATTTGAATTCAACATTCTCTTTCTGACATTTTGCAACAATTGTCATCATCTGGTTGTAAGAAAGTTCCTGTGAAGAAAAAATAACTTCCTTGATCTGCTTATCACGTATAACCTTTATAAGATTTTCAATACTTCCCACTACTTCGAAATCGCCAATTTTTTTTCCTATATCCCTGTTCGATACTCCAATTAATCCTGCAACTGAATAGATATCAGTTCTTTTTGATTTAAGTTTTTCCGCAATCTGAATTACAAAATCATTTAGACCAACAATCAATACTTTCTTTTCCACCTCATGCTTATCTGTTCCTGTTTTAAAAACAAGTTTTGCAATAATTCTCCAAAAAGAAAGAACAAAAAACAAAATTATGTATGTTAGAATAACTACAGCTCTGCTGTAAGCAAATTGCTTAAAGAAAAATGTTAATGAAGAGATAACAAAAAAGCTAATAATAATTGATGCAAGGGTTTTAAGAACCGAAAGTGAATCTTTTTTATAACATCCGGCTAAAGAAGAAATGACTATATAAATGAGAGGAGGTACTGTATAAAGAAGAAGTAAATCATAACTATGGAATCCACGCCATTCTTCTCTGATAATTCTATAAAATTCTTCCCCGGCATATAAAGACAAATCAAAGAAAATAAAATCGAGAATTACCGATATAACAATTAACTTACGTCTTCCCCAGAATGCAATAAATTTTCTTATACCAATTGCCGTTCGTAAAATGAATTCTACAATAAAAGAAGTAGCAAGATGTTTTTTAACAAAAAGGTGCATAGCATTATAAAAAACTTTTGTTTCATCCATATTGCTTCTTTTAGTGCTTTCTCCTTTATAATGAATAATAGTTGTATTGTGCACATAATAAACTTTGTAACCGGCTTTCTGCATCCTGTAACACAGGTCGAGATCTTCACCATACATAAAAAATTGTTCATCAAGATTTCCGACTTTTTCATAAGCTTCTCTTTTAAGCATCATAAAAGAACCGGAAATTGCATCAACTTCATAGGTTTCGTTTTCATTAAGATACGTGAGATTATATCTTGCAAATAATCTGCTGTTTGGGAAAAGATTACTTAAACCTGTTACCTTACAAAATGATGTCCAGGGTCCGGGGAAACTTCTTCTACAAGCGAGTTGTAATGTCCCATCAGGATTAAGAATTTTACATCCTGCCATTCCTGCATTAGGAGTTCTTTCAAAAAAATTAATCATCTTTTCAAAAGTATCTTCCTGAACTATTGCATCCGGATTCAAAAGAAGAATGTATTTTCCTTTAGCATACTTTAATCCAATATTATTAGCTTTACTGAAGCCAAGATTTTTTTCATTTACAATTAATTGTATTTCCGGAAATTTTTCTTTGAGAAACTCAACACTGTCATCATCTGATGCGTTATCAACAATTATTATTTCATACTTTAAATTTTCCCCCGCTTTGTAAATAGAATGGATTAAATTCTGAAGGAATTCTTTAACATTGTAGTTTACTATGATGATGGAAAGATCCACTTTAATACCTAAAGACCAAGTGCAAGAGTAAGTTCAAGTTAAAGTACAAGAAATTTTAACTTTATTTTTTTAAAGACTAATTACCTAAAGAAGGCCAAGGACGTTTCTTAACCTTAGCTTCCAAACCATAAATATTGCTTCTCGTACAATTTTCCTGGACATCTTTGATTTTCCTTTAACACGATCAACAAAAATTATGGAGATCTCTTTTATCCTGAAACCTTTTTTCCATGCTTTGAAAGTCATCTCAATCTGAAAAGCATACCCATTGGATTTAACCTTATCAAGATCAATAGCTTCAAGAACTTCTCTTCTGAAACATTTATAACCACCTGTTGAGTCACGTATAGGAAGCCTGGTTATAAAATGAGTGTAATAGTTGGCGAAATAGCTCAAAATTAATCTCCTCATTGGCCAGTTGATAACATTAACTCCGGTTAAATACCGGCTTCCAAGGACAAGGTCGTTCTCTTCAATTGCTTTTAGAAAATTTTCTATTTCTCCAGGATCGTGTGAATAATCAGCATCCATTTCAAAAACATAATCATATTTATTTTGAATTGCATATTTAAAGCCTGCAATGTAAGCTGTACCCAATCCAAGTTTTTTTTCTCTCTGAATAATTCTAACTCTTTTATCTAAAGATGCAAGATTGGTTACATAATTTCCTGTACCATCAGGGGAATTATCATCAACTACAAGAATATCAGTATTTTCATACCTATCAAGAATATCAGGTATAAGTTTTTTTATATTATCTAGTTCGTTATATGTTGGAACTATAATAAGCGATCTTTTAACAGTCATATATCAATGCCATAAATGATTTTATTCGTCAAAAGTTTTTCCATTTTTATCAACCATTTTCCACTTCTATTTCTAACTGTAATGCCCTTTTCCAAAAAGAACTACATAAATTGTTCTAAGTATAATTTTAAAATCCATTCTTAAAGACATATTCTCAATATAAAATAAATCGTACTTCAATTTAATCTTTACATCCTCCAGAGTTTCATCATATTTATGTTTAACCTGTGCCCATCCGGTTATACCGGGACGAACTTTAAGTCTTCTTTTATAATATGGAATTTCATTTGCCAGTTTCTCAACAAAGAATGGACGCTCCGGCCTTGGACCAACAAAACTCATTTCGCCTTTGAGAACATTAAACATCTGTGGAATTTCATCAATCCGTGTTTGTCTTATAATTTTTCCGACTCCTGTAATTCTCGGATCGTCTTTTTGGGACCATACAGGGCCAGACATTTTTTCTGCCTCCAAAACCATTGATCTGAATTTCACTATTGTAAAAACTTTACCATTTTGTCCGCATCTTCCTTGTGTAAAAAAGACGGGACCTTTTGAATCAATCTTTATTGCTATTGCAATTATAATACAAACCGGCAAAGTAATTATTAAGATTAAAAGTGAAATAATTATATCAAACGCTCTCTTTAATTTCTTCTCCCATTCCGGCATGAGCTCCGGCATTATATCTATAAGAGGCATTCCGTAAATCTGGGAAGTTTTTGCCTGTCCACTTAATATTTCATAAAGATCAGGAACGATTTTTATTCCCACATTTTTCTGATCACACTTAGCAATCAATTGTATTAAAATGTCATGATCATCTTTCTCAAGGGCAATAATAATTTCCCGTGCATCAACTTCATCAATAATCTTTTCAATTTCATTTACTGAACCAAGTATTTTAATATTGTTATAACTCTCTACAAGATTATGACCATTAGAAGAAACATAACCTTTAACATCCAGACCCAGAGCTCTATGTTTGAGAATCTGATCATGAACATTTTTCGCTTTTTCGTTGAAGCCAATGATTAAAACATTTTTTCTTCCAACCCCCCTAATCAAAAGATTGCGTTGGAAACTTCTTACAAACAATCTTCCGCTGCCAACTAAGACAAGAAACATTCCCCAGTATATAAAAATCAGAATCCTGTTTGGTGATGAGACGTTATGAATATAATCATCAAGAAATATGGCTGAGAATAAAATAAAAATCCCCACAAAGGAAGCTTTAAACAGCGTTGAGAGTTCATCAAACCTTGAAGAGGCAAACCAGGTACGGTACATTCCTACAAAAGTAAAAATGATAAGCCAGTAGAAATAAACGACAACCATCGGAATCAGGAACTCAGGCATGATAATAAGATCAAACCACCCTGATTCTACTCTTAACCCAAAGTACAAAATCCAGGCAAGGTTGATGAAGAGGAAATCGGTGAAAATGATTAAAAATTTTTCAATACTTTTATTCATCTTCTAGCGGGGAGTTGATTGCCAGAATGCAGTTTGTTTTTTGAACAAGAATTTTACTAAACCGATAAACATAGCTGCGTTTGTCATTACAAAATAAAAACTCATTAATAAGGGGACTACATTAACATTTAATTTTATGAATATATATCCAACAATTGAAGAAACATAAAACAGCAACTGAATTAAAAAGAAATATCTATAAAAAGCACCTTCATTAATCAAAGCATAATTTGTTACAAATATTAATAATAAAAGGATTGGTGTAAACCATCTGATGATTTTGTGTGACCATAATCCATACGCAATTAAACCAAAAGAAGGATTTAATAATCTTTTTATCACTTTTATTGTTGACATCATAATAGAGTTATTTCTAATCTTTCGATTAAATTCTGCTCTAATTGGGGCTGTGTATTCTTCTGCAATTGCATCATTTATATATAAAAATGCTTTTCTTTTCTCTATTACTTTCAATGAAATATAAAAATCGTCCATTACTGGATGAATTGTTGGAATTTTTTCGAAATATTCCTTTCTAATACTATAAATTCCTCCATTAGCACCAATTAAAACTCCCAGTTTCCCCTCCTGTTTCTTTAACCAGGTTTCAGCATCCCAGTATATTTTTTCCTGACTGCCGGATTTTTTTGCTTTTTCAAAATCTATTAAATTTAATTTTCCACTTACACCCCCTATTCGTGCATCATTATAATTTTTTACAAGATTTTTTATTGCTTCTTTATCATATAACGTATTTGCATCACAAAAAATCAAGATCTCTCCCTTCGCAGCTTCTGCCAAATCATTAATAACATGAGGTTTCCCACGCCGCTTATTAAAATTAAAAACTTTAATATTTTCAAATTCTTGTGACAATTTTTCAAGAATATCATTGGTTTTATCAGTCGAATTATCTGAGCCTACTAATATTTCTACTTTTTCTTTAGGATAATAACAATTTTGTAATGTTCTTAAAGTTTTATTAATTACTTTTTCTTCATTATAGACTGAAATAAGAATTGATATATTGGGTAGGTAATTATTGTCTTCAGAAAATTTCTTTTTTATAAATATAGTTAAAACCCAAACAGAAATTGGATACAAAATATAAGAATGCAGAAGCAGTAGTAAAGATGAAAAAAATAAGATGAACAAAATTATCATACACCACAATATAAAAGCATTTAATAACTCTTTGTGTAAAAGCGATAAAAATAATATGCAAATATTATATTTTTTATTGAGTTATTGAAATAAAAAAGCCGGAACAATTCCGGCCTTTGAAATGATATTATAATCATGTAAAGCAGTTTATACTTTCACCTCATCTCTGATTGATTCTTTTTGAAGAGGAACAGAATCTTTATTAGTTGAACTGTAATTCATTTTTTTCATATTTTCAATTTTAGTGATAAATTTCTCTTTATTCTTTTTATTATTCTTATTAAAAAGATATTTTGAAAAATTGAAAAAAGCTTTAATTGTTCGTCTCCATTCAGTAGGATGAATTAGTGTTGTTCTGATTTTCATTAATAGATATGAAGGCCGCCAATAATATTCTCTTCTTGCATAGTTACAAAAGTCAACTATATCCTGGGGAGACAAATCATGAGTACCTACTACATTATTATGTAAGCCTTCTCGTGTGAGCCAGTCGTCCCATGATTTTGCAGAAATTAATCCTTCTTTCTTTGCCCAGTCATAAGCTTCAGTACCAGGATATAACATCAAGGGATAAAATTGAGCGGTATCAGTATTAAGTTTTTTTGCTAACTCCAAAGTTTCATACATAGTTTGAAAAGTTTCCCCCCTATTACCCATCATATAAGTACCATGTATAAGTATGCCTGTTTTTCTTGCATTTTCCGCTGCTGTAAATCTCTCTACCCTCATACCCTTTTTCATCAATCTCAAAATTTCATTTGAGCCGCTTTCAAAACCTACAGTTAATAATCTGCATTTAGCTTTTTTCATCCATCGCATTGTTTCCGCATCAAGATCAGCGCGGGCATTACACGTCCAAGTAAGTTTATTCTTCTGCGCAATCAAAACCTTACAAACTTCTATAGTGTGTTTCTTGTAAACTGTAAAGGTATCATCTTCAATTGTAACTTCTACTACTTCGGGAAAATTTTCTTCAATGTATTTAAACTCAGCAGCTATACTCTGTGGAGTACGATGACGATAAGTATGTCCATAAAAATTTTGAGGATACATACACCAAGTACAAAGATAAGGGCACCCGCGGCCTGTATAAACCATCATTTGAGGGTATCTACCTGCAGCAAAGAAATAATTTTTGGGTTTACAAAATCTCTTAAATATCTCACTTGCAAAAGGCATTTGATCAAGTTCTTCAGGAGTTAATGCAGGGCGATGACCATTTGCTATTATTTCACTGTCATTTCGCCAAGTAAGAGAAAGAACTTTTTCAAGAGATTCATTTCGTTCTAATCTTTCTGCTAAATCTGTTATGGTTACTTCATATTCATTTCTTGCCACAGCATCAATAAGTTCTGATTGCTGCAAAGTTTCTTTATCTACTGCTGTTACATGATTACCTACCATACAAATAAATGTGGAGTTAAATCTTCTTTTCAAATCTTCAGCAAATCTTATATCGTTGCTTATGCTACCTGTACTTGTATCTATAACAGCTATATGAGGTTTAAATGAAGAAAGTCTTTCAAAAGTTTCCTCTGAAGATATTAGTTCTGCGGGTGCATCAATCAGAATTATATTATGCCCCTGCTTTTCTGCAATCCCTGCTGCAAGAGCTAACCAGATAGGATAGTAAACCGTTCCACTTTTTGCTACTGCCGGACTCCTTGAACCCCTAGAGTATTTAGGAAAAAAAGGAGGATTAATAAAAGCAATATTCATAAAGTCTTTCTCCAATCATAGTTGTTTGATTTTACAAAAAGATGTTTCCTTAATGAATTTCATCAAGTAATTTACTTTTTTGTCCTTGGTAATTTAAGGATTCAAGATAAATGAAAATAACCTAAAAACCAAAACCATAATACCAGATACTCCAATCTAAGTTTTCAGTAATTTTGATGACTAGTTTTTTAATAAAATATTATTGACAGTATAATACCCCTTTTTAGTTTACCTTTAACTTTTCTAGTAACATGCGCACCTTTGTTTTACAAAGTCAACCATCCCATAATTATGCCTTGTGTTGGTAAAATTAAACCGAGCTTCACTCTCGCCCTTCAACTAGAAAAGCAAAACTGGCTCCGTTTAAATTATTGATGAGAGTACAACCCAAGGTCAAGTCTCTTGCTGTTCGGACCCGAACACTCCAATAACTCGTATCCCGATCCTAAATCACATAAATATTGTTTCAATGTTTACTTTGGGGCTTGAGACTAACCGATCCGAAAGCCATGTGTGAGAGCAACACCTGTGAGGTGAAATCAGTCCAAGAAGAGCATAAGTGCAATGGAGCGTAAACACATTATTAGTCGACGTCCTCAAAAATTGTGTTAATAGGTTGTTTCCAAAATATTTTTCTGATGTGATTGTTCTTTTTTAACTTTTCGAAGA
>MHAF01000081.1:0-10815 GCA_001802865.1 Ignavibacteria bacterium RBG_16_34_14
TAAAATAAAGAAAGTTTTCAGTCATTCCGAAACCAAGACCTATTGCACCACCATAAACAATTCCATCAGTTATGTTATCAAATTTCTTATTCCTGATTGTTAAGAAAAGAAAAGCTCCTTTTGTAATTTCTTCAACAAAAGGGGCAACAAGAATAGTTTCAATGCTACCGAGGCTATTTTCATTTTTTACAAAAACTGAAATAAAAGCCGATATAATACTACTCCATACAATTGCAAAAATAACTGCACCTAAAGCACCCCATAAATAATTTTTCAGAATAAGCCGGAATGGTTCTCTATCATATCTATCAACCCACCAAATAATAAAGAGATAGGATGCCATTGGAATAATTGCAGCCATCGCTGAAGCAGCTATGAACAATCTTTATCCTCCTACTTTTCTTTCAGCCATCGGGAAAGTTCCTTTAGAGTAGGTCTTTTTCCATAAGATAGAATTCCAACCCTGAAAATCTTTCCTGAGAAATCTATCATAAGATAAATGGAAATTATCATAATTAAAATTGTGCTCAATATTTCCCACATAGGAACAGGGCTAATATTCAACCGCAGCATCATAAATGAAGGAAGAGTTAAAGGTATGTAGGATAAAATTTTAATATAGAAAGCATCAGGATTTTCTAATGCAGGAAGTACAAAAATTATTGGAAGTACAAGAAGAAGGCTTAAGTATGTTGTAATCTGCTGTGCTTCCTGTTCGCTTGTAACTATAGAACCTATTCCGACAAAAAGACTTGTATAAAAAATAAAACCAAGAATAAAATAGACAAGAATTGGCAACACATTACTAAAAGCTTCCAAAGGAACAATAGCAGTACCTGCAAGAGAAATTCCTATCATTATCCAGATAAAAATCTGAGTTAAACCAAGAGCACTTAAGCCTAAAATCTTCCCGCTTAAAAGCTCATTTGGAGTACAGCTTGAAATGAGTATTTCAATAAGACGGTTGGATTTTTCCTCCACAAGACTTCTTATAAGCATCCCACCCGAATAAATTATCATCATCATAAGAAGCATTATAAAAATAAAAGATGAAAAGAATGTAAGCATAAAATCATGTGTCGTTTCTCTACCACTCTCTTCTATTTTAATCTGGTTCAGTTCAACAGATTGTGAAATATAATCGAGCAGATAAGGTTTAACATTCTCTTTATCAAATCTTAATTTAATCCGGTTCTCATTAAAGGCAGCTTCAAATCTTTTTACATCTTTATGGTTTCCCAAACTTTTACTTCGATAAGAAAGCGAAACAGAATCGGTACCTGCATTCTCGATAAGCAAGTAACCTTCTATCTTTTCATTTATCACATCTTTATCAGTAGATTTTTTAAGTTCATATAAAGAACCTTTTTTTGAAGTTAAATTTATTACTAAGTAGTTGGGCTGATTGTTTTTAATTGTGTATTCGCTTAGTTTGTCTCTTATTCCATTAATGTACAAACCAGACGTATCAACAATTCCAATAGTTTTTGTATGAGTTACCTCCTGTTCTGTAAGCAGAGTAGGTGTAATTGAAAATAAAATCAGGATGGCCGGAGTTAATATTAAAGAAATAATAAACGTCTTCGTTTTAATCTTCTCAATGTATTCCCATCTTGCAACTTCATATATCTTTTTCATTGTGTCTGTGTTTGCTTTATTACATCTATAAAAATTTTATTTAATGTGGGTTCAAGAACGGAAAAATGTTTAATGCTTATTTTATCAACAAGCATTTTAAGAAATTCAGAAGGGTCTATATTTTCATTTAGTTGAACTTCAGCATAATTGCTGTACCTGTCTATATTTTTAACTACAGGTAAAGAACCTATGAAATGAGCATCTCCTTCAAATTCAATCTTAACAGTATTAACACCAAAGTTTCTTTTTAAATTATTAATAGTACCTTTATAAACTTCTTTTCCCTTATTCATAAGAAGAATATCCGGGCAAAGCCTCTCCGCTGTTTCCATTTGATGAGTGGATAGAATAATAACCTTACCTGATGTTACAAAAGAAAGGATAATCTCTTTTATTATAGTCTGGTTTATGGGGTCAAACCCTGTGAAAGGTTCATCAAGAATTAATAATTTAGGATTATGAATTATAGAAATGATAAACTGAATTTTCTGCTGGTTACCCTTTGATAATTCTTCAATTTTCTTATCAATATATTGTTCAAGCTCAAGCTTCTGAAGCCAGAATTTAGCTTCACTATAAGCTTTTCTTCTCGGTATCTTTTTAAGTCCTGCAAGGTACTGGATTACTTCTATAACTTTACTTTTTTTGTATAACCCTCTTTCTTCAGGCAAATATCCGATGATATTAAAAAACTCATTTGTAATAGGTTTACCATTAAAAGTAATCTGTCCCCAGTTAGGTTTAATGATATTTAAAACCGTACGGATTGTTGTTGTTTTGCCGGCTCCATTAGGACCGAGTATACCAAATATCCTTCCTTCTTCTACTTTGAAAGAGATATTATCAACTGCAACAACGTTCTTAAATTCTTTTCTTAAATTCTCAACTACAAGCATTTATATCCGAATATAAAAGATCAAGGATAACCAGAGATTTCAGAGGCAAGGATTTAATAGTAAGTTTCAGGATTAGTAAATATTAATTAAATTTGTGCATCAATTTAACAAAATTATTTTGCTGAGAAAATATTAAAGCTGTTTAGTTTCATTTTATTTGAATTGCAAGGTTTTGTAATAATTGTTGATAATGAGTAGCCGCAACTTTTTGAGAAGTTACCTCTGCGGGATATAGTGTGGATTTAATTAAAAATACAAGTTGAAGCCTTGTATACTACTACGAGCTATTGAGTTCAGTTTAAGTTGCTTATATTTTTGAGTATATCTATATTTTAACCCGTTTTTTGTTCTTTTTTTAATGGAGGCTCCTATGTTGATAAAAATTAGTAACCTGAATGATGGTATACATAATTTAGAGTTTGAGGAAAAGATAGATGAACTGGAGCTTAAAGAACCGTTTTCCGGAAAATATCTTGCTGAAGTTAAATTAACTAAGCTTCATAACAGGATCATTCTGGACATTAGTCTGAATACAACAGCTTTTTTTGAGTGTGATAGGTGCAGGGTTAATTATAATAGTAACCTCCAAAACAAATTTCAGATGGTATATTTGTTTGGTGACTCACCCGAAGAGAGCGATTCTGATAATATTGTTTATTTACCGCCTGATACAAATAAGATAAAGCTTAATAAAGAGCTTAGAGATTACGCAATATTATCTATACCAATGAAAAAGCTCTGTAGTGAAGATTGTAAAGGTTTATGCTATAGGTGTGGTAAAAATTTAAATCATGGTTCTTGTGATTGCGAAACTCATCAAGTTGATCTGAGATGGCGACCGCTTGTAGAACTAAAAAATAAGTTGAACTTTAACTAAATCAAATACGGAAGAGAAAATGCCAAATCCCAAAAGAAGATGGTCTAAGAGCAGAAGAGATAAAAGAAGGACTCATTATAAAGCATCAGTTCCATCACTAAGCACTTGCTCAAACTGCGGTGAGATGAAATTATCACATCGAGCTTGTCCCTCCTGCGGATATTACAGCGATCGTTCAATGTTTATACCTAAAACATAGTCTAATCTTTTAATGACCGAACCCGGTTCTAATCCTGACCAGTGCAGAATTATAGTTGATGCGATGGGGGGCGATTTTGCCCCTCAAAATGCAGTACTTGGTGCATTATGGGCTCTAAATGAGAATAGAAATTTTGATCTTTATCTTGTTGGTAATGAGAAAGCAATTCTTGATGTGGTCTTATCTAATAATCTTGGCTTTGATAAGGAAAAAATAATCCATACTGAACAGGTAATTGAGATGGGCGATAGCCCAACTGTTTCTTTAAAAACCAAACCAGATTCATCTCTTGTTGTTGGTGCTCAATGGGTTAGAGATAAAAAAGCAGATGCTTTTGTAAGTGCAGGAAATACCGGGGCTATGATGGCTGTTTCGACTTTAATTATTGGTAGAATTCCTGGAGTTGGCAGACCAACAATTGGTGCAGAGATGCCAAGTGTAAATGGTATATGTTATCTTTATGATGTTGGTGCAGGTAAAGATGCTAAGGCAAATCATCTTTTTGAATATGCTGTTATGGGTTCTATATTCGCACATGAAATGGGAGGAATTGAAAATCCTTCAGTAGGAGTTTTAAGTATGGGTGAAGAAGAAGGAAAAGGAAATGAAGTTTCTGAAGAAACCGTAAAGCTTCTTAAAAAATCAAAACTTAATTTTATTGGTAATGTTGAAGGCAAAGATATTCTTGGTGGAAAGGCCGATGTTGTTGTTTGTGATGGTTTTGTTGGGAATATTATTCTTAAGTTTGGAGAGTCAGTTCCTAGATTATTAAAATACTTGCTGCAGCAAACAGCTGAGAAAAATCTTTTTGATAAATTCAAAATCGCTTTAACAAAAAGTTCCTTGAAGAAAGCATTAAAAGTTTTAGATTACCAGGAATATGGCGGAGTACCCTTGCTTGGAGTTAACGGAATTAGTATAATAGGTCATGGTTCAAGCACTCCAAAAGCTATTAAAAATATGGTTTTGCGTGCTTATGAAATGCACAAAAAAAATTTAGTTGATAAAATTACAAATTCAATTAAACAATATTCTAATTTAACTTAGGTTTAAAATGGAAAAGAAATACAACGCAGTTATTACTGCGTTAGGAATGTATGTGCCTGACAAAATTATGGACAACGCATACTTTGAAAAAATTGTTGATACAACTGATGAATGGATAAGAACAAGAACAGGTATTAAGGAAAGAAGATTACTGGAACAAGGTGCAACCAGTGATTTAGCTGCTATGGCTGCTGAGGATCTATTAAAAACCTATAGTATAAATCCAGAAGATATTGATGTTATTATTATAGCAACAGTAACCCCTGATATGTTTTTCCCTGCAACCGCTTGTCTTGTACAGGAAAAAATTGGTGCAAAAAAAGCATGGGGATTTGATTTATCTGCAGCCTGTTCAGGGTTTCTTTTTGCTTTCCAGACAGGAGCTTCTTTAGTTGAATCAGGCACATATAAAAAAGTTCTTGTTATTGGAGCTGATAAGATGAGCTCAATAACTGACTATACTGACAGGAATAATTGTATTCTGTTTGGCGATGCCGGTGCGGCAGTTTTATTAGAACCAACAGAAGATAAAACATTGGGGTTGCAGGATTCCATTTTAAGAACCGATGGTTCCGGAAAAGAAGCATTATATATGAAAGGTGGTGGTAGCTTAAATCCTCCAACTCATGAAACAGTTGATAAGAAAATGCATTTCATTTACCAGGATGGTAAAGCTGTTTTCAAAGTGGCAGTAAAAGGCATGGCTGATGTTTCTTACGAACTTATGATTAAAAATAAATTAACAGGGGATGATATTGCTTATCTTGTTCCCCACCAGGCAAATCTGAGAATTATTGATGCAACTGCTGATAGAATGGGAATAAGCCGGGACAAAGTAATGATCAATATAGATAAATATGGAAATACAACAGCAGCTACAATTCCTTCATGCTTAGTTGAATATTACAGAGCAGGTAAATTAAAAAAAGGCGATAAAATAATACTCGCTGCTTTTGGGGCAGGTTACACCTGGGGAGCTTCTTATATTGTTTGGAGTATGGATTAATGCCAAAGAGGGCTTTTATTTTCCCGGGGCAAGGTTCCCAATATGTAGGAATGGCATCTGACCTTTATGAAAATTCTGTTGAAGCTAAAGAGATGATTAAAACAGCAGATGATGCACTTGGGATAAACCTTTCTTATATTTTGTTCAATGGTCCTGAAGAACAATTAAAACAATCTGAGTTTACTCAGCCAGCAATTTTTCTTCACAGTGTTATTCTTGCAAGTATAATAAGAACTCTTTCTGCTGACGCAGCTGCAGGACATTCAGTCGGTGAATATTCTGCTCTTGTTACTTCAGGTGCAATTCAGTTTTATGAAGCAGTAAAGCTTGTTCGTGAAAGAGGAATTGCTATGCAGCAAGCTGGAATTGAAAAACCAGGCACAATGGCTGCAATAGTCGGACTTGATAAAAACCTGGTAATTGAATGTTGTGTTGAAGCTTCTTATGAGGGAATAGTAAAATGTGCTAACTTTAATTCACCAGGTCAGATTGTTATTTCCGGCGATGCAAAGGGTGTTAGAAAAGCAATGGAATTATGTAAAGCCAAAGGCGCCAAACTTATAAAAGAACTTCAGGTAAGTGGTGCTTTTCATTCACCATTAATGAATTCAGCAAAAGAAAAATTAAAAGTAGCCCTTGACAATACTAATTTTTATGACGCAAGAATTCCTGTTTATGCAAACGTAACTGCAAAACCGATTAAGAATAAAGATGAAATAAAAAATTTGTTGTATGAGCAATTAACGGCTCCTGTTCCCTGGGTTGAGATTATAAATAATATGATTAAAGATGAAATAGAAGAATTTTATGAAATTGGTCCTGGGAAAGTATTGCAGGGCTTAGTCAGGAAAATAAATCCCGATGTAAAAACTTTCGGGATAGATAAATTTACGGATGTGGAGAAATATCTTTAATGAGTAATAATTTTAGTTTTGAAATAAACGGATTAAAAATAGATCCCAAAATTTTCACGTTTAAATTCAATTGTAAATGTATGGGTGAATGCTGCTTATATGGTGTTTATATGGATTTAAGTGAAGCTAAGAATATTTTAAAAATAAAGAATAATCTGATACCTATTTTCGATGCATCGCAGGTTAAGGATTCAGCTAAATGGTTTGAACATTATGAAAAAGATGATGATTTTGAATCAGGAATTGCTGTTGGCACCGAGATTAATAATCATAAATGTACGTTTCTTGATAAAAATGGTTTATGCGCTCTGCAAAAGCTTGCAATCCATGAAGGTTTTCATAAATGGAAATATAAACCCCAGTATTGTGTACTATTCCCACTTACAGTTTTCAAGGGTGCTTTAACAATTGATGATGAGCATATTGAGAGACTAAAAACCTGCAATAAAAACCCAATGCCCGAAATTACAATTTATGAAGCATGCAGAGAAGAGTTGAAATATTTTTTTGGGGATAATGATTTTAACAGACTTGAAGAATACAGAAAGAAATATCTTTCTTCAGTAAAAACAAAAGATGTTGCATAAATAGATATAATAAGCAATGTTATCTATTATTATGGATAAGGAGTAAATTAAAATGAATAATCAAATTATAAAAAGAGAAGATCATAGCAAAAGAGCAATTGTTACTGGCGGTACAAGAGGCATAGGAAGAGCAATTGTTAAAGAATTAGCTTCACGCAGCTGTTGCGGAGTTTTATTTTCAGATGTTGCTTTTGTTTATAATAGTTGCGATGAATGTGCGGATGAATTAATGTCTGAGATAGATTATCCGGGTACTAAAATTTTTGCTTTTAAAGCTGATGCTACCTCGCTTGAACAAGCTCAGGCGACTGTAAATGAAGCTGTTGAAAAATTAGGCGGCGTTGATATATTGGTTAATAATGCGGGCATCACAAGAGATAATCTTCTGTTAAGAATGTCCGAAAAAGATTTTGATGATGTGATAAATGCTAATCTGAAAAGCGTTTTCAATTACACTAAGGCTGTAATTAAACCAATGATTGCACAAAAGTATGGAAGAATAGTTAATATTGCTTCAGTTGTTGCTTTAGTAGGTAATCCCGGTCAGTCTAATTATGTAGCATCAAAAGCAGGAGTAATTGGTTTTACTAAATCTATGGCAAGGGAACTTGCTTCACGCGGCATAACTGTTAATGCAGTCGCCCCTGGTTTTATTCAGACCGATATGACTGAAAAGTTAACAGAGGAACAAAAACAAAAATTAATCCAAAACGTTCCAATGGGCAGAATGGGAATACCTCAAGATGTAGCTAAAGTTGTTGCTTTTCTTTGCAGTAATGATGCCGATTATATTACCGGACAAGTTATTTGTGTTGACGGCGGAATGGCAATGTAAATTTTCTTTTTTTATCTTTAAGTAACTAAAAAAAATCTATAGGAGAAACAAATGGACGTTGAAACCAAAGTAAAAGAAATAATAATGGATAAATTGGGTGTTGAAGAATCTCAGATTACACCTGAAGCTTCTTTTACTAACGATTTGGGTGCGGATTCTCTCGATATAGTTGAACTCGTTATGGGTTTTGAAAGTGCTTTCCAGGTTTCAATCCCTGATGAAGATGCTGAAAAAATTGGAACAGTTGGAGATGCTATGAAATATTTAAAAGAAAAGCTCGGCTCCTGAATTTTTCAGGTCAAGAAATTCAGTTGAAGTATCTCGACTTGAACCTCTCTTTTTGCAGGAATTTATGATAATGCCCTCGCATATACAGCATTCTTTTTTATTAGGAGTAATTTATGAATAACAGAAGAGTAGTTATAACAGGGATGGGTACGATTACTCCTATAGGGAATAATCTCAACGACTTTTGGGATGGAATGCTTAAAGGAAGAAATGGGGTTGGTCTTATTACTAAGTTTGATACCACTAACTTTGAAACAAAATTTGCTGCCGAAGTTAAAGATTTTCGCCCTGAAAATTATCTTGATAAAAAAATAATCCGCAGACTTGATCTTTTTACCCGTTATTCTATTGTTGCAGCAGAAATGGCTCTTAAAGATTCCGAAATTAATCTTGAAAAAGTAAACAAAGAAATGTTCGGCGTTATTTATGGGAGCGGTATCGGCGGAATGGATACACTTCAGCAGCAGCATTTTATTTACTTTGAAGATAAAAGCCCTAAAAGAATAAGTCCTTTCTTTGTCCCGATGATGATATCGGATATGGCTGCCGGTCAGATTTCAATAAGATTCGGTCTTAAAGGACCAAACTATGCAACAACTTCTGCCTGTGCAACTGCTTCTCATGCAATAGCCGATGCTTTTATGCTTATTCAAAGAGGAAGTGTTGATTTAATGATGTGCGGGGGATCTGAGGCTGCTATTACTGAACTTTCCATCGGTGGGTTTAATGCAATGCATGCATTATCAACATGGAATGAGCGTTATCTTGAAGCATCCCGTCCGTTTGATATTGAACGTAATGGTTTTGTAATGGGAGAAGGTGCAGGTGCATTAATTCTTGAAGAGCTTGGACATGCAATAAAGAGGAATGCAAAAATTTATTGTGAAATTGCAGGTGTTGGTTTAACAGGAGATGCTTATCATATAACGGCTCCTGCTCCAGGCGGAGAAGGTGCAGTAAGAGCAATGAAGGAAGCAATTCGTGATGCCGGAGTTTCAATTGCAGATGTTGACTATATAAATGCTCATGGCACTTCTACTCAGTATAATGACATTACAGAAACACAGGCAATAAAAACCTGTTTTGGTGATCATGCTTACCAGCTTGTTATCAGCTCAACTAAATCTATGACAGGACATTTACTTGGAGCTGCCGGAGGAGTTGAAGCAATTGCAACTGTAATGGCAGTAATAAATAATATTGTCCCTCCAACAATTAATCTTACGAAACCTGATCCTGAATGCGACTTGAATTACAGTCCACTAGTTCTTACCGAAAAAACTATTAATTGTGCAATAAGCAATACTTTTGGTTTTGGCGGGCATAATGCCTCACTCTTGTTTAAAAAATATGATGTTTAATTTTTCTTATGCTTTCCCGCTTAGTTAAAAAGTTTAAGAGTAAAAAATCAGAAAAGATTTTAAATAGCTTTTTAAGCGAAGAAAAAATTTCAGAGCTTGAATCCAAAATAGGATGCAGGATAACTAATAGACATCTTTTTATTCAGGCACTTATTCACAGATCATATCTTGAAGAAACTCAGAAACAAATCATATCAAATGAACGTCTTGAATTTCTTGGGGATGCAGTATTAAATCTTTTAGTTGCTGAATATCTCTATTCCCACTTCCCGGAAAATGATGAAGGATTTTTAACAAAAGTAAGAGCCAGGATTGTAAACAGGCGGGTGCTCGCCGATGCGGCGGAAGCATTAAGTTTAGCTGATTTTATTATCATTGGTAAAAATCTTTCACAGTCTTTTAAGAATGGTTCCACGACAGTTCTCTCCGATGCTTTTGAAGCTGTTATTGGCGCTATTTATTTAGATTCTGGCATTGAAGAAACGACAAAATTTGTGAATAGAATACTCATTAAGCCAATTACTAAAAAAGATGATTTTCTTAGGGACGAAAATTATAAAAGCCAGCTGCTGGAATTTGCCCAGTCGCAAAGAATGGAAAACCCTGTCTATTATATTGTGAGTGAAGAAGGCCCACAACACAACCGAATGTTTACAATTAAGGTTTTAATTGGAGATGTTGAATACGGAACAGGGCAGGGAAGAAATAAAAAATCGGCAGAGCAGGATGCAGCGAAGGCTGCAATGATTAAGTTATTGGAAGAGAGTTAATTTTCTTAATATTCGTCAACCTCTGGTTATTACCCTCATTTCTTTTCCCAATATTTAACTAAATTTGTTTAAGAAAAATTAATTCTTTTAACCAGATAAAGAAGAAAGAAAGTTTAAATGAAAATTCTTGAACATCCTGATAAATTTGTAAACCGCCATATAGGACCGAATGAAAATGAAATTGATGAAATGCTTACTGCGATTGGTGTTTCATCGCTGGATGAACTAATAGATGAAACAATTCCTAAAGGAATAAGATTAAATAAAGATTTAAATCTTGATGACCCGGTTACAGAATACAGGTTCATAGAAAATCTTAAAAAGATAGCGGCTAAAAATAAAGTGTATAAATCCTACATTGGAATGGGATACTATCCAACCAGAGTTCCTTCTGTAA
>MHAF01000081.1:10889-11039 GCA_001802865.1 Ignavibacteria bacterium RBG_16_34_14
AGGCTTGAAGCATTGATGAACTTCCAGACAATGGTTATTGATTTAACAGGATTGCCAATAGCAAATGCCTCTCTTCTTGATGAAGGAACTGCTGCTGGTGAAGCAATGACAATGTTTCTTCATTTAACCAAGAATAAAAATGCAAACAAG
>MHAF01000081.1:11234-11367 GCA_001802865.1 Ignavibacteria bacterium RBG_16_34_14
AAATATTTTTGTTGTTGTAGCTGCCGATCTCCTAAGCCTTGCTTTACTAACTCCTCCGGGAGAATTTGGAGCTGATGTTGTTGTTGGAAATACACAGAGGTTTGGTGTACCAATGGGTTTTGGCGGACCTCAT
>MHAF01000081.1:11582-13474 GCA_001802865.1 Ignavibacteria bacterium RBG_16_34_14
AGGATTAAAAGAAATTGTTGAGAGAACTCATAAGCTTGCAAAGCTGATTGATCTTTCAATTAAAGATTTTGGTTTTGAACAAAGCAATAAAAATTATTTTGATACCTTATATATTCCTGTAAAAGATAAACAGTTGATCAACAAGATTAGAGAGATTGCTTTGAAGAACGAAATCAACTTCCGGTATTTTTCGGAACGATCCGCCTCTGGAGGAGATGATGCAATAGGAATTGCAGTAAATGAAGTAACAGATTTTAATGATGCTGTTGAAGTGATTGGAGTTTTTGCTGAGGCATCGGGAAAGAAGTATGATTTAAAGAAAATAGAAAATATGGCTAATAATTTAGAAGTTGATTATCCTGAACCATTAAAAAGAAAATCTCCCTTCCTTCAGCATAAAGTTTTTAATTCCTTTCACTCAGAAACAGAAATGATGAGGTATATTAAAAGACTTGAGAATAAAGATCTTTCTCTCGTTCATTCAATGATTCCTCTTGGTTCCTGCACAATGAAGCTGAACGCTGCAACTGAAATGCAGGGAGTAACCATTCATGAGTTTGGAAACATTCATCCTTTTGCTCCTTCAGAACAAATTGAAGGGTATAAACAAATCTTTTCCGAACTTGAGAAAGATTTGTGTGAGATAACAGGTTTTGATGCGGTTTCTCTGCAACCAAATTCCGGTGCTCAGGGAGAATTTACGGGTCTAATGATAATAAGAGAATATCTTAAAAGCAGGGGAGAAGGGGAAAGAAATGTTGCAATAATTCCTGCTTCAGCTCATGGAACAAATCCTGCAAGTGCTGTAATGGCAGGAATGAAAGTGGTTGTAGTAAACACAACTCCTCAGGGGAATGTTGATATTGAAGATCTAAAGAAGAAAGTTGAAGCAAATAAAGACAAGCTTGCTGCTTTTATAATAACGTACCCTTCAACTCATGGAGTTTTTGAAGAAGATATTCTTGAGATGTGCGATATCATTCATAAAAACGGAGGATTGGTTTATATGGATGGTGCAAACATGAATGCACAGGTTGGTCTTACAAGTCCCGCAAAAATTGGTACGGATATTTGCCATATTAATCTTCATAAAACTTTCTGCATTCCTCATGGCGGCGGTGGACCAGGAATGGGACCAATTGCTGTTGCAAAACATTTAGTTCCATTCTTACCGAATCATTCTGTCGTAGAGTTAAATCATAAACATGGAATAACTGCAGTTTCATCTGCGCCCTGGGGAAGTTCAAGCATTCTTATCATATCCTATGCATATATAAAGATGATGGGAACTAAAGGATTAACAGATGCAACAAAAGTTGCTATCTTAAATGCTAATTATATAAAAGCCAAACTTGAGTCTCAGTTTAAAGTTCTTTACTCAGGAAAAAATGGAAAAGTCGCACATGAATTAATTTTTGATATGCGCCAATTTAAAAACTCCGCAGGAATTGAGGTTGAGGATATTGCAAAGAGATTAATGGATTATGGATATCATGCACCAACCGTTTCTTTTCCAGTCCCGGGAACTCTTATGGTTGAGCCGACTGAAAGTGAATCCAAATCAGAATTAGACAGATTCTGCGATGCTCTTTTATCTATAAAAGAAGAGATTAGAGAAATTGAAAATGGAATTGCAGATGCAAATGATAATACTCTGAAAAATTCACCTCATACTCTTGAAGCAGTAATAAAAGATAACTGGACACACTCTTACTCAAGAGAGAAAGCAGCTTATCCCGACAAAGCCGGGACAAGAACTCACAAATTTTGGCCAACTGTAGGAAGAATTAATAGTGCATTAGGAGACAGGAATTTAATATGCAGTTGCAATTTAATTTCGGATTACGTTGAAGAAACGGTGTAATGGTATCAGGGTATAGAGGTATAGGGTA
>MHAF01000081.1:13571-14226 GCA_001802865.1 Ignavibacteria bacterium RBG_16_34_14
ACTCATTCTAATCACTTTATTGCTTTTCATTTCCCCGGCTTCTTTTTGTCAGATTTTTAGTTTCAAATCAATTGATCCGCCTCATTATATAATAGATTCAATAAAAATTTTTGGTAATGATATAACCGAAGATTTCATCATCTTAAGGGAACTTACATTTGAACCTGGTGATACAGTTGATCAGCATATTCTTGAATACAATAAGGAAAGAGTATATAGTCTTGGCATCTTTAATAAAGTCAATTTCAGATTTCAGGACATTGACAGCACTATACTAAGTATTGAGGTTGAAGAAAGCTGGTACATTTATCCTATTCCTTTTTTTCAGCTTAAAAATAATGATTGGGATAAATTTTCTTATGGCATTTCAGTTTTAGTAAAAAATTTCAGAGGGAGAAATGAAACTCTTACAGGCAGTGCAGCATTAGGATACGATCCTTCATTTTCAATTTCATATTTTAAACCTTCCATTATTTATAAAAGTAATGTTTACTTCAATGTTAATCTTGCTCATAGAACAATAACCAACAGAAGCGAAACAGCAGCAAAAATTTTTGGTGCTGATTTTGAATACACCTTCATAATAAATGAAGTCGGTATCGGAAACCGTTTCGGACTATTTCATTGGGCAGGTTTTGACATAGGTTTTAACTAT
>MHAF01000082.1 GCA_001802865.1 Ignavibacteria bacterium RBG_16_34_14
AATTAAATGAGCCTGATATTCAGTTCCTAAAGATATTCAGAAAAGATTTTTCACAGGCTGATTATATTCTTTCAACAAATCAATTCCAGATGTTATCTGTATCCTCTTCACAGTTTAGTCAAACATATCTTAAACCATATTTTATTGGGAATAAATCCTGGTATCATATTACAATTTCATCTTCTAAAGATGATGGAACAATTAATTTTTATTGTAACGGTACATTGGTTGCAAAAAATCAGTTGCCACCACTATTTAAAGAAAGCGATCTGAAATTAGTTTTTAGCAATTCAGCAAAGGATAAAGCTTATATAATTGATCTTTTAAGAATTATTGATCTTAATAACTCTGTTAACCTTTCTTTTAACAGCAGGCATTCAATTAATTTCAGTTCTGACAGCTCTTCACTCGCAGCGATTTATAAATTTGATTCTTCAAATGAATTCCTAACAGAAAGTAAAAACGTAAAGCTTGAGTTTTCTAATATTAAATTTGTAAAATCCGACGCACCTCTGTTTGCCAAATCTCCTGAATTGAATATTGTTCTGCTTGGAAATTCTTATGAACTTGAATGGAAAGGCGGCGATTACAAACAGGCTCAAAATTATATTCTGGAAAAATCATCTGGAAATAATCCTTATATACAGATTCATTCTGTTCAGGCAGATAATGCACAAGAAAAATCATATTCTTTTATAGATGTTCCCGATGAAAATTCAGAGGTTATTTATTACAGGGTTAAGCAGCAGAATTATGATGGCTCGGTTGTTTATTCTTCGCAAGTTAAGGTTGGACAAGGAACAAAAGAACCTTTTGCAATAGGACAGAATTACCCTAATCCTTTTAATCCTAAAACAAGTATTGAAATTGATGTGATTGAAGATTCTGAAATTGAAATAACAATATACAGTCTGGATGGAAGAGAGATTTCAAAATTGTATAAAGGATTTCTTTCAAAAGGATTGCACAAATTTGATTTTGACGGTGAGGGACTTCCTTCGGGGATTTATCTATTTAAAGTTGAAGCACCGAACTTTGCACAAACCAAGAAGATGATTTTAACAAAATGAAAAATTTATGGGGGCTTCACAGTAACGCAATTCTTTTTAAGCAGCAGATATGTAGGTAAGTATGCTTTCAAAAATCTTTTCAAGTGCTACTTATGGAATTGATGCTTACCTTATTGAGGTTGAAACTCATGTTGAAAAGCAGGTTCCAGGATTTATAATAGTTGGTTTACCTGATAATGCAGTTAAAGAAAGCAGGGAGAGAGTTACTGCTGCAATCAAAAACAGTGGGTTTGAATTTCCTATTAAAAAAATTACAATAAATCTTGCACCCGCAGATATTAAAAAAGAAGGGAGTGCTTTCGATCTTTCAATTGCAATTGGAATTCTTTCAGCTATTGAAAAAGTAGAGGAGAGTATGCTGGGAGATTCTGTTTTGCTTGGTGAACTTTCTCTTGATGGTTTACTTCGTCCAATTAAAGGAGCTTTATCAATTTCTGTTGAAGCTAAGAAAAAGGGAATGAAAAGAATTATCCTACCCAAAGAATCTGCAAATGAAGCGGGAATTGTTGATGGAATTGAAGTTTATGGAATGGAGAATCTTTTTGAAGTAGTACAATTCCTTAACGGAGAAATTGAAAAGGTACCCATAAAAACTGATAAGGATGAAATTTTCTCACAGATCAATAATTATCAATTAGATTTTTCTGATGTTAAAGGACAGGAGAATGTAAAAAGAGCTTTAGAAGTTGCTGCTGCAGGAGGTCACAATATTATAATGATAGGTCCTCCCGGCTCAGGTAAAACAATGTTAGCAAAAAGAATTCCCTCAATCCTTCCTCCATTAACATTTGATGAAGCACTCGAAACAACAAAAATTCATTCTGTTGCGGGGATTTTGCAGAAGGAAAAAGCATTGATTACAGAAAGGCCATTCAGAAGTCCGCATCATACAGTTTCTGATGCTGCCCTTGTTGGAGGTGGTTCTTTTCCTCGACCAGGAGAAGTTTCTTTTGCTCATTACGGAGTTTTATTTCTTGATGAACTTCCAGAATTCAAAAAAAATGTACTTGAGGTTTTAAGACAGCCGCTTGAAGATGCAAAAGTAACAGTAAGCCGCTCAAAACTTTCATTGGAATTTCCGGCTAATTTTATGCTTGCGGCGGCTATGAATCCTTGTCCATGCGGCTATTTCACAGACCCAAATAAAGAGTGTACTTGTTCCCCACCCATAATTCAAAGGTATATGGCTAAAATTTCGGGACCTTTATTAGATAGAATAGATATTCATATAGAAGTTCCAGCTGTCAAGTATAAAGAATTGTCATCTAACAATAAAAGTGAAACTTCATCTGAAATAAGAAAAAGAGTTATTAATGGAAGAAAAATTCAGTTAAAAAGATTTACCGGGATGAAAAACATTTTTTGTAATGGGGATATGGGGACAAAAGAAATCCGTCAATTTTGCAGTCTTGATTCTGCCAGTGCAGAATTATTAAAAATGGCAATGACAAAGCTCGGTCTTTCAGCAAGAGCTTATGACAGAATATTAAAAGTAAGCAGAACAATTGCAGATTTAGAGCAATCTGAGAATATATTACCATCTCATATCAGCGAAGCCATTCAATACAGAAGTTTAGACAGAGAATTGTGGAATCACTAAGTTTTGATAAGTATTAGAACATCTCCCAATCAATTTATTATCAAATATTTGCATTTTTTTGTAAATAGGGATATATTTACGGCTCGTTTCTAAAACCGGGCGGACGCCGGAGTTGGAGAGCCGGGGCGGACTGTAAATCCGTTGGCTAATGCCTTTGGGGGTTCGAATCCCTCGCCGCCCACTGGCTTGAAAAAGATGAGGTGATTATAGTAAAGGGAATATAAAATTTTAATCGGTTCCCTTATTTTTTTGTTCTTTTTGAAATTGTTTAGAGTACGGGAGTAACTCAGTTGGCTAGAGTCATCCCGCTTAAAGCGGGATTGGTCGCGGGTTCAAAACATAGAAAAGAAAAAGTATGAACCTAAATTCCTTTAATAATTATGAGTTCTTAAAAATTTTTGATAGAGAAACAGTTGCGGGAGTAACTCAGTTGGCTAGAGTCACAGCCTTCCAAGCTGTTGGTCGCGGGTTCGAGTCCCGTCTCCCGCTCGATGGAATTCAAAGTATATATTCTTAAAAGCGTAAAAGTAGAAAAATATTATATAGGTTCTACTTCTAATCTTGAAAAAAGAATAGAATTTCATAAAAGTAAAAGAGCAAGGTGGACGAAAATATATCAACCTTGGATTCTTATACATTCTGAAGAATATAGTACAAGAGCGGAAGCAGTTAAACGGGAAAAATATTTGAAATCCTTTAAGGGAATTTCGGATAAATTAGAGAAAATCATAAAAGATAAAAACATAGTTCTTTAAAATTTTGGCAAAGCAATAAACGATGGGAGTAACTCAGTTGGCTAGAGTCATCCCGCTTAAAGCGGGATTAGTTGCGGGTTCGAGTCCCATCTCCCGCTCGGGAGTTCAAACCAACTTTGTAGTTTTTTGCTGATGTAGCTCAGTTGGTAGAGCACTTCCTTGGTAAGGAAGAGGTCACCGGTTCAATCCCGGTCATCAGCTCACACTATAAGTTCATAAACAAATTGCAATAACTTCGTTCTTGAAGGAAGTGGCCATCCCTTAAAATCGGGATCAACAGCTTAACTTAATGTTCATTTACATTTTGTTATAACAGGGCATTCCAGTATAATGGAATTGTATGTTCAATCTAATTAGAAAATAAAATGAGAGAAATTATAACCCTCGAATGTACAGTCTGCAAAAGACGTAATTATACAACAACAAAAAATAAAAGACTTCACACCGGCAGAGTTGAATTTAAGAAATACTGCCGCTGGGATAAAAAGCACACTGTTCATAAAGAGACTAAATAAATTGGTAGATACGTCAGTAGCTCAATTGGTAGAGCAGCGGTCTCCAAAACCGCAGGTTGGGGGTTCGAGTCCCTCCTGACGTGCGGAATTAATTAAATATTGGTTTTTCGGAATGAAAGAAAAAATAATTGGTTTTTTTGAAGATGTAGTTAAAGAAATGAAGAAGGTTACCTGGCCTTCAAAAGAGGAATTGAAAGAAGCTACAACTGTTGTGATTGTTGTGTGCCTTGTAATTGCCGCTTTTACTTATATAATAGATATGATAATCAACCAGGTTTTGAAAGGAATTTTTTAGTTAAGTGAATACGGAATTTAAATGGTATGTGGTAAGAACTTTTTCAGGTCATGAAAATAAAGTTAAGACTTTTCTCGAAGCTGAATTAAAGGATAATGAAAAAATGAGAGATAGAGTACAAGATATCCTTGTTCCAACAGAGAAAGTATTTGAAGTAAAAGATGGTAAGAAGAAGAGTAAAACAAAAAATTTTTTCCCTGGTTATATATTAGTTCACGCTATTCTGACTGATCAGGTTAAAGAATTCATTCTTAATATTCAATCTGTTATGGGATTTCTTGGAACAGGCAAGAACCCAAGCCCGCTTCAGCCTGAAGAAGTTAAAAGAATTGTTGGACGCATTACTCAGGATGAAACCGGTGAAAGAATGGAAACTATCTTCAGAAACGGTGACCTTGTTAAAATAGTTGATGGCCCATTCCACAACTTCAGTGGTACTGTTCAGGAAGTGAATGAAGAAAAGATGAAGATAAAGGTAATGGTTTCAATCTTTGGAAGAAAAACTCCTGTTGAAATTGATTTTGTTCAGGCAGAATTAGAAAAATAAATTATTTTATTAGGTAAATATTATGGCAAAGAAAATTACGGGATTTATAAAGTTACAAATTCCAGCTGGTAAAGCTAACCCTTCTCCTCCAGTAGGACCGGCACTTGGTCAAAAAGGTGTTAACATTATGGAGTTTTGCAAACAGTTTAATGCGAGAACCAATGATAAAGAAGGTTTGATTATTCCGGTAGTTATAACTGTTTTCTCAGATAAATCATTTACATTTATTACGAAAACTCCTCCTGCTGCAATTCTGTTAAAGAAATTAAGTAAAGTTGAAAAAGGTTCTCCTGAATCCAACAGAAATAAAGTTGGAAAAATTACTAAAGCTCAATTAAAGGAAATCGCTGAATTAAAAATGCCGGATCTAAATGCTTTTGATATTAATCAGGCAATGAGCATGATTGCAGGAACCGCTAGAAGCATGGGCTTAACTGTAGAAGAATAAAGTAAAACGGATATAAAAATGAAAACTTCAAAAAGAATAAAAACTATTAAAGATGCTGTTGATTTAAATAAAGAATATTCAATCACTGATGCAGTTAATATTATTAAACAGAATTCCAAAGTAAAATTTAATGAAACTCTTGATTGTGCCATAAGATTAGGAGTTGATCCCAGACATGCTGACCAAATGGTGAGAGGAACTGTATCTTTACCTTATGGAACAGGAAAGCAAGTTAAAGTTTTAGTAGTTACAAAAACATCTGCTAATGAAGCTTTAGATGCTGGTGCTGATTATGCTGGTTTTGAAGAATATTTGGAAAAAATTAAAAGCGGATGGGCAGAGATCGATGTTATTGTTGCAACACCTGATGTAATGGGTGATCTTGGCAGACTTGGAAAAGTTTTAGGTCCTAAGGGTTTAATGCCTAATCCCAAAAGTGGTACAGTAACCCAGAATGTTGTAAAAGCAGTTAAAGAAGTAAAAGCGGGTAAAATTGAATTCCGTGTTGAGAAAGCCGGTATAGTTCATACTTCACTTGGCAAATTAAACTTTGATACAGATAAATTAGTTGAAAACACAAAAGCATTTTTTAATACCATAGTTAAATTGAAACCATCTTCAGCAAAAGGACAATATATAAAGAGTGTATTTTTATCAAGCACAATGGGTCCCGGGTTGAAGATCAATAAAGATGAAATTGCTGTTCATTGAACAGAAAAAGAAATTACGCACTCTATAATGCTTCTACAAAATAGAGTTAAATAAAAACTTCTTGTGAGACAAATATGAATAAAACCGAGAAAACAGAGGTCATTTCTTCGGTAAAAGAAATGATCAGGAATTCATCGGCTGTTTATCTTACAGATTACTCCGGAATTAATGTTGAAGACATCAGCAAACTTCGGGGTGAGTTACGTAAGGAGAAAGTTAAATACAAAGTATTTAAAAATACTTTATTTAAAAGAGCTCTTGAAGAACTTGGAAAGTATGATAAATTAGCTGATCACCTGGAAGGAATGACGGGATATGTTTTTGCGACTGATAATCCTGTTGCACCTGCTAAGATTATAAAGAAATATTATGATGAAAAACGAAAGCTTTCTTTAAAAGCCTGCTACATTGAAAATCAGTTTTATGAAGGAACTAAGCTTAATATGCTTGCAGCACTTCCCTCAAAGAACGATTTGATTGCAGGTATTTTGGGTAGTTTGAAATCTCCGGCTTCAGGTATTGTACGAGCATTGAATGCTGTTGCCAGAGATCTTGCAAATGTAGTTGATCAGGTTGCTAAACAGAAAGCAGCTTAAAGAAATTATAAATTTAAATTAGGAGAAAAATAAAATGTCTGATAAAGTAGAAGAAATTGTAGAGAAAATATCCGGACTTAGTCTTCTTGAAGCTTCGGAACTTACTAAAGCTCTTGAAGAAAAATTTGGAGTAACAGCAGCTGCACCGACAATGGTTTCTGGTGGTGGTGCATCTTCTGCAGGTGCGCCCGGAATTGCAGTTGAAGAACAAACAGAGTTTAATGTTATTCTGAAAGCTGCTGGTGAAAAGAAAATTAATGTTATCAAAGTCGTTAGAGCTCATACAGGTCTCGGTTTGAAAGAAGCTAAAGACCTTGTTGATGGTGCACCAAACACTGTTAAAGAGGGTATATCTAAAGACGAAGCTGAAAAACTTAAAAAAGAGTTTGAAGACGCTGGAGCTACGGTCGAGGTTAAATAAATTTTCTTTTTTGATTTAAATTACATTCTTTTTATTGAAAAAGTGATAGATTGAAAAAATCTGCCCTATCGCTTTTCTGTGTTGAATCCGATGAAGTGCGGTTTGTAAGAAAATGAAAATATATTGGAGGTATTAAATTGAGTAATAATAAAAATGGTAACGGAAGGGTCTCCTTTGGTAAAATTCCTGAAGTTCTTAAAGCACCAAATCTTTTAAGTATACAGACAGATTCCTATGAAGATTTTGTGCAGTTTAATATTCCTGCTGCTAAAAGAGATGATAAAGGTTTAAATGCAGTCTTTAATTCAAACTTCCCGATTTTTGATAATAAAGAGAATTACAGACTTGATTTTATTGAGTATAATATAGAAAAACCTCGTTACTCAATGCAGGAATGTCTGGAAAGAGGTTTAACTTTTTCTGCTCCTCTAAAAGCTAAATTACGTCTTTCAACCAAAGATCCTGAAACTGAAGAATTTGTTAACAGCGTTGAACAGGAAGTTTATCTTGGTAATCTTCCTTATATGACAGACAAAGGAACCTTTATAATTAATGGTGCTGAAAGAGTTGTTGTATCTCAGTTACATCGTTCACCAGGTGTTGCGTTTGCTCAAACTCTTCATCCTAATGGTACACCTATTTATTCTGCAAGGATAATTCCTTTGCGCGGTTCCTGGGTTGAATTTGCTACTGATATAAATTATGTAATGTATGTATATATAGATAGAAGAAAGAAATTTCCGTCAACTACCCTTTTACGCGCACTAGGTTATACTTCAGATGAAGAGATATTAAAACTTTTTGATCTTATTGAAACTGTTAAAGTTAAAAAAGTAAAAATTGAAAACTATATCGGGCGTACAATTGCAAGTGATGTATTTGATTTTTCTACAGGTGAAATATTTCTTTCAAAGGATAGTGTTCTTACAGAGGAAGATGTAGAAAGATTACAGGAAGCAGAAGTTGAAGAGCTTAAATTCATTAGTTCAGAAACTTCTCCCGATCAGGATTTAATTGTTAATACTATTAGAAAAGATACATCTCATAACAAAGAGGAAGCTCTTTTAGCAATATACAGACAACTGCGGTCCGGTGAAGCTCCTGATATGGAAACAGCTTCCGCATTAATTGAAAAATTATTCTTTAATGATAAGCGATATGATCTTGGAGATGTTGGCAGACATAGAATGAATGATAAACTCGGATTAAAGATTGAAGAAAATATCACTGTCTTAACAACAGAAGATATAATAGCAATCATGAAATATATCATAAGGCTTAGAGTTGGAAACGTAGCTATTGATGATATTGATCATCTTGGCAACAGGAGAATAAGGACTGTTGGTGAACAACTTATGCAGCAGTTTAATATTGGTATGTCACGTATGGCAAGAACTATTAAAGAAAGAATGAACACGCGCGACTCCGAAAGCTTTACACCTCAGGATCTCGTTAATGCAAGAACGATAACAAGCGTTATAAATGCATTCTTCGGTACGAACCAGTTATCCCAGTTTATGGATCAGACAAATCCGTTAGCAGAATTAACTCATAAGAGAAGAATGTCCGCATTAGGTCCTGGAGGTTTAACAAGAGAACGTGCCGGCTTTGAAGTCCGTGACGTTCACTATACCCATTATGGAAGATTATGTCCAATAGAAACTCCTGAAGGTCCTAATATTGGGTTAATATCTTCATTAACAATTTATGCAAGAGTAAACAAGTATGGCTTTTTAGAAACTCCATATAGGAAAGTTGAAAAAGGAAAAGTTTCAAACGATGTTAATTATTTAACTGCTGAGCAGGAAGATTATTTCACAATTGCACAGGCCAATGCTCCTTTGAATGAACAATCTAGGTTTGTAAATGACCGTGTTAAATCCAGGTTCAAGGGAGAATTTCCGGTTGTAACACCGGAGAATGTACAGTATATGGATGTTGCTCCATCACAGCTCGTAAGTGCAGCAGCAGCTTTAATTCCTTTCCTTGAACATGATGATGCTAACAGAGCACTTATGGGTTCTAACATGCAGCGTCAGGCAGTTCCTTTATTAAGACCTGAAGCTCCAATAGTTGGAACTGGTATGGAACAAAAAGTCGCTTCCGACTCGAGAGCAATTATTGCAGCAGAAGACGATGGTGTTGTTGAATATGTTGATGCTGATAAAATTGTTGTTAAATATGATATCAATCCAAATAGTATTGAAGCAATAACAAGCTTTAATAATCTGAGAAGAGTTACTTACAGGATTACAAAATTTCATGGCACAAACCAGGAAACTTGTATTAATCAGCGCCCTATAGTAAAAGAAGGAGACAGAGTTACCAAAGGTTCTGTTCTTGCTGATGGTGCTTCGACAGATCAGGGAGAACTTGCTCTTGGCAGAAATGTACTCGTAGCATTTATGCCCTGGCGCGGTTACAACTTTGAAGATGCTATTATTATCAGCAGTAAAGTTGTAAGTGAAGATGTCTATACTTCAATTCACATTGAAGAATTTGAATTACAAGTTAGAGAAACTAAAAGAGGTGAAGAAGAATTAACCCGTGAAATTCCTAACGTTAGTGAAGAAGCAGTTAAAAATCTTGATGAGAATGGAATTATTCGTGAAGGTGCAGAAGTAAAAGAGGGTGATATTCTGATAGGAAAAATTACCCCTAAAGGAGAAACAGATCCTACACCTGAAGAAAAACTGCTAAGAGCAATATTTGGAGATAAAGCTGGTGATGTGAAAGATGCATCTTTAAAGGCAACTCCGGGATTAAAAGGTACTGTAATTAAAACCAGGCTCTTCAGCAGAAAAAGAAAAGATGTTGATGCCAAAAAGACGGAGAAGAAACAACTTGACACTCTGGAAACAGAGCAAAAGCAAAATTTAACTTCTCACTATGAAAAGTTAATTGAAAAATTAACCAAGCTTACTGAAGGGAACACTACAACAGGAATTAGAGACCTGGATGGAAGTATTGTTCTGAGAAGTGGAACAACGATTAAGGATACTACATTCTCTTCTTTAGAAGATGTTACCAAACTCGATTATACTCTCGATTGGTTTGAATCGAAAAGAGTGAATAGTCATATATCTGTTTTATATAAAAATTATTTTGATCTTCTTTCTGATATTGAAGAAGAATATAAGAGAGAGAAAGTAAAAATCACTTCAGGCGATGAATTGCCTCCGGGAATTGTACAGCTTGCAAAAGTTTATGTTGCTAAAAAACGTAAGGTTGCTGTTGGTGATAAAATGGCTGGGCGTCATGGTAACAAAGGTGTTGTCGCTAAAATAGTTCCAGTAGAAGAAATGCCTTTCTTACCTGATGGAACCCCTGTTGATATTATTTTGAATCCGCTTGGTGTTCCTTCAAGAATGAATCTTGGTCAGCTTTATGAAACTGCTCTTGGGTGGGCAGGTAAAGTTCTTGGACTTAAGTTTGCAACTCCAATCTTTGATGGAGCAAAGATGGAAGATGTTGAAGAATGGCTTAAGAAAGCTAACCTTGTTGAAGGTAGTAAAACAGATCTTTATGATGGAAGAACAGGTGAAAAATTCCACCAGAAAGTTACTTGTGGATACATTTATATGTTAAAGCTTAGTCATCTAGTAGATGATAAAATTCATGCAAGGTCTATTGGACCATACTCTCTCATTACTCAGCAACCTCTTGGTGGAAAGGCTCAGTTCGGTGGTCAGAGGTTTGGAGAAATGGAGGTGTGGGCTCTCGAAGGTTACGGTGCTGCTCATATTCTGCAGGAGATCTTAACTGTAAAAAGTGATGATGTTGCAGGAAGAGCAAAAGTATATGAAGCAATTGTTAAGGGTGAAAACTTACAGGAACCAAATGTTCCTGAATCTTTCAATGTGTTGATTAAAGAACTCCAGGGTTTAGGTCTGGATATAAAAATTAATTAACACGAAGAATATTTTTTCACTTAGAAATTAGGAGATAAAAAATGGCTTTTAGAATTCAAGAAAATGCAATGAGAGATATTATTAGTCTTACAATTGGTTTGGCTAGTCCTGATGATATTTTATCCAGATCTTATGGTGAAGTTACAAAACCGGAGACAATAAATTACAGATCTTTCCGGCCTGAAAAGGATGGTTTGTTTTGTGAAAAGATTTTTGGTCCTACAAGAGACTGGGAATGCTTCTGCGGTAAGTATAAAAGGATAAGGTATAAAGGGATCATCTGCGACAGATGTGGTGTTGAAGTTACACAAAAAAGTGTAAGACGTGAACGTATGGGCCATTTAGGTCTTGCAGTTCCTGTCGTTCATATCTGGTTTTTCCGTGCCCAACCTTCAAAGATTGGCAACATAATCGGTTTAAGTTTGAAAGAACTTGAAAAGGTTATCTATTATGAATCCTATGTTGTTATAAATCCAGGTCCCACAGGATTAAACAGGTTAGATCTTATCTCTGAAGATCAGTATTTCGAAGTTATCAATTCACTTCCGGCAGGAAACGAAAAGCTTGATGATGAAGATCCAAAGAAATTTGTTGCAAAGATAGGCGGCGATGCTGTTAAAGAAATTCTTAAAAAAACTGATGTTGAAAAACTTTCTAAAGAATTAAGAGATCAGCTTAAAGATGAAACTTCACAGCAGAAAAAAACTGATCTTCTAAAAAGACTTCGTGTAATTGAAGCTTTTAAAGAAGAAGAAGGAAAAATCCCCAACAGACCTGAATGGATGGTACTTAGTTATATTCCTGTTATTCCTCCTGAACTAAGACCGTTAGTTCCTCTTGAAGGTGGAAGGTTTGCAACAAGTGATCTTAATGATCTTTACAGAAGAGTAATAATAAGAAATAATCGTCTTAAGAGACTTATTGATATCAAAGCTCCGGAAGTAATTTTAAGAAATGAAAAGAGAATGCTTCAGGAAGCAGTTGATGCTCTTTTTGATAATTCAAGAAGGGGCAGTGCTGTCAGAAGCGATAATAACAGACCTTTAAAATCTTTAAGCGATATGCTTAAAGGTAAACAAGGACGTTTCCGTCAGAATCTGCTTGGTAAAAGAGTTGATTATTCTGGAAGATCAGTTATCGTTGTTGGTCCTGAATTGAAATTACATCAGTGCGGTTTGCCAAAAGATATGGCAGTTGAATTATTTAAACCTTTCATAATCAGAAAACTTATTGAAAGGGGACATAATAAAACTGTAAAGAGTGCAAGAAAAGTTGTTGACAGAAAGGACCCGATCATCTGGGATATTCTTGCAAGAATAATCGAGGGACATCCTGTTCTTCTTAACCGTGCACCAACCCTTCACAGACTTGGAATTCAGGCTTTTCAGCCTATATTAATCGATGGGCGAGCTATCCAGCTTCATCCAATGGTTTGTACAGCATTTAATGCTGATTTTGATGGCGATCAGATGGCTGTCCACATACCTCTTTCTTATGAAGCTCAGCTTGAAGCATCTTTATTAATGTTAAGTAGTCATAATATTCTTTCTCCGCAAAATGGAAGTCCTATTGTTGTGCCAACTCAGGATATAGTTTTAGGTTGCTATTATCTAACCAAACTTCGTGAGGGAGATAAAGGAGAAGGATTAACCTTCAGTTCTCCTGAAGAAGTGATAATAGCTTATAATAACAGAGTTATCGGATTACACGCAAGATTAAAAGTTAGGATAGATGGTGAGTTACTTGAAACTACTACTGGCAGAGTAATCTTCAATAGCGTCGTTCCTAAAGAGATGGGTTTCTTTAATCAATTATTGATTAAGAAAACTTTTGGCGGTTTTATCGGGCAAATGTTTATAAAGTTGGGAAATAAAGTAACAGCAAAATTCTTAGATGATTTAAAGGATATTGGTTTTAGATATGCAACAGCCGGCGGATTATCTGTCAGCTATATTGATATGATTGTGCCGGAAGAAAAAGAAACTCTGATTGGTAAAGCGAATAAAAAAGTTGAAAGTATTCTTAATGAACATGAACAAGGTGTTATTACTGATGCCGAAAGATATAATAAGATAATTGACGTATGGACTCACACAACCAATGATGTTGCTCGTGCGCTAATGGAAAAAATCAGGGTACACAATAGTGGTTTTAACTCACTTCATATGATGGTTGATTCCGGGGCAAGAGGCTCTCAGGAACAGGTTCGTCAACTTGCAGGAATGAGAGGATTGATGATGAAACCTCAAAAAACATTATCAGGTCAGGCTGGTGAAATTATTGAGAACCCGATTGTTGCAAACTTTAAAGAAGGTCTTTCTGTTCTAGAATACTTCATCTCAACACATGGTGCAAGAAAAGGTCTGGCAGATACTGCTTTAAAAACTGCAGATGCCGGATACTTAACTAGAAGATTAGTTGATGTATCCCAGGATGTTATTATAAGTGAACTGGATTGCGGAACTATTCTTGGTATAGAAGTAACTGCATTAAAAGATGTTGAACAGGAAAGAGAACCGCTGGCAGAAAGAATAACGGGTCGTACTGCACAGGAAGATGTTTATGATCCGAGAAATGATGGGTTAATTGTTGCTGCCGGTGATATGATAACTGAATCTGTCGCTGAAAAAATAGAAGATGCAAATATCGAATCTGTTTATATAAGAACGGTTCTCACTTGCGAATCTAAACGTGGTGTATGTGCTAAATGCTATGGAAGAAATCTTACTAATGGTAAGCTTGTTGAAATTGGAGAAGCTGTAGGAATTATTGCTGCTCAATCAATCGGTGAACCCGGAACGCAGCTTACTCTTAGAACATTCCACCTCGGTGGTACTTCATCAAGAATTGCAAGTCAATCTCAGGTTGAAACCAGCGTCGAAGGAATAGTTAGATTTGAAAGAATTTCCTTTGTTGAAAAGTCCGATTTTATAGGGAATATTAAAGTCGTTGCAGGTAGAAGAGGCGTTATTGGAATATATGATGAGAACAATCGCCAGATAAAAAAATATGATGTTCCTTATGGTGCTGAATTAATGGTTAATGATAACAGCAAGGTCAGGAAACGTGCACCATTGTATAATCACGATCCATACAATTCAGTTATTCTTACAGATATAGCAGGTAGAGTCTCATTTATTGACTTAATTGATGGAGTAACATTACAACAAGTTACTGATGAGCAAACAGGTCATGTGCAAAAAGTTGTTATTGAATCAAAAGATAAAAATCTTACTCCAAGTATTCTTATCGAAGGTGAAGATGGAACTAAAAAATCCTTTAACCTTCCTACAAGATCTTATTTATCTGTGGAAGAAGGGGAATCAATTTCATCAGGTACAATATTGGCGAAAATATCTAAACAGCAGGCTAAGAGTAGGGATATAACTGGTGGTTTGCCAAGAGTAACAGAATTATTTGAAGCCAGAAGCCCTCAGGAACCAGCAATAGTTTCTGAAATAGAAGGTATTGTAAAATTTGGTTCCAAGAAAAAAGGTTCAAGGGAGATTATTGTTACGGCACCTGATGGTTCTGATGAAAAAAAATACAATGTTCCGCTGGGTAAGCATATTCTTGTGCAGGATGGAGATGAAATTCCTGCCGGCGAAAAAATTACAGATGGTCCGATTAATCCTCATGATATTCTTAAGATTAAAGGTACAAGTGCTGTTCAGGAATATCTTGTAAACGAAATACAGGATGTTTACCGATTGCAGGGGGTTAAAATAAATGATAAGCATATTGAAGTAATTGTTCGTCAGATGTTGCAAAAAGTTAAAATCGTTTCACCCGGAGATACAAGGTTCCTTGAAGAAGATATTGTTGATAGAATTGAATTTATCGAAGAAAATAACAAGATAATAAATATGGTTTACATTGAAGATAAAGGTGACTCTAAATTCAAGGATGGACAATTATTGTTAAAGAGTAAAGCCAGAGAAATCAATGCAGATCTGAAAAAGAAAGATAAGAAACAGTTCCAGGTAAGAGATGCAGAGCCAGCAACATTTGAACACATACTTCTTGGAATAACACAAGCTGCATTGTCAACCGAGAGTTTTATATCTGCTGCTTCTTTTCAGGAAACAACAAAAGTTCTTGCAAATGCTGCTACTGAAGCGAAGGTTGATAAACTATTGGGACTTAAGGAAAATGTTGTCATGGGACATTTAATTCCAGCGGGTACCGGTTTAAGAAAATACAGTAATATCCTTCTTAAAACAGAAATTGCAGTACCCGAACAAGAAAATAAACCAGAGGAAGTTCAGGCTACTTAATAATTTGATTTTCTTGACAAAATTAAACCCAAAAGCTATATTTATAATCTGGAATTTTTTTAGAAATTGAAAATTTAGGAGTTGTTTTTGCCGACAATAAACCAGTTAGTCCGTAAGGGAAGAATTCAAATAGAAACGAAAAGAAAGGCCCCTGCTCTGGAGTCTTGCCCTCAAAAAAGAGGCGTTTGTACAAGAGTATATACAACAACTCCTAAAAAACCTAATTCAGCTTTAAGAAAAGTTGCCAGGGTAAGATTAACAAACAGTATTGAAGTGACTGCATATATTCCCGGTGAAGGACATAACTTGCAGGAACACTCTATCGTGTTAATACGAGGTGGAAGAGTTAAAGATCTTCCCGGGGTTCGCTACCATATAATAAGAGGAACTCTGGATACTAGTGGAGTTGAAGATAGGAAAAAAGGACGATCAAAATACGGAGCTAAAAAACCGAAAGCTAAATAAGTATGAGAAAAAAAAGAGCAGGGAAGATATATATAAAACCGGATGCAAAGTTTAATGATCTTATTGTAGCAAAGTTTATAAATTCTTTGATGTATGATGGCAAAAAATCAAAAGCAAGAGATGTTGTTTACAAAGCTTTTGATATTATAGAGGAAAGAACAAAGAAACCGGGATTAGAGATTTTTAAAAAAGCTATTGCAAATGTTCAACCGGTTATTGAAGTTAGAAGCAGAAGAGTTGGCGGCGCAACTTACCAGGTCCCGACGGAGGTCAGACCTGAAAGAAGGATAGCATTAGCTATGCGCTGGCTTAAAACATATTCCCGCGAAAGAAATGATAAATCTATGTCTCTTAAGCTCGCTTCAGAATTGATTGCAGCTTCAGGTGGTGAGGGTTCTTCTGTAAAGAAAAAAGAAGACACACACAAAATGGCTGAAGCAAATAAAGCATTTGCACATTTTAAGTGGTAATTAATTATAAATAAAAGAAGAGTATGACAAGATTTAGTTTAGATAAGGTTAGAAATATTGGTATTATGGCTCACATTGATGCCGGGAAAACCACTACAACCGAAAGAATCCTTTTTTATACTGGCAGAACACATCGTTTGGGTGAAGTTCATGATGGAGCTGCAACTATGGATTGGATGGAACAGGAAAAAGAAAGAGGTATTACAATTACCAGTGCTGCAACCACTTGTTATTGGAATGATCACCAGATTAATATTATTGATACTCCCGGCCATGTTGATTTTACAGCAGAAGTTGAACGCTCTCTCAGAATTTTGGATGGAGCTGTAGCATTATTTTGTGCAGTAGGTGGTGTTGAACCACAATCTGAAACTGTTTGGAGACAGGCTGATAAATATCGTGTTCCAAGAATTGCTTTTATAAATAAAATGGATAGAACCGGTGCTGATTTTTATAACGCTATTCAGATGATGAAAGACAGACTTGCCGCTAATGCTGTTCCAGTTACTCTTCCAATTGGCGAAGGTGATATGTTTACAGGAATTATTGATTTAATTAATTTCAAAGCAAGAATGTATCATGAAGATACTTATGGTGCTACATTTGACGAAATGGAAATTCCACATGATCTTATGGAAATAGCCGACAAGTTCAGGACAGGGATGCTTGAAGCAGTTTCAGATGTTGATGATACTCTGCTTGAAAAATATCTTGGAGGTAAAGAGATAAGTGAAAAAGAAGTTAAAGCTGTTCTTAGAAAAGCTACTATTGAACTTAAGATCATTCCAGTGATCTGTGGTTCTGCATTTAAGAATAAAGGAGTTCAGAAGCTACTTGATTCTGTTGTTGATTTTTTACCTTCTCCTGAGGACTTCAGTGAGGTTGATGCGCATCATATAGGAATAAATGATAAGGTAAAAAGAAAAACTGATGATAATGAAAAATTTAGTGCACTTGCATTTAAAATAATGAGTGATCCTTATGTTGGTAAACTTACATTCTTTAGGGTTTACTCCGGAACTTTGAAATCCGGCTCATATATTTTTAATGCAGTTAGTGGTAAGAAAGAAAGAATAGGAAGACTCCTTCAGATGCATGCAAACCATAGAGAAGAAATTGATGAAGTTAAAGCTGGAGATATTGCTGCTGTGGTTGGTTTGAAACATACCAAAACAGGCGATACACTTTGCACTGAAGATGATCCTATTTTATTAGAAAAAATTATTTTTCCCGAACCTGTTATTCAGATTGCAATTGAACCAAAAACAAAAGCAGACCAGGATAAACTTTCAGAATCTTTAAACAGACTATCTGATGAAGATCCAACATTCAAAATAAAAGTTGATGATGAAACAGGTCAAACTTTAATCAGCGGTATGGGTGAACTTCACCTTGAAATTCTTGTTGACAGAATGAAAAGAGAATTTAAAGTTGAAGCAAATGTTGGTAAGCCTCAGGTTGCTTATAGAGAAACAATTACTCAAACTGTTACGTCAGAAGGTAAATTTATTAAGCAATCTGGCGGACGTGGGAAATATGGACATATCTGGATTGAATTAGCACCTAATGAACCCGGCAAAGGATATGAATTTGAAAATGCAATTGTAGGTGGAGTAGTTCCAAGAGAATATATCGCACCGGTTTCAACCGGAATTCAGGAAGCTATGAGAAATGGTGTAGTAGCCGGCTTTCCTGTAGTTGATATTAAAGCAAAACTTTTTGATGGCTCTTACCATGATGTTGATTCGGATGAAATATCATTTAAAGTTGCAGGTTCAATAGCTTTTAAAGAAGGTGCTAAGAAAGCAAAGCCGGTTCTTCTTGAACCGATTATGGATGTTGAAGTGGTGACACCTGAAGAATATCTTGGCGATGTAATGGGAGATTTAAACTCCCGTCGTGGTAAGATTGAAGGATTCTCAGCACGTAAAGATGCGCAGGTAATCAAAGCACGTGTTCCACTTGCAGAAATGTTTGGATATGCAACTATCCTTAGGTCTATGACACAAGGACGTGCAATTTATACAATGCAGTTTGCTGTTTATCAGGAGGTTCCTAGATCAATTGCAGATGAGATTGCAGAAAAATCACTCGGTAAAAAAGCAATATCAGTTTAATAAAGAACAATTAAAAGAAATAAATTAAAGGAGATTTAGATGGCAAAAGAAAAATTTGATAGGAGTAAACCTCACGTTAACGTGGGAACTATCGGTCATGTGGATCATGGAAAAACTACTTTAACAGCTGCCATCACTATGGCTCTTAATAAAAAGGGCTTATCAGATATCAGAACCTTTGATAGTATTGATAACGCACCAGAAGAACGGGAAAGAGGTATTACAATTGCAACTGCTCACGTGGAGTATTCCACTGAAAAAAGACACTACGCTCATGTAGACTGTCCTGGCCACGCGGACTATGTTAAGAACATGATTACCGGTGCGGCCCAGATGGACGGTGCTATTCTGGTTGTTGCTGCTACAGATGGACCTATGCCTCAAACAAGAGAACATATTCTCCTTGCTCGTCAGGTAGGTGTTCCTAAAATAGTCGTGTTTATGAATAAAGTTGATATGGTTGATGACCCTGAACTTTTAGACCTTGTTGAAGAAGAGTTGAGGGATCTTTTAACATCTTATGAATTTCCGGGTAAAGATATACCTATTATCAGAGGTTCAGCATTAAAAGCTCTTGAGGCTGCGGCAAGCACCGAAACTAAGATTGATGATCCAAGATTAGATTGTGTCTGGAAGCTTATGGAAGCAGTTGACAGTTACATACCTATTCCTGAAAGAAATGTTGATAAACCTTTTATTATGCCTGTTGAAGATGTTTTCTCAATTACCGGCCGTGGTACTGTAGCTACCGGAAGAGTAGAAAGAGGTCAGGTAAAAATTCAGGAAGAACTTGAACTTATAGGACTTGGAGTGCATAAAAAAACAGTTGTAACAGGTATTGAAATGTTCAGGAAAGAACTTGATTCTGCAATTGCCGGTGATAATGCAGGTATTCTTTTAAGAGGTATTGATAAGGATGAAATTGAAAGAGGAATGGTGCTTGCAAAACCTGGTTCTATTACACCTCATAAGAAATTTGAAGGTGAAGTTTATATCCTTTCAAAAGAAGAAGGTGGAAGACATACTCCTTTCTTTAACGGATACAGACCTCAGTTTTATTTCAGAACTACAGATGTTACCGGTGTAGCATCACTTCCTTCAGGAACCGAGATGGTTATGCCCGGTGATAGAGTGATGTTATCTATTGATTTGATTTCAGAGATAGCTATGGAAGAAGGTTTACGCTTTGCAATTCGTGAAGGCGGTAGAACAGTTGGTGCTGGGGTTGTAACAAAGATCTTTCAATAATCATAAAAGATAAAAACAGGAAGGGAAACGAAACTCCCTTTTTGTGTTTCTAATATTAAGGAGTTATAAATTGCCCGGTCAGAAGATAAGGATAAAGTTAAAATCTTACGATCATATACTCATTGATAAATCTGCAGAGAAAATTATTAAAACTGTAAGAAGTACGGGTGCTATTGTTTCAGGTCCTATTCCTTTACCAACAAGGCGCACTGTTTATACAGTTTTAAGATCTCCTCACGTCGATAAGAAATCGAGAGAGCAATTTGAAACAAGGGCGCACAAAAGAATAATTGATATTCATAACTCTAATAACAAAACAGTTGATTCATTAAGTAAGCTGGATATTCCGGCTGGTGTTGATATAGAAATTAAGCTTTAAAGGAAAAAAGATGTCCGGTTTAATCGGAAGAAAAATAGGAATGTCAAATATTTTTAACAGTCTGGGAGAGTTAGTTCCTGTTACTGTTATTCTGGCAGGTCCTTGCAAAGTTGTTTCTGTCCGTACAAAACAGAAAGACGGCTACGAAGCCCTTCAACTTGGTTTTGGTGAAAAGAAAGAAAAGAAAATTTCCAAACCTGTTTCCGGACAATTTAAAAAGAATAATTTATCTCCAAGCTTTGTATTGAAAGAATTTAAATTTCCTTCTTCTGTTGAGTTTAAAATTGGTGATGAAGTTAAAGTTGATCTTTTTAAAGAAGGGGAGGGTATTAAAGTTAGAGGATTAAGTAAAGGTAAGGGTTTCCAGGGAGTTATGAGAAGACATAACTTCGGCGGAGTTGGAGGAACAACTCATGGACAAAGCGATAGGTTAAGGGCTCCAGGATCAATTGGTGGAAGTTCCTATCCTTCAAGAGTATTTAAGGGACAAAGAATGGCTGGAAGAACAGGGCATAGCAATATAACTGTTTCCAATTTAAAGGTAGTTAGAATTGTACCCGAAGAAAATTTAATTTTAATCAAGGGTGCTGTCCCTGGTGCAATAAATTCAATAGTTGAATTGATTAAGCCTTAGACTGTTAAATAAGAACTAATATATTAAAATGAAATTAGATATTTATAATATAGATGGTAAAGCAAGCGGTAAAAAAATAGAATTACCGAAAGATATTTTTGGGATAGAACCAAACGATCATGCAATTTACCTTTCCGTTAAAGCTTTTCTAGCAAACCAGAGACAGGGAACTCATAAGTCTAAAGAGAGAGGGGAAATAAGAGGCGGAGGTAAAAAACCTTGGAAACAGAAAGGAAGAGGTGGTGCGCGTGCAGGTACAATTCGTTCTCCTTTATGGTCTGGTGGAGGAAGAATTTTTGGTCCACGTCCCAGGGATTACAGGCAGGATTTACCAAAAAAAGTTAAAAGACTTGCAAGAAAATCTGCATTCAGTTATAAGCTAAAAGATGAACAAATATTAGTTATTGAAGATTTTATTTTTAAACAGCCAAAGACAAAAGAATTTGTAGATATGCTTAAAGCTCTGAACATAGCGGGTAAAAGGGTTCTTCTTTTAACTAATGGAAAGATAGAAACGGTTTATAAATCAGGAAGAAATATTCCTAAAGTAAAAGTACTTGAAGCCGATCAAGCCTCTGCTTATGATATATTGAACAACCAGGTTCTGATTATGCAAAAAAGTGCTGTTGATTTAATTACAAAGTCTTTTGGAAACAATACTGCTGTGGAGAATTAATATGCACGATATCCTGATAAGACCTTTGATAACTGAAAAAATGACAAATATAACCGCAGCACAACCTGGTAAATTTGGTTTTATCGTAAATCTTAAAGCAAATAAAATTGAAATTGCAAAAGCAATTGAAAAGAGATTTAGTGTTCATGTTGTTGATGTAAAAACAATTAAGCATCATGGTAAAACAAAAACACAGTTCAGAAAAAGCGGAAGGTTTGAAGGAAGAACATCAAAATATAAAAAGGCTATTGTTACTCTTAAAGAAGGTGAAACAATAGAATTATTTGAGCAAGTATAGAGATTAAATAATGGCAATCAGAAAATTAAAACCGGTTACTCCAGGAACAAGATTCAGATCAAATTCTTCATTTGATGAGATTACCAAAACCCAGCCGGAAAAATCTTTAACCATAGCTTTAAGAAAAAGCGGCGGAAGAAATAACCTGGGCAGATTGACTGCACGTCATATCGGCGGTGGACATAAAAGAAGATACCGTATAATAGATTTTAAAAGAGATAAACATAAAGTTCCTGCTAAAGTTTATTCTATAGAGTATGATCCAAATAGAACATCGAGAATTGCACTACTGCATTATGCTGATGGAGAGAAAAGATATATTCTGGCTCCCGATGGATTAAAAGTTGGTGACCAGGTAATGTCCGGTTCAGGAAGTGAGATCAGTGTAGGTAATGCTCTTCCATTAAATGAAATGCCGCTTGGAAGTTTTGTTCATAATGTAGAGCTAAAACCTGGTAAAGGCGGGCAGCTTGGAAGAACAGCGGGTGCATCTTTACAATTGATGGCGAAAGAAGGTGCACATGCCCAGATAAAAATGCCTTCAGGTGAAGTAAGAATGATTAGGCTGGATTGTATTGCAACTTATGGAGTAGTTGGAAATGCTGAACAGGAAAATATTAGTCTGGGTAAAGCAGGCAGAACAAGATGGCTTGGAAAAAGACCACATGTTCGTGGTGTTGCTATGAACCCTGTTGATCATCCTATGGGTGGCGGTGAAGGGAAAACTTCAGGTGGCGGACATCCGGTTTCTCCCTGGGGACAAAAAGCTAAAGGGCTTAAAACTAGGAAACATAAGAAAGAATCAAATAAGTTTATTATTAAACGTCGTAAAAAGTAAATAGAATTTTATGCCACGATCAGTTAAAAAAGGACCATTTATTGATTTTAAGTTAATGCAGAAAATTGCAAAGCTTAATGAAATAAATCAGAAAAAGATAATAAAAACATGGTCACGTGCTTCTACAATTATTCCAGATTTTGTAGGACATACAATTGCTGTTCATAATGGAAATAAAATGATTCCTGTTTATATAACAGAGAACATGGTTGGGCATAAGCTGGGTGAATTTGCACCAACAAGAATTTTCCGTGCACACCCCGGTACTAAAGCAGAAAAAGCTTCAACCGTAAAAGGAACAGCATAAATGGAAGCAATTGCAAAACATAGATTTTTAGGCTCATCACCAAGAAAGATGAGACTGGTGATTGATTTGATTAGAGGAATGTCGGTTGATAGAGCTTTGGAAGTTCTTCACTTTTCTCCAAAGCATGCTTCTAAAGATGCAGAAAAAGTTTTAAGATCTGCTGTATCTAACCTGATGAACAGGGATGAAGCAACAAGAATGGAACCGAGTGATATTTTTGTAAAGGAAGCATTCGTTAACCAGGGCCCAACGCTGAAAAGAATTTCTCCGGCACCAATGGGACGTGCTTACAGAATTAGAAAAAGATCTTGTCATATAACAATTGTGGTTGCCACAAAAGCTTAGGAGGTTTATTGGGACAGAAAACAAACCCTATCGGATTAAGAGTTGGTATCATCAGAGGATGGGATTCTAACTGGTATGAAAATAAAAGTTACGCAGGTAAACTTAAAGAAGATAGCAAACTTAGATCTTATGTAAGAAACAGATTAAAGAAAGCGGGTATTTCCAGGATTGTTATTGATAGAACTTCAAAAAATATAATTTTAACAATTCATACTTCCAGACCGGGGGTTGTAATTGGAAAGAGTGGAAAAGAAATTACTCAGCTCGAACAAGAATTAAAACAAATTACTGATAAAGATGTTAAGGTTCAGATTAATGAAATTAAAAGGCCGGAGCTTGATGCATATTTGGTTGCAGAAAATATTGCAAGCCAGCTTGAAGGAAGAGTTTCTTTCAGAAGAGCTATGAAGATGGCAATTACTGCTGCAATGAGAATGGGCGCCGAAGGAATTAGAATTATGTGTGCAGGAAGATTAGGTGGCGCTGAAATGGCAAGGACAGAACAGTATAAGGAGGGAAGAATTCCTCTTCATACTTTGAGAGCAGATATTGATTATGCACCTGGAAGAGCCGAAACAATTTATGGTTCAATTGGAATTAAGGTCTGGATTTGCCGTGGAGAAATCCTTGGTAAAAGATTATCCGAATAAAATTTTTGGAAAGGCGAATTTAATATGTTAATGCCCAAAAGAGTAAAATACAGAAAAGCCCAGCGTGGAAGAAGGAAGGGCAAAGCTTATAGGGGCAGTTCTGTCGCTTTTGGAGATTATGGTTTGAAAGCTCTTGAACCAGCATGGATTACAAGCAGGCAGATTGAAGCTTGCAGAGTTGCATTAACCAGGAAGATGAAAAGAGATGGTAAAGTTTTTATCAGGATTTTTCCGGATAAGCCTGTTTCTAAAAAACCTCTTGAAACAAGAATGGGTAAAGGTAAAGGCGCTCCGGAATTCTGGGTTGTGGTTATTAAACCCGGAAGGATAATGTTTGAAGTTTCCGGAGTCTCAAAAGATCTTGCTCACGATGCCTTGGGAACCTGTTCTTATAAGCTTCCAATTAAAACAAAAGTTGTTTCAAGACCGGATCTTGGATAAAAGGAATTAGTAAATGAAAATTCATGAAATAAGAGAAATGAAAGATGACGAGTTAGTCAAAAGAATCGAGGAAGAGGAAAAAAATCTCGTTGACCTCAGGTTCTCTCATCAGCTTAAACAGTTAACAAACACTGCAAAATTAAAAATTGCTAAGAAAGATATTGCAAAAATGAAAACCGTTCTTAAAGAAAGAGAACTTACTAAGATGAAAGTTTCCACGGAGAGTAAAGGTTAATAATGGAGCCACGTAATCTTCGTAAAACAAGGATTGGAATTGTAACCAGCAACAAAATGGATAAAACCATTACAGTTTCTATTGAAAGAAGAGTTCCGCATCCCATTTATAAAAAATATTTCAAGAAAACTACAAAGCTGATGGCGCACGATGAAAAAAAAGAGTGTAGTATTGGCGATAAAGTTAAAATTATGGAAACACGTCCTCTCAGTGCAAAAAAGAGATGGCGTTTGATTGAAATTATAGAGAAAGCCAAGTAGAAAGGTAACAGTAGAATGATCCAGGAAGAAACAAACCTTGTTGTTGCCGATAATTCGGGAGCTAAAAGAGTACGCTGCATAAGAGTACTTGGCGGAAGCGATAGAAAATATGCCAGCATTGGAGATACAATAGTTGTATCAGTTAAATCAGCTTTGCCAAATGGAACAGTTAAGAAGGGTGAAGTTTCAAGAGCTGTAATTGTAAGAACAAAGAAAGAGGTTAGAAGAAAAGATGGTTCTTATATAAGATTTGATGAAAATGCTGCTGTTCTTATTAATCCGCAGAATGAACCAAGAGGTACACGTATTTTTGGTCCCGTTGCAAGAGAGTTGAGAGAAAAACAGTTTATGAAAATAGTATCATTAGCACCTGAGGTTTTATAAGGTTTTATTATGAAGATAAGAAAAAATGATAATGTGGTTGTTATAACAGGTAACGATAGAGGAAAGACAGGGAAAGTACTTAAAGTATTCCCGTCTGAATCTAAAGTAATTATTGAAGGAATCAATTTAAGGAAGAGACATACTAAACCCAATCAAAGACAACCGCAGGGCGGAATAATTGAAAAGGAAGCACCAATTCATGTTTCTAATGTAATGCTGGTGGATCCAAAAACAAACGAACCGACAAGGCTTGGTGCTAAGATCATTCTTGATGAAAAAACTGGCAAGAAAAAAAGCCAGCGTGTAAGTAAAGCAAGCGGGGAAATGGTTTAAACTAAAATTTTATTTAATGAATTATGGCCGATAAAAAAACAAAAAAAGAAGATACACAAAAAAAGAAAACAGGAAAGAAAGAAGGCGGAGATTTTTCTGCAAAACAGGGAAAAGAGATTCGCGTACCAGCACGTCTTCAACAATTATACAAACAGGATATTACACCTGACTTGTTAAAAAAGTTCAGCTACAAAAGCATAATGCAGGTTCCAAAGATTCATAAAATTGTTGTTAATATGGGTGTTGGTGCCGCTGTAGCAGATCCCAAAATACTTGAAGAATCAGTAAGAGATTTAGAAGCTGTTACAGGTCAGAAACCCAGTATAAGAAAAGCAAAGAAAGCTATTTCAAATTTTAAGCTTCGTGAAGGTGTTAATATTGGCGCAATGGTTACTTTAAGAAAAGAAAGAATGTACGAATTTCTTGATAGACTCGTAAACGTAGCTTTACCAAGAGTCAGGGATTTCAGAGGTCTTTCCGATAAATCATTTGACGGAAGGGGAAATTATACTTTAGGAGTGAAGGAACAAATTATTTTTCCTGAAATAAATGTTGACAAAATTACAAAAGTACTTGGAATGGACATAACTATCGTAACAACTGCAAAATCAGATAATGAAGCCTATGAATTGCTTCAGGCATTTGGTGTTCCTTTCAGAAGAAAAGAAATTAAAACAGCCTAAAACAGAGGAATCAATGGCAAGAAAAAGTTTAATAGCCAGAGAAGAAAAAAGAAGAAGAACTTACGAAAAGTATAGAAAGATTAGAGAAGAGCTTAAGGCAAAAGGAGATTATGAAGCTTTGCAAAAACTGCCGAGAGATGCTTCTCCAACAAGATTGCATAACAGGTGCATGTTTACAGGAAGAGCACGTGGTTTTCACAGGAAGTTTGGTGTGTCAAGACTTGTTTTAAGAGAAATGGCATTAAGAGGCGAATTGCCCGGCGTAAAGAAGTCAAGTTGGTAAAAGGAGATTTTTAATTTATGGCAATAACTGATCCGATAGCAGATTTCTTAACTCAAATAAGGAATGCTTCTAAAGCAAAGAAACTGAGAGTTGATATTCCTGCTTCATATATGAAAAAGAATTTAGCTGAAATTCTTAAACAGCAAAAATTCATTAATGATTATTCTGTAATTGAAGATAACAAACAGGATATTGTAAGAATAGAATTAAAATATTCTAATGGTATTCCTGCAATAAATGGATTAAAGAAAATCAGCAAACCAGGGTTAAGAGTTTATAAGAAATCTACTGACTTGCCAAGAGTGCTTAATGGTTTAGGAATTGCAGTTGTATCAACATCTAAAGGATTACTTACCGACAAAGAAGCAAGGAACCAATCTGTTGGCGGTGAAGTAGTTTGTTATATCTGGTAAGGAGAGAATTAAAGTGTCGCGTATAGGCAAAAAACCAATTGAAATACCAAAGGGAGTAACAATAACGAAGAATGGAAACGTTGTTAAAGTTAAAGGCCCAAAAGGAGAACTTGAAACCCATTTCCATTCAAAAATGTCTGTTGATCTAAAAGATAGCCAAATAGTTGTTACACGTCCTGACGATTCTAAAGAGAATAAATCTCTTCATGGTCTTACAAGAGCATTGATTCAGAATATGGTTGATGGTGTTGTTACTCCTTACTCAAAAACTCTTGATATAGTTGGCGTTGGTTACAAGGCAGAGTTAAAAGGAAAAAATTTGCTGCTTAACATAGGATATTCTCATCCTATTTATTTTATTCCGCCTGATGGAGTTATACTTCAAACACCTGTACCAACTCAAATTGTCATTTCAGGAATTGATAAGCAGATGGTTGGACATGTTGCTGCAAAAATTAGATCAATTAGGAAACCTGAACCATATAAAGGTAAAGGTATTAAATATTCTGATGAGCACATACAAAGAAAAGCTGGCAAGACAGCCGGTAAATAATCTTGGAGATTAAATAAAAGTGATTAAAAGAGAAAATAACAGCAGGCTGCGTTCAAAAACAAGAATAAGAAAAAGCATTTTTGGTACATCAGAAAAACCGAGGTTATCAATTTACCGCAGTCTTAATAATATTTATGGTCAGATTATAGATGATTCAAACGGAAAAACATTAGCCTCTGCTTCATCTTTATCAAAAGAAATAGCAGAAGATATAAAATCTGCAAAAGGCAAATCTGCAAAAAGTAAACTTGTAGGAACTCTTGTTGCTAAAAAAGCTATAGAACAAAATATTACTATTGTTGTATTCGACCGTAATGGATATAAATATCATGGCCGGGTACAAGCATTTGCAGAGGGTGCCCGTGAAGGAGGCTTGAAGTTTTAAATGCAAATTAATGTTTTTGCCGGATCGTCTAATGGTAGGACTACGCCCTTTGGAGGCGTCTGTAGAGGTTCGAATCCTCTTCCGGCAGCTTAGCCGGTTGTTTTAATATTTATTAACAAAAAGAAATTTATGAAAGAAGAAGCAAAGATTATAAGAACACAGGAAATTGAAAACCTGAAAGAGAAGGTCGTTCACATAAACCGTGTAGCAAAGGTTGTTAAAGGAGGGCGGCGTTTTAGCTTTAATGCGATTGTTGTTGTTGGTAATGGAAATGGTATTGTTGGTGTTGGATTGGGTAAAGCAAACGAAGTTACTGATGCAATATCAAAAGGAATTGACGATGCAAAAAAGAACCTTGTACATGTTTCTGTTATTAAAGGAACAATTGCACATTCTATTTTAGGTAAATATGGTGCAGGAAAAGTTTTGTTAAAACCGGCTTCTCCGGGCACAGGGTTAATTGCCGGCGGTGGTGTTAGAGCAGTTCTTGAAGCTGCTGGTGTTCAGGATATTCTTACAAAATCTCTTGGCTCAAGCAATCCACATAACCAGGTTAAAGCAACGCTTAATGGTTTGCAAAACCAGGTTGATGCAAGAAAAATGGCTCGTAAGAGGAGTATGACTATAACCGAGTTATTTAGCTCCTGATTGAAAGGTAATAATGCAGAAATTAAAAATCAGACAAATAAGAAGTGTGATTGACAGACCTGTACCACAGAAACGTACGATTGAAGCTCTTGGTTTAGGAAGACCAAACTGGGAAAAAATTCACAATGACACTCCACAGATAAGAGGAATGTTATTCAAAGTTTCTCATCTTGTTGAAGTAAGTGAATATAAACCAACCGGTGAGGAAAAGGAAAAATCTAAACCTGCTTTAAAGAAGAAAACTCCAGCTAAAAAAGTTTCTTCAACAGCAAAGACAAAAAAAGCAGCAGCTAAAAACAAAAAAAAATCTAAGAGTAAATAATGGATATTTTAAGTAATCTGAAATACGCATCGGGTTCAAAAAAGAAACCAAAGAGAATTGCACGAGGTGAAGGTTCCGGTCATGGCGGTACAGCAACCAGAGGAATGAATGGGCAGCTTTCACGTTCCGGGGCTAAGAAAAGAGCCTGGTTTGAAGGTGGACAGATGCCTTTACAAAGAAGAGTACCCAAGTTTGGGTTTACTAATATATTTAAGAAAGAGTACCAGGTCGTAAATTTATTAAACCTGCAGAAATTATCTGATGAAAAAAAACTTACTGATGTTGTTCTAAATGCCGAAGAACTTAAAAAACTAGGTTTGGTAAGAAATTCTAAAAAACCAGTTAAAATTTTAGGTGATGGTGATTTGAAAGTAAAAGTTCAGCTTGAAGTAAATGCATTTAGTAATTCTGCAAAAGAGAAAATAGAAGCCGCTGGTGGTTCAATTAAAAAAATATAATTCCGGAATTTAATGGCAACAATTACTGACACTTTCAGAAACATATTTAAAATTCACGAACTGCGGCAAAGAATTTTATATACTTTAGCTCTTTTATTTATTGTTCGATTAGGATCTCATCTCACTCTTCCAGGTGTTGATGCGGTTCTTTTAACACAAAGCATGCAAAACCAAACGTCCAATAATTTGTTTGGGTTGTACGATCTGTTTGTGGGAGGAGCTTTCTCAAATGCAGCTATATTTGCACTGGGAATAATGCCCTATATTTCTGCATCAATTATACTTCAATTGATGGGAGCGGTCGTTCCCTACTTCCAGAAACTACAGCAGGAAGGCGAAGAAGGCAGAAAGAAAATTACCCAGTTAACAAGATATGGTACAGTACTAATTTCCGCTTTACAGGCTTGGGGAGTCACGGTAAGACTTCTCAACATCCAGGTTCAGAATGCACCTATAGTTCCTGTTCAGGTTCAAGGTTTTTCCTGGGTACTTTCCACTATTATTATTCTTACTGCCGGAACAGTTTTTATGATGTGGATGGGTGAACAGATTACTGAGAAAGGAATTGGAAACGGAATCTCTCTTATAATATTTATTGGTATCATAGCTCGTTTTCCCTTTGCTATACTGGATGAATACAGGCTTATTTCTTCCGGACAAAGAAGCTTGATTATTGAACTTATTATTGTAGCCTTTATGTTTTTTATTATTGCAGGAGTTGTTCTGGTTACGCAAGGGACACGCAGAATTCCGGTTCAATATGCAAAAAGGGTTGTTGGAAGAAAAATATACGGAGGTGTAACACAGTATATTCCTTTAAGAGTTAATACAGCAGGTGTTATGCCTATAATATTTGCACAGTCTATTATGTTCATTCCCAATACTGTTCTTTCATTTTTTCCTGACAATGATTTTTTACAGACAATAGCGGGTTATTTTGATTACACTTCACCTGTATATTCAGCGATATATGCTTTGATGATTGTGTTCTTTACTTATTTTTATACGGCAATTGCTTTTAATCCAAAAGATGTCGCTGATAATATGAAAAAGCAGGGTGGATTTATTCCGGGAATAAGACCAGGAAAACAGACGTCAGAATTTATAGATAATATATTAACAAAGATTACGCTTCCCGGATCTATTTTTCTGGCTATTATAGCAATACTTCCGGCATTTGTTTCTGCCTGGGGTGTGTCAGGACAGTTCGCCCAGTTTTTTGGCGGTACAAGTTTATTAATTATTGTTGGTGTTGCTTTAGATACTTTGCAGCAGATTGAATCTCATCTTTTGATGAGGCATTATGATGGATTTATGAAATCGGGTAAGATTAAGGGACGCAGATAGCGTGCTTTATAATTGTGATATATATAAAGACTAAAAAAGAGATAGACTTAATCAGAGAAAGTTGTAAAATTGTTGCAGAAACTCTACAGTTGCTTAAAGCTAATGTTAAACCCGGAATAACAACTTTTGAACTTGATAAAATAGCCGACAATTATATACGTAGTAATAATGCCAAAGCTGCGTTTAAAGGTTATTCGCAGGCAGGTTCTTTCAAATTTCCAGGTTCTATTTGTACTTCAGTTGATGATGCAGTTGTACATGGAATACCCGGACAAAAGGTTCTTAATAATGGTGAAATAATTTCTCTTGACGTTGGTGTTTTTAAGAATGGATATTATGGAGATGCAGCGTTAACAGTTCCTGTTGGTACTATCAGTGAGGAAAAACAAAAGCTTCTCGATGTTACGGAAAAATCTTTATATATGGGAATTGAAGAAGCCAAGGAAAATAACCGGCTTCATGATATTTCCGGAACCGTACAGGAATATATTGAAGGAAATGGTTTTTCTGTTGTAAGAGAGCTTTGCGGGCATGGTGTAGGAAAATATTTACACGAGGAACCTTCGGTTCCTAACTTTGGAAAAAAAGGAACCGGAATTAAGTTAAGAAACGGGATGACTCTTGCAATTGAACCGATGGTTAATCTTGGAAAAAGTAAAGTGCGCATGGGAGATGACGGCTGGACAGTTTTAACTGCCGATGGTTCTCCTTCTGCACATTTTGAACATACGATTTTGATTTCGAATGGTAAACCTGAAATTCTTACAGTAGTATAATGGCAAAGCAAGGCCCGATAAAAGTTGATGGAATTATAACTGAGACTTTACCTAATGCCAATTTTAAGGTAAAGCTCGATAATGGGCATGAAATACTTGCACACATTTCAGGTAAGATGAGGATGCATTTTATAAAAATATTGGTTGGAGACAAAGTCTCGGTTGAATTATCTCCCTACGATCTTTCTAAAGGGAGAATAACTTACAGGTATAAATAGCGGAGCATAAATGAAAGTCAGAGCTTCAGTAAAAAAAATATGTGAAAATTGTAAAATAATTAAACGCAAAGGCGTTGTTAGAGTTATTTGTAAAAATAAAAAACACAAACAACGTCAGGGTTAATAAAGTAAGGAGTATTTAAGTGGCTCGTATTGCCGGTGTTGATTTACCAAAAAACAAACAGGTCCTTTTCGGTCTTCAATATATTTTCGGAATTGGAAAAACTGTTTCTGCTGAAATTCTTGAAAAGGCAAAAGTAGATCCTAAGAAAAAAATTTCTGATTTAACTGATGAGGAAGTTGCACAAATAAGAGCTGCTATCCAGGCTGATTATAAAGTTGAAGGTGCACTTCGTTCTGAAGTTCAGCAGCATATTAAAAGATTAATGGATGTTGGTTCGTATCGTGGTATAAGACACCGAAGAGGCTTACCTGTAAGAGGACAAAGAACCCGAACGAATTCAAGGACAAGAAAAGGTAAACGTAAAACAGTTGCCGGTAAGAAAAAGGTTCCTACTAAAAAATAATTAAAACCAAGGAGTATTAGTTGGCTAAAGCAGCAACAGTAAAAAAGGTAAAGAAAAAAACTCACGTTGATGCAAATGGTATAGCTCATATAAAAGCTACATTTAATAATGTGATTGTTACAATAACAGATATTTATGGAAATACAATTGCATGGTCGTCCGCAGGAAAAAATGGCTTTAAAGGCTCAAGAAAAAATACTCCGTTTGCTTCACAGGTTTCAGCAGAAGCTGCAGCAAAAGAAGCTTATGATCTTGGAATGAGGAGAGTAGAAGTTTTTGTTAAAGGTCCTGGATCCGGAAGAGAAGCTGCAATTAGAGCATTACATACTGCTGGTTTGGATGTATCATCAATCCGTGATGTTACACCAATTCCACATAACGGATGCAGACCACCTAAAAGAAGAAGAGTTTAATTTATAATTGGAGTTAATTGAGTAATGGGTAGATACACTGGTCCAAAATATAAGCTGAGCAGAAGAGAAAAACAGGATTTGTTCGGAAGTCCGAAATCTCTGATGGGCAAAAGTCCAATGGAAAAGAAAAATTATCCTCCTGGAGAACATGGACAATCAAGACGTCAGAAAATATCTGAGTATGGAGTTCAGTTAAGGGAGAAACAGAAGATTAAAAGAATCTATGGATTATATGAAAAGCAATTCAGAAATCTTTTTGAAAAAGCAAACAGGCAAAAAGGTATTACTGGCGATAATCTTGTAAAATTACTCGAAAGTAGGCTTGATAATGTGATCTATCGGTTAGGTCTGTCACCGACAAGAGTTGCTGCCCGTCAGCTTGTAGGTCACAGGCATGTGCTGGTAAATAACAAGCTGGTTAACATTCCTTCATATACTATTTATCCGGGAGATGTAATCCGCATCCGTGAAAAAAGTAAGAAGATGGATGCAATTCATAATTCACTTAAAAAAGTAAGAGATAATCAGTATTCCTGGCTTACGATTGATAAAGCATCGTTAAGCGGTACCTTTGTTCAGGTTCCTGAAAGGTCTGAAGTTCCGCTTAATGCAAATGAACAACTTGTGGTTGAGCTTTATTCTAAATAAAAAATTTTTTTTGATTAAAAAATCTTAGAGGATTAATAAATGAGTTTATCATATTTAAAGATGCCGGAAACTGTCGTACTTGATGAGTCATCATATACAAATACTTTTGGCAGATTCTGGCTGCATCCGCTTGAAAGAGGCTATGGTGTTACATTAGGTAATTCTATTAGAAGAGTACTTATTTCCTCTTTACCCGGAGCTGCTATAACTTCGGTTAAATTCAGTGGTGTATTGCATGAGTTTACCACTATTGAAGGTATTGTTGAAGATGTTTCTGAAATAATTCTTAACCTGAAGCAGGTAAGAATGAAACTTCTGAACAAGAAACCAAATAAGATTGATCTTTCATTCAGTGGTCAGGGTGAATGGACTGCTGCAGATATTCAGAAAGCCAGCAATGAGATAGAAATTCTTAATCCTGATCTTCATATCGCTACGCTTAATAAAAACCTTAAGCTTGATGTTGAAATTCGTGTTGGTAAGGGAGTAGGTTATGTTCCCGCTTCCGAAAATATTTCACCTGAACAATCAATTGGTGTAATTCCGATTGATTCAATCTTTACTCCAATTAAAAATGTGAAATATGATGTTGAGAATGTTCGAATTGGAGACAAAGCTGATTATGAAAAGCTTACAATTGAAATTACAACTGATGGATCTATTACACCTGACGATTCGTTAACACAAGCTGCAAAAATTCTCAGAGAGCATGTTCAGTTATTCATTAATTTTGATATTGAACAGGAGGAAGAACAAGCTGCAGTTCCAAAAGACACTGAAACAGAAAGAATAAGAAAAATACTCTTAACACCTGTTGATGATCTTGAATTAAGTGTAAGATCTCATAACTGTCTTAAAGCCGCAAATATAAAGAACCTTGCAGAACTTGTAAGAAAAGATGAACAGGAGATGCTTAAATTCAGAAACTTTGGAAGAAAATCTCTTTCTGAACTTATGGAGATTGTTGAAACCCTTGGTCTTGAGTTTGGGATGGATGTGGACAAATATCTGAAGGAAGAAACTGAAACAACTTAATCTTAACCAGGATAAATAATGCGACACAGAGTCAGAGGAAGAAAACTTAGCAGAACAGGAAGTCATCGTAAAGCTTTGTTAAAAGCTCTTGCTTCTTCTCTTTTCAAACATAAAAGAATAAGAACAACCCTGGCAAAGGCAAAAGAAGCGAGGTCTTTTGCTGAAACTCTAATTACAAAAGCCCGCAGGAACAGTCTTCATTCAAAAAGACAGGTTATAAGTGCTTTACAAGATAAAAGTGCCGCTAATGAATTATTTGGAGATATTCTGCAAAAGGTGGGCGACAGACCTGGTGGTTATACAAGAGTTGTGAAGCTCGGAAGCCGCAAAGGTGATGCGGCTGATATGGCTATTCTTGAGCTTGTTGATTATAATGAAGTAATGAAAGCAAAAGAAGAAGAGAAAAAAGAAAAGAAAGAAGTAAAGAAAGCTAAGAAAAAGGAGAAGGAAAAAGAGGAAGCTCCTGAAGTTGAAGAAGCCAAAGTTGTAGAAGAAGCAGCAGCTGAGGAGAAACCGAAGAAAAAACAGCGCAAAAAGAAAAAAGATGAAGAAAGTTCCAAGAAAAAAGAAGAAGACGCCAAAGAAAAATCTAAGAAGAAGGGACGTAAAAAGAAAGAGGAGTAATTTTTTCTGAATGAAAAATTAAATCCTCGTTTAAGCGGGGATTTTTTGTTTTAAAAGTTATTACACATCTCTGTTTTTACTATTTTTATTTTTATAATGTTTGAAAAACAATCTTTCATAAAATCTGTTTATAATCTAAAAGATATTCCTAATCTGCGTTTACCTGAAATAATTCTTTGCGGCAGGTCTAATGTTGGCAAATCATCTTTCATAAATTCTCTTTTTAACAGGAAAGACCTTGCTAAAATCAGTTCAACTCCGGGTAAAACAAGATCTATAAATTATTACCTGATTGATGAAAAGTTTTATATTGTTGATTTACCCGGTTACGGTTATGCAAAAGTAAGTAATGAAGAAAGAATAAGATGGGGAAATTTAGTAAGTGAGTTTATAAACAAATCGGGTTATATAATTTTAGCCTGTCATATTATAGACAGCCGGCATAAACCAACAGAACTTGATCATCAGCTAAATTCTCATCTCAAATATAATAACCTGCCTTATCTTGTAATTCTAACTAAAGCAGATAAATTAAAGTGGTCAGAACTTAATCCTTCTAAAAAAATGGTTATGGATGCTTTCCCTGAATTAAAATTCGGTGAGAATTTATTTATTTATTCTGCTGTAAAAAAAACCGGAAAGAAAGAAGTTCTGAAGAAGTTCGATAGTCTGTTTTATTGAATGAAGTCAAACAAAATGAGTCGTAATCTTAATCATAATCGTACTCTGACTCGATTAAAAAGTGATTACAATGAAGATTAAGAGTGCGATTACGAATTGACCGATACCAAATTTTCTAACTATAATACTTTAGTGAGCTTACTTTGTTTGATATTCGCATTCAGTAGATATATATTTGTCATTGTTTTTTTAACATCCCATTATTCTGCATTTAAATGGACCGCAGACAAAGAAAAAGATTATTAATATTCTCAATAATTCCTGTTCTTGCTATAGTATTATTTCTAACAGATGACACAGTAATAAGAATAATTACAATTTCACTTATCGTAATCTATGTTGCCTTTATAATTTTTCTCCGGGATTCTCTAAAGTTCGGGAAAGACTACATTTCAGATTATGATGAAAATGAAGACTTAGGAAATGACTTATATTCAAAGCCCGATTCATCTTCACACATTGGTTTTGATGAATCTTTTAAAATTGTTTCCAGGAATAAAGATGTGGAAATAATAACTTCCGAAACTTACACTCCTGATTTTAAAACACCCAAAACAACAGTTAAGCCTCCTGACCTCAAAGAAAAATTTGAAGAGATAGCAAATGAAAAGATACCTGATGAAATGGGTCATGATTCCCAGTTTACTTTTGTGCTTGAAAAAATTCTTACTGTAATAAAAGAAGCTTATAATGCACACACAGCAGTTTTCTTCTGGTATAACAAGCAGAAAGAAAAATTATCTATTGAAAAATTCGTTTCTAATTCAACTGAAATGTCGAGAAGAAAATTCGATATAGAGGATGATATTTTAAGCAAGATGATTCAGAAAGGTGAACCTGAACTGCTGAGCGATATTTCTCCAGCTGCTGAAGCAGATGTTATAAGGTATTATAACTCACCACAGGGAATAAGAAGCTTTGTTGGTGTTCCTCTCTTTTATGAAAAGCAGCTTATAGCAATTATAGCAATGGATTCCAAAGTTTCTGATGCTTTTGGGATAGAGACAATTTATGCTATGGGCAGGTTTGTCCGCGTTATTACAATGGTCATTTCAATTTTTGAGGAAAAGCATGCTGATAATGTATCTCAACAGAGATTAAAAGGAATTTTAAGTTTAATAAGTCCCGAATATAAATTTGAAAGTGAACAGGATTTAGGAACCGCACTTCAGAATTCAATCAGCCTTTTAATTCCCTGGGATGCATTTGCATTTATTTATTATAAACCTGTTGAGCAGAAATTTAAAACCCAGAAAATCATAAATAAAACCTCACTAAAATATGTTGGGGAAGGTCTTGATATTGATCTTAGCGG